>JASDSW010000083.1:0-9765 GCA_041441555.1 Aeromonadaceae bacterium
TGTATACCCTGCGAAAAATTCCCAAGCGAACCGATTCGGTCAACTTTTCCGGATACAAATTCGAAGTGGTGGATATCGACAGTTATAAAATCGACCAACTTCTGGTTACCCAGTTACCGGCCAGTAGCAGCGATGGCGTTTGATTAATTTGCTGGAGCATGTTCATGCATGAAAAATTAATTCATTGGCGCCGTGATTTTCACCGGTTTCCAGAGCCTGCTTGGTGTGAGTATCGAACCAGCAGTCTGATCGCGGCGGAATTAGCCAAGGCCGGCTATCTCATCAAATTGGGTGACCAGATCGTCTCCAGATCCGCCATCATGGGGCGCACCCTTGATGAGGAGCAGGAAAAAAGACGCGCGTTAGCACAAGGAGCCGATCCTCACTGGCTAGAGTCGATGCGGATCACCGGGCTCATTGCCGAGCTGGATACCGGCAAGCCAGGTCCCTGTGTGGCACTGCGCGTGGATCTCGATGCCGTACGCTTGCAGGAGTCGATGGAGGAGCAACATCTTCCCTATCGCGCCGGGTTTGCCTCCGAGATCCCCGGCTGTATGCATGGCTGCGGTCACGATGGCCATGCCGCCCTGGGGTTGGTCCTCGGATTAGCCCTGGCTCGGCAACGTGAGACATTGTGCGGCCGCATCAAATTGATCTTCCAGCCCGCCGAAGAGGGTTGCCGCGGGGGCAAAGCCATCGCCTTGGGTGGTGAATTGGATGATGTTGATTTTCTGTATGCCATCCATCTGGGGATCCACGCCGGGACAGGCGAATTAGTGGTTTGTCCCGATGGCTTCTTGAGTTCTACCAAATTCGATGTGGAGTTCATGGGCCGGGCCGCCCATGCCGGTCTTGAGCCAAATGCCGGAGCCAATGCGCTGGCGGCAGCCTGCCAGGCGGTGAGTCAGATGTTGGCCATTCCGCCGCATCGGGATGGGATGACGCGCTTGAATATTGGTCAACTCCATGCCGGTGTTGAGCGAAACGTCATCCCGGCCTACGCCTTGTTGCAAGGCGAAACGCGCGGCGCCAGCGCAGCGCTCAATGATTATGTTTTTTCCGCCGTGCAGCGGATCGTGCAAGGTTGCGCATTGGGTCATGGAGTGGATTATCAGATCCGCCGCCAAGGTGAGGCGATCGGCATTGAGAACTCCCCTGCCCTGGTTCATGCCGTCACCCTGGTCGCCAGCGGACTCGGCTTTTCAGTCATACATAGCCGGCCATTTGGTGCCAGTGATGATGCCGGCTTCATGGTGGACCGAGTTCAGAAAAATGGCGGACAAGCCGTTTATCTGGTCTTGGGGGCTGATTTAACGGCCGGACATCATGCCAGCAACTTTGATTTTGATGAACAGGCCCTCGCCCCAGGGTTGGCCTTGCTGACTCGGTTATTTGAACAACACCTGACGCACCCGGCCGATGAATCGCAGGATCACTGCGGCGACGTTGGATAAAACTCGACTCGCCGGTTGACGGCCCGCCCCTGAGAACTACTGTTGGGCGCCACCGGGCTTGATTCGCCAGCCGAGCTCTCGAGCAATTTGGCGTTATCCACGCCATGGGCCTGCAGATAGAAGGCAGCCGCTTGCGCTCGGCGCTCACCCAATTGCTGATTGTCGCTCGCCGAGCCAATGCTGTCGGTATGGCCCTGCAGCAAGATGGTCACCGGCTGGTCTATCGAGGCGGCCGCCATGCAATCGAGAGTTGGTTCATCCTCCGCCCTCACTTGAGTGCGCGCAAAATCAAAGTGTATGGGTTGAGCAGCAGTCAATTGATTGCCGCTCATCACCACCAGCCCCTCACACCGAGCGGGCAACGACGAGGTATAGGGCACGGGCTCTGCAAGCCAGATCTCCTGCTCAAGCGGTTCGCGGTTGGTAGTGCACCCCTGAGCGGCCAGCAAACACCACGAGATCACCCCGATTTCTGTGAACCATCTTCCGTCAGCTCTCATCGTTTACTCCTACACTAAACCCAAGCAGTTGTAGAGAGCATCATCAGGCTCTCGAGCGAGCTGCCATCTTATCACTGAGACAATATTTCATGGTGACCAGGATGAGCAATGCCGATGCCAATTCAACGGAACAAAACCCAACCGGCCTGATCTTACAAGGCCAGGATCGACCTACCCAACTCTATGTTATTCCGATCTTTGGACGTCCCTTTTTACCCGCACAAATCCTGCCGGTACAGATCCAGGCTGATCCTTGGCGCAAGACCATCGAGCGGGTGGCAAACACTCCCCACAAGATGGTGGCCCTATTGCGGATCAGCGATGAGAAGGAGCGTGACCCGGATACGCCGCTGCCCGATATTACGCCAACTACTGGATGTGCCGTGCGGATCCTGCATGCCAGCTCCGGCGATGGTGAGTTGCAATTCGTTGCCGAAGGGATCGAGCGGGTCGAAATCGTCAATTGGCTCAGTCACAAACCACCCTATCTGGTTGAGGTCCGCTACCCGCCGGTGAAACTAGCGGAAGGCCGCAGTGACACAGAAATCAAAGCGTATGCCATGGCATTGATCTCGGCGATTAAAGAGCTGCTGCCGATCAACCCCTTATATAGTGAGGAATTAAAACAATATCTCGATCGTTTCAACCCGAATGATCCCTCGCCACTGGCCGATTGCGCTGCGGCGATCACCACCGCCAGCGGCGATGAATTACAAGAGATCCTGGATACCCCGTTGGTCTATGAACGGCTGCAAAAATCGTTGGCCCTGGTTAAAAAAGAGATCGAAGTCGCCAAGTTGCATAACCAGATCCGCGACGAGGTCAATCGCAGCATCAATGAACGTCAGCGGGAATTCTTTTTACGAGAACAACTCAAGGTGATCCAACGCGAATTGGGATTGGAGAAAGACGATAAGACCGCCGAGATTGAAACCTTCAGCAAGCGGATGGCTGATAGAACCGTGCCGGATTTAGTTCAGCAACGTTTCGACGAAGAGCTTGGCAAGCTGAAAATATTAGAGGCAGGCTCCCCCGAATATGCGGTGACGCGCAATTACCTGGACTGGATCAGTCAGGTCCCCTGGGGCTGCTACCACCAGGACAAGTTGGATATCAAACAGGCTCGCCGGATCCTCGATGCCGATCATGATGGTCTTGAAGATGTCAAAGAGCGGATCATCGAGTTTCTCGCCGTCGCCGTTTTCAAACACGATGTCAGTGGCGCCATCATGCTGCTGATCGGTCCTCCCGGTGTTGGGAAAACCTCGATCGGTCATTCGATTGCCAAGGCGCTGGGGCGTCCTTTTTACCGATTCAGTGTTGGCGGGATGCGCGACGAAGCCGAGATCAAGGGGCACAGGCGCACCTACATCGGCGCCATGCCGGGCAAATTGGTTCAGGCCCTCAAAGAATCGAAGGTGATGAATCCGGTCATCATGCTCGATGAAATCGATAAGTTAGGCGCCAGTCACCAAGGCGATCCGGCCTCGGCACTACTTGAGACTCTCGATCCGGAGCAGAACCATAACTTCTTAGATCATTATCTGGATTTGCGTCTGGATCTCTCCAAGTGTCTGTTCCTCTGCACCGCCAATACGCTGGATGCCATTCCGGCACCGCTGCTCGATCGCATGGACATGATCCGGTTATCGGGGTATCTGGCGGAAGAGAAAATGGCCATCGCCCGTCATCACCTGTGGCCCAGACAACTGCTCAGAGCGGGCGTCGACAAGAAGCAGTTGCAGATCACCGACGGAGCCATCCGGCGGATCATCGAGAATTACGCCCGTGAATCGGGGGTGCGCAGTCTCGAAAAGCAGTTAGCCCGTATCATCCGTAAGGCCGTCGTCACGCTGATCGACAATCCAAGCGAGCAAATTCGTATCAAGGCGGCCGATATCGAATCGTACCTGGGGTCGCCCTTATTCCGCTTAGAGCCGGCTCTATCCGGGATCGGCATAGTGACGGGATTGGCGTGGACAGCGCTGGGCGGGGCAACCTTGCCCGTCGAGGCTAGCGTGATCAATCAATCGGGCCGCAGCCTGAAACTGACCGGACAGCTCGGTGATGTCATGAAAGAGTCTGCCGAGCTGGCGTATAGCTATGTCTGCGCCAATCTCAAGCAATTGGATGCCGATCCCCACTGTTTTGATCAGGCCAGCATTCACCTGCATGTTCCGGAAGGAGCAACGCCCAAAGACGGTCCCAGCGCCGGGATCACCATGGCCTGCGCCTTGCTTTCGTTGGCGCTGAATCGAGCCCCGAATAAGGGATATGCCATGACGGGGGAACTCACGCTGACCGGGCAGGTGTTGGCCATTGGTGGCGTTCGCGAAAAGGTCATCGCGGCAAAGCGACAAGGCATCCACCACCTCATCATGCCCAATGCCAATCAAGGGGATGTGGAAGAGTTGCCCGCGCACGTTCGAGTCGGGATCCAGTTTACCTTTGCCAGTCATTTCAAAGAGGTGGCACGAACGCTCTTTTTCGAGGGCAAACAGCCTCGTGAAGGAAAGTAACGAATGGGGGCGATTTGAGGCTTGGTTAAATCAACAAAAAAGCCGCTGAGAATCTCAGCGGCCTGAAAATTGGTTGCGGGGGCAGGATTTGAACCTACGACCTTCGGGTTATGAGCCCGACGAGCTACCATGCTGCTCCACCCCGCGTCAATGAGAGGCATGATAGCAAAAAGTAGACTTATGTCAAATTTATTTCGTGAACACCCAGATGGGTAGCGAGATCCACTTAGACTGAAGCCGTGTACAGAATTTAATCGGCATGGATTGGGATTTTATACAGCCCGGCGAACAGACCACCGGTTGGGGATGCTATGAAGGTGAGCAAGGGACATTGTCGACAACTTGGGGCCACGCTGGAAAACGGCGGTGTAAACTTTGCGATCTGGGCTCGTCTGGCCAGCAGCGTGGAGCTTTTGCTGTTTGCATCAGACACGGACACCCAACCGCAGATCATTCGCCTATCCCCAGGTGAGAATCGTACCGCCTACTACTGGCACCTGTTTGTGGAGGGCATCGGGGATGGCCAGCTCTATGGCTGGCGGATCAATGGCCCCTGGCGGCCCTACGAAGGGACCCGTTTCGACGCCGAAAAGGTGTTGCTGGATCCATACAGCCAGGAGGTTTCGCTCGGACCACACTATGATCGGCAGGCCGCGGCGCGTCCGGGTTCTAACCTGCATTGCTGCGCGAAAAGTGTGGTGGTGGATATGCAAAACTACGACTGGTCCGGCGACTGTTCTCCGCAGCACGCCATGTCGCGTTCCATCATCTATGAGATGCATGTCGGTGGGTTTACCAAGGATCCCGCCTCGGGGGTACCTGCCAGTAAACGGGGTACCTATGCCGGGCTTATCGAGAAGATCCCCTATCTCATATCGTTGGGCATCACGGCGGTGGAATTATTGCCCGTATTCCAGTTCGATCCACAAGACGCCCCGGCCGGGAAAGACAACTATTGGGGCTATAGTCCGATGTCGTTCTTTGCCCCGCATAGCGGTTATTCGAGCAACCGCTCGATCAAAGGGGCCGTCAACGAATTTCGCGACATGGTCAAGGCACTTCATCGAGCCGGCATCGAGGTCATTTTGGATGTGGTCTATAACCACACCGCCGAAGGCGGCGATGACGGCCCCCTGTTCTGCTTTCGTGGCATAGACCATGAGGCCTATTACATTCTCGACCCCAAGAGCCGGCGCAACACCAACTATTCAGGATGTGGCAATACCCTCAACGGCTCTCATGCCGTCACCAAACATCTGATTATCGACAGTCTGCGCTACTGGCGCACCCATATGCATGTGGATGGATTTCGCTTTGATTTGGCGTCGATCCTCTCGCGCGATGAAGATGGCAATCCGCTGGTCTATCCCCCGACCCTGCTGGCGATTGACACCGATCCGGTACTCGCTGACTGCAAGATGATTGCCGAGGCCTGGGATGCCGGAGGTCTGTATCAGGTTGGCTCGCTGGCCGGCTCGCGCTGGCGGGAATGGAACGGCCAGTTCCGCGATGATGTGCGTCGTTTCATCAAGTCCGATGCCGACACCATCCACCCGTTTGCCAACCGCATGACCGGCAGCCCGGATATTTATCAATTCACCCATTCGGATCCGGAAAAGAGCATCAATTTTGTCACCTGCCACGATGGTTTTACCTTGTGGGATCTGGTCTGCTACAACCAGAAACATAATGAAGCCAATGGGGAAAACAACCGCGACGGCATGTCCGACAACTACAGCTGGAATCACGGTACGGAAGGAGAATCCAGCGATCAGGAGATCGAGCGGCTGCGGATCCGTCAGTGCAAGAATCTGCTCACGGCGACCATGTTGTCGATCGGAACGCCCATGCTGTTGATGGGGGACGAATTGCTGCGTACCCAACAGGGCAATAACAACGCCTATTGTCAGAATAACGCCATCAGCTGGATGAACTGGCGACCGAGCCCCCGTTCGGAGGAGATGCACCGCTACGTCAAGGCGCTCATTCAATATCGCAAGTACCTGTTCAGCCGCTCGTGCCACGAGGGCATGATGGTGTCGTTGGCTGAAGTATTGCACCGCTCGGAAATCTGCTGGCACGGGGTTCAGGCCTATTTGCCCGATTGGGGGACTCACTCCCACGCCTTGGCGATGTCGGCCATCTCCTTGGATGTCAAAGTCGCCATCTATGTGATTTTCAACGCGTATTGGGCACCGCTGACCTTTAACTTGCCGTTGCCACCGCAAGATATTGATGGCAATTGGCGACGGATCCTCGATACCGCGTTGCCCTCGCCTCACGACATCATCCCGCTGGGCGAACCCTTGCCAGAAATCAAAGGGAGTTATGAGGTAGCCCCCCGCTCCGCCTGTCTATTCGTCTGTGGCGGCTTTCATCAGCGGGCCAAATGAGCGAGGCCCGCCGATTTATCCCTGGCGACGGGCCAGGGCGATCACCCGGCTGAACATTTGCCGCAGTGTGTGAGGCATCTGGTCAACGCCGCCACGTTCGGCGGCCTCGACGACAGCCAGCGCCAGGCCCGGTTTACTGCGCCGGCTCACGGCGCGCTCGATGATCTTCGAGGGTGGCAGCATCTGGTGCGGCGTGACACCCGCCTCTTGCCGGTAGACGGCTTCAAAGCCATGGTGGTAGAGGAAATGCTCGATATCCTTGGCCGGCAGCAGGGTCAGCCGATCCCGCTCATGATCGCCCTTGAGTTGACTGCGAACGCTGGAGGCGTACTTGCTACCCGCCTGATCGCCATCTGCCAACAGATGCCATTCGATCCCCAGATCGCGCGCCGCCTTGATGAGCGGCACAGCCCCGCACTGGGCAAACTCAATCACGCGTACCCCCTCGCCTCGCAGACTGTAACCACAGATCGAGGCCAATTCGGAGAGCAGCCAGATTTCTGTTTCGCCCTCGACCAGCAACCAACAGCGGGCAAACAACGACATGGGGCGGTTGATGCGAACATGAAAGGTGATGCGTCGCAACTCCTCGGCGCTCAGCTGCTCATCCCGCAGGCTGAAGGCCTGAGTTTCCTGCCCATGGCGAACCAGGCGACGGATCTGACCCAGCGGAATGGAGGTAAGCAGATCACCGGAATTGGTGGTCAGGATTTTTTGCCCCGGAACCTGCTCCAATAACCCCCAGGCCAAGGCCAGCATGGTTGGGTGTAAGCGACTCTCTGGATCTTCGAGTATCAGAATCGGTCTTGCGCCAATCTCAATCTCGCGATCGCCACGAGCGGCGAGTAACGCACTGCCCAGCCCCGCCATCGCCAGCTCGACCGAATGGCTGTTGGCACTGCGCATCAGCTCTTGCAAGGAGCCCAGCCCCCGCAGACTACTGGGTTTGGAGACAATCTCCCGGGCGTTACGCGGCTTGGCCCGGATAGGCGGCACGTGACTTAAATAGTGCGCCATCAGGCAATGCACGGCGCTCATTCCCTGCTGCAAGGCGGGGTCATCCTGGCAGGCGCTATCGTCACCTTGCAGATGCTGAGAAACCTGCGCCAACTGGGCTTCCCACTGCACATTAAAATCATCGCCACCATAACGGGTCGAGCGGGAGTCTCTGAGCCGCAGCACCGGATTCATCAACATCAGCAGGTGGATCATCGCTTGGGGTTCGTCGAGCGTCAGGCGCTGCCCCTGCGCCCCCAAAAAGAGATGCTCCGATAGAACCAGCCCTGCGGCACTCAGCTCGGCAGCGGCGCGATAGCGGATCCGATGAAATCCATCTTTGTAGCGACACCAGACAGGGCTCAGGCGAGAAAGCCGCTCCGAGTGATGACACATGTCAGGGCGATATTCGCAAAAGGTCAGAATGATCTGTAGCTGTCGGGGGGGAGCAATCTCACGATCGTTGTTCTCTGGCTGGTAGAAGTCATCGGCTTCGAATTGATAGGGCACCACCCCCTGGCCCAGCAGGCACCACAACGCCCGCAACAGACTGGTTTTACCCCAGGCATTTTCACCGATCAGGGCCGTCGTCTGCTGCAGGGAGATGGCGAGGTGATTGATACCGCGAAAGCCTGATATTTCAATATGTTCCAGGTACATCCATCACCCCCGGTTTTTCTTCTATCGTGGCAAAGCCGCCGAGAGATTACCAGGCGTGAGCTAACAGTTTAACGATTCAATTCAATGGGATGTCTCATCCATCTGCGATCCCTGATGGCTTCGCACCACGGCATCGGGTGTCCAAACCGAAAACCAGAGGTGACGAAACCGAGCCTGCCGCTTTTTATGTCGCATTCTGTCTCTTCCACTTCAACCGAATTATCAACACGGAAGATAGGCAGGCTGCATCTCACTGCGATGACGACTCGATGAAAGTTGTGTGACAGCTCAGGCGCCGTAGTGCTGCCACAACAATTTGGCCGACATCAGCAGTGACATGATGACGACTAGAGGGCGGATCAGCCGCCCCCCCTGTTTGATCACCATTTTGGAACCTAAACGAGCGCCAATAAACTGCCCAACCGCCATTAAAAGCCCCACGCTCCAGACCAACTTGCCACCCAGCGCAAAGAAGATCAGCGCGGCCACATTCGAGGTGAAATTCAGCAGTTTGCTGTGAGCCGTGGCTTTGGCCAGATTAAACCCCGCCAAAGCAACAAACCCAATGGCAAAGAACGAACCGGTGCCCGGGCCAAAAAAGCCGTCGTAGAAACCAACCCCCAGGCCGATGGTCCAGGCAAATCCGCACACACTCAGGCGACGCTGGGAGTCGCTATCCCCGACCCGCGGAGAGAGCAAAAAGTAGAGTGCAAAACCAACCAGCAAAAACGGCAGCAGGCGATTCAGAGCGCTCGCATCAATCTGCTGCACCAGAATGGTTCCCAAGGCACTGCCGATGAAGGTCATGAGCACGGCCCATTTAGCGGTTTTGAAATCGATGTAGCCGTGACGGGCAAAGTACCAGGTGGCAGAAAAGCTACCAAAACTGCTCTGCAGCTTGTTGGTTCCCAGCGCTTGGGCAGGCGGAAGTCCGGCAGCCAATAGCGCTGGGAGCGTGATCAATCCCCCGCCACCGGCGATGGCATCAATGAATCCAGCCACGAGCGCACTCAACGCCAGCAGCAACAAGGTGGTTACTTCAAACTCCATGATTCCCCCAACCAATTTCTTGCCTGACATGCTACACAGTCAGTCTGGAGCCGACCAGACACATCGGAATGGAAAACCAGTCGTGGCCTTTTGAGCCGGGGGGCGACGAGCCATGCTCAACCTCAACGGGCAAGCGGGCAGTAAAAATCCACCTGCATAGCAGGTGGCTTTGATTAGCCCCCTAGAAGGGGGC
>JASDSW010000084.1:0-48175 GCA_041441555.1 Aeromonadaceae bacterium
CCGTCCGTTCCGCCACTACACAGCAAAGCCCAGACTCACGTCTGGGCTTTTTTGTTTTGGCGGAAAACTGAAGTGGGCACACGCTTTGGCGCCTTGATTATGCAGTGGTGGCGTCAAAATGTTAGACTGGCCGCTGACTTGTCACCTTGAGGCATAGCTGCATGCTAACGTTTGAACAGCAGGCGCTGCATTTGCAAAAAGTGTCGCGGACGTTTGCGCTGACCATTCCGTTACTGCCTATGCCGCTGGCCGATTGGGTCGGTAATGCTTACCTGCTATGTCGCATTGTCGATACCATTGAAGACGATGCTCACCTCACCATTGTGTCGAAAAAACAACACATTGCAGCCTATCTGGCAGCCCTGCAGGGGCAGTCGGATGGCGTGGCCTGGTCGCAGGAACTTCACCCGGTCCTGTCCGAATTGACGCCCCCTGGCGAGCGACTCCTGATTGCCGATATTCCGGCGGTCCTTGCTCGATTAGCCTCTTTCCCGGCCCCTGTGCAAGCCATCCTGATCCGGGGCGTCAGCATCATGAGTCAGGGCATGGCGCAGCAGCAGGAGTGTGTGTCGATTGCCCAACGTGCGGACCTCGATCGCTATTGTTACTCGGTGGCTGGCGTAGTCGGTGAGCTCCTCACCGAGCTGTTTGCGTTCTACTCACCGGCCCTTGCCTCTCAAAAGGCGACGCTTGCGCCGTTGGCTGTTTCGTTCGGTGAGGGATTGCAACTGACCAATATTCTGAAGGATGTTTGGGAGGATGCGAGCCGGGGGGTGTGCTGGCTACCGTCGCCAGAGCAATCCGCAGGAGGCTTTGCGGCCTGCACCTCCGTGCAACAGCAGCAGATCCTGAATGAATATCTGGCATTGGCACATGGTCACCTGCGTGATGCGCTGAGATTTACCCTGTTGCTTCCCCGCGAGGAGCAGGGCTTGCGCCAGTTTTGCCTGTGGGCCATCGGCATGGCACTACTGACGCTGCAGAAAATCCATGCCACTCCGGAGTTTCGTCAGTCGTCCCAGGTGAAGATTTCTCGGCGCCAAGTGAAGGGCATCATTCTGGGATGTCGGTTGCTCGGCCGGTTTGATGGGCCATTGCGGCTCTATTTTCGCTGGTTGGCCCGCGGACTACCATTCCAGCAGCGGGATCCTCTGGAGTTGTATCAACGGGTTTCTGCCTGGCAGGCTATTCCACTCTGACACTCGGAGGTCGTGTGGGCAACGATCGGCTGAATTATCGGGTGAAGCGGGAGCTGATCAGCTTCCTGTATGCGAGCGGGAGTTATGCACTTCCGGCTCAGTTGATGGCCATGCTGCTGGTTGCCTGGATGGTGAGGCCCTGGGTTCCGGAACGTCTCTGGTCGGCCTGGTTCGCGATCAGCTTGCTGGGTTGGTTATGCCGGACTTTTCATCTGGTATGGCGCCGCTTTCATCGGTTGGTATCCAGAATTCGTCTGGAGTACGAGTATTTCATCGGGTCGACCTGTGCCGCCATCTTCTGGGCCATGGGATTGCTGTTTTTCATGAGCTATCTGCCGGAGCCGCAGCGCATGCTGCTGGTTTTGCTCTCCTGTCTGTACATCACCGCCTGTGCCGTCCTGCTGTTGAATAGCCGAAATTGTTTCTATGGTGCCTTGCTGCCGATTGGGCTGGTGTTGAGTTTCGAGCTGCTGGCGGAACCCTCTTCGACCAGTGGCATGACGCTGATGATTCTGCTCTTCATCATCATGTTTGCCGAGCTGCTGCGACGGCGGATCCTCCACTGGCAGACGGCGGGTCTGCACAATCGCTTTCTCAGCGCGGAGATGGCCTCACAGCTGCGTCGCCGCACCGAGTCACTGCGTATTGCCTCCCAACAGGATGGGCTGACAGCCATCGCCAATCGGGGCAAGTTTGAGGAGCAGCTCGAGGTGCAATGGCGGCGTTGTGCCCGGGCGGCAGCACCCTTGTCCCTCCTCTTGCTGGATGTCGACTATTTCAAGCAATTCAATGACAAGTACGGCCATCAAGCCGGCGATGATTGTCTGCGGCAGGTTGCTGCCGTCTTGAAGCAGGCGTTACGGCGGGATGATGATCTGGCGGCGCGTTATGGCGGGGAGGAGTTTGTCTTGTTGCTACCCTTTACCGATTTGCCGGGCGCACTGACGGTGGCCGACTCGGTACAGCGGGCTTTGGCACGACTGGCCTTGCCCCATGCCGGTTCTTTGGTGGCCAACCGGGTGACATGCAGTCTGGGCTGTGCCCGTCTGATCCCCGAGCCGGAGATTGCACCGGGCGAATTGGTGGAAATGGCCGATGTAGCCCTGTATCGTGCCAAACGTAACGGTCGTAACCGTATTGAAGTCGCGGATTAATTACTGGAGAAACCCACCATGCAATGTCACCGAATTGAAGAGCTGTTGGAATTATTGCAAGCCGCCTGGGTGGCCGATCAAGATCTGAGTCTGGTCCAGTTTTTGGAGAAGATCGCGCAAGAGGCCGGCTTCGGCGGCCCATTGCGCGAACTGAGTGATGACATGTTGATCTATCAGCTGAAGATGCGGGACAAGGGGCAACAGGAGATGATTCCTGGATTGGCGAAGGACTGCGTGCCCGATTTTAAAGAGGCGCTGCTGCGGGCTCGTGGCATTCTCAAATAACGACCAACCTGGGTGATCCTGATGAGCGCATTCCATTTTTCCGAGTTATCTCCCGAGCTGATCCTGGATGCGCTGGCGTCGGTTGGTCTCTATCTGGATTCGGGTCTGACCCCGCTGAATAGCTACGAGAATCGGGTCTATCAGTTCATGGCTGAGGATCGGCGGCGCTACGTGGCCAAGTTTTATCGCCCTCAACGCTGGAGTGCGGCCCAGATCCTCGAAGAGCATGAGTTGGCGCTCTATCTGCAAGACAACGAGGTCAATGTGGCGGCGCCGATGCGTTTCAATGGCACAACGCTCCACCAGCATCAGGGCTTCCTGTTTGCGGTGTGGCCCAGCGTCGGTGGTCGGCATGTGGAGCCCGATAATCTGGATCAGTTGGAGATGGTCGGGCATCAGCTTGGCTTGTGGCACAGTCTCAGCCCTGCACAACCACTCGCCGCCCGCGGTTGCTATAGCCATCAGCGGTTTGTGGCTGAGCCCATCACCGAACTCAGCCAGATGTCGCCATGGCCGCCGGCTATGGCCGGGGAGTTCACCTCCTTGCTGGCATCCTTGTCCGCGTTGTTGCGTCCCATGCTGGAGCAGCCCGTCCGTCAGATCCCGATCCACGGTGACTGCCACATTGGCAACATTCTCTGGCGTGATGGTCCCATGCTGGTTGACCTCGACGATTGTCTGATGGGGCCTGCCATTCAGGATCTGTGGATGCTGTTGTCGGGCGATGAGGCCGAACAGCGAATGCAGCTCGACGCCTTGCTCTCCGGTTACGAGGAGTTTTGCGAGTTTGATGTGGCGCAGTTGCGCTTGATTGAACCCCTGCGCACCGCGCGCATGATCCATCATCTGGCCTGGTTGCATCGCCGCTGGGATGACCCTGCCTTTCCCAAGGCATTTCCCTGGTTTCACGAGGAGGCCTTCTGGTTGGCTCAGCGTCAGCAATTGGCCGAGCAGTTGGTGCGTCTCAAAGTGCCTTCGTTCTCATTGACGCCATATCATTGAGTGAATAGTCTGTGCTGCGATGACCGGCTCATCAGGGCCTAGCACTCTCACAAAGACAGGAAATTTCATGAAAAAGATCGCTATGTTGTTGGTCGGCTTGATGATGGCCACGCTGGGGCACGCGGCGCCCCTGTTCAAGGAAGGTGAACATTACGAGGTGGTGAAGGCCACTGCCTCCGCCAAACCTGAGGTGTTGGAGTTTTTCTCTTACTACTGTCCGCACTGCTACCATTTCGAGCCAATCGTAGCCGACTTGAAAAAGAGCCTGCCACAGGGGGCTGAATTCAAGCGTAATCCGGTCTCCTTCCTCGGCCGTGAAATGGGGCCCGAGTTGCAGCGAGGCTTTGCGGTCGCCACCCTGTTGGATGTCGAAGGCAAGTTTAGCCAGGTTGCCTTCAAGAAGATCCAGGAAGAGCGGCAGCCGCCGCAGAGCCGTGCCGATATCAAGGCGCTGTTTGAAAGCATCGGTGTGGCTGGCAATGAATACGAGGGGGCCGTTGATAGCTTCGCTGTTTCCGGTCTGGTGGCCCAGTTTGATCGGAATACCGCCGAGATGAACATTCGTGGTGTACCGGCAACTGTGGTCAATGGCCGCTATCTGCTGAAGACGGAATCCGTGAAGAGCGCCGAGGAGTACCAGGCCTTGGTGAAGTTTCTGCTGAACAAGAAAGATTGAGCGTACTAGTCGTCATGCGGGGGAGCCTTGGCTCCCCTTTTTTGTCATTGTTTCTCGCCGAATAGGAGTGGATGGTCGATGAAACTATTGGTCAGTGCCTGTCTGCTGGGCGAGCCCGTTCGTTACGATGGACAGGCGCAGAGGCTGGCGGATCCGTCATTGCAGGCCTGGCAACAGGCCGGGATGTTGGTGCCGTTTTGTCCCGAGGTCGCTGGCGGTCTCCCCACGCCCCGGCCGGCGGCCGAATGCCAGGCGGACGGTCGGATCCTCACCTGTGGCGGAGAGGATGTGACGGCGGCGTTTCGACGAGGGGCCGAGGCGGCACTGGCTCTCTGCCGGCGAGAAGGTATCGAGTGCGCCCTGCTCAAGGAGCGAAGCCCTTCCTGTGGTTCGCAACGGATCTACGATGGCCGGTTCTGCGGGGTGACCCAGAGCGGCGAGGGCATGACGACGACTCTGCTGCGTCAGCAGG
Organism: Aeromonadaceae bacterium; assembly: GCA_041441555.1. Lineage (GTDB taxonomy): Bacteria > Pseudomonadota > Gammaproteobacteria > Enterobacterales > Aeromonadaceae > Pseudaeromonas. The sequence goes on from JASDSW010000084.1 coordinate 4,789, forward strand.
GCATCCGCGTCTTCTCGGAGGCGCAACTGGACGAACTCAAGGCGTGGATCGCGTCGGCTACCGATCCGTTGACGTCTGGCTCGCCCTGAGTCCTTCGCCTGCCATCTGCGCGAGCTGTTCATCCTTGGCGTGCCAAACCTGATTCAGCCAGAGCTGAAAATTACGCTTGAACGGCTTGTCGTTGACATAATCGCCCCGCAGCTCGGGGGTGATGGCTATCTCGTCGATGCAGACCTGGATCCGTTTCATGCGACCGCTCAGCAGATCGCGGAACGGGTGCTCAAGGTTGTCCGGGTAGGCAAGGGTGACGTTGACGATCTTCTCGAATTGTTCACCCAACCCGGCGAGCGCCAGTGACAACCCGGCCGCCTTGGGGGGCATCAGGTGCTGGTAGGGGGATTTGACTTGGCGCGCCTTCTCCGGGGTGAACCGGGTTCCCTCAACGAAGTTAATCACAGTGGTCGGCTCGTGCACGAACTTGGCGCAGGCGTTGCGGGTGGTCTCTACATCCTTGCCGCGCCGCTCCGGATGCTTGATGAGAAACTCGCGGCTGTAGCGGCGCATGAAGGGCATATCCAGCCCCCAGCAGGCCAGGCCGACAAACGGTACATACAGCAGCTCATACTTGAGGAAAAACTTGGGGACAGGTAGTCGGCTGCGGAAAAGATCGCCGAGAATGACGATATCGGTCCAGCTCAAGTGGTTGCAGATGATGAGGTGCCAGCCCTCGGCATTGAGTTGAGTGCGATCGATGATCTGCCAGTCGATACGATTGGCCAGGCGTAACACCAGCGCATTGCCGCGCAACCAGTTCTGCATGAACAGATTGGCCATGCGACCCATGCGCCGACTGATGGCGGGAATCGGGATCAACAGCTTTAACAGCGAGAAAGAAACGATGAATAGCGAGTTGATGGCGGTATTGAGTACCGTCAGCGACAGGCTGATCACGGCCACCAAAAATCCAGGAAGAGACGCCAACATAGTGAGTAATGATGTTCGGGCTTAAGGCCGGGACTGAAGCGACGAGTGGGCAACGAAAAAAGCATCGTTGCTGGCATCGGCCCCAAGACCCGGGTCATAGTCATTAAAGTCATAAACGGCCGGTTGTGGCCGTCGATGAGGGATTCATTGCCATTGTTATCTTTATTTCGCGGATTCTAGAGGCAACTGCCGTCGTTAAAAAGCTATTCGGTTGAATACCAACGAGGCACACCAGGCTCTTCGCGCCGCCATATACCATGCTTTTTCCGCGGATTTGTCTACTCCGACCACATTCTTGCCTGGAGTTCCAAGAATCGACAATTTTGCGCGTCGTCGCAGCCTGGTGCTATCCGGCGGCGCGCAAGCGCCGCAGCAGGCGATCCATGGCGCGATAACCCAGAGCCTCGGCCAGATGGTGGCGCTGGATATCGGGCTCCTGCGCCATGTCGGCCAGGGTGCGTGCCACCCGCAATATCTTGTGCCAGGCGCGCAGGGATAGACCGAGCTGATGAATCACCTCCTCCAGGAATTGCGCATCCAGAGGCGTCAGCGAGCAGTGTTGCTCGATCTGGCGACTGTCGAGCAGGGCATTGAGTGAACCACAGCGCTGCAGCTGGATCTCGCGGGTGCGGATCACGCGTTGGCGGATGGTCTCGCTGCTCTCCCCGCGATCGCTGGGACCACTGAGGGAGCCTTTGGGCAGCAGAGGGATCTCGACCGTCAGATCGAAGCGATCGAGAAATGGTCCGGATAACTTGCTCAGATAGCGCAAGACCTGCTGGGGGCTGGAGCGTTGTTGTCCGTCGTCGACATGGCCGCAGGGGCTGGGATTCATGGCGCCGATCAGCTGGAAGCGAGCCGGGAAATCGACCTGCCGGGCTGCCCGGCTGATGGTGATGCTCCCGGTTTCCAGGGGTTCGCGGAGTGAGTCCAGCACCCGGCGATCAAATTCCGGCAGCTCATCGAGAAAGAGGATCCCATTGTGCGCCAGGGAGATCTCGCCGGGCCGAGGCTGGCTACCACTGTCATTTTTCGAAATAAGTGAGACAGGTCAAACAGTAGATCAATGAGTTACGGCTATTTTTATCGAAATAGATGAGACGCATTTTTGCAAATAGCTGAGACGAGGTCTAGTTTGAGTGGAAATAGCTGCGACAAGGTTTTGGTGCAACAAGTCCGCAAGATTGGCCCCACACGCCGAAGCGTCTCCGGCAGCTACCCATTCCGAGGCGGACAAGCCATCCAGTACGAGTCAACGCTGGAGCGCGACTTCCTCATCCGGCACGAATTCTTCCTCAATGTTCTCGAAATCATTCCTCAGCCCGTCGAAATCCCCTTCGTTGCCGATAATGGCCGCTCCTACACCTACACACCCGATTTCTTGATGTCACTGCGTGGGCCTCATGGCTCGACTATCCAGCGGGTACTGGTGGAGGTGAAACCCCAGGCTCTATGGAAAGAGAATTGGCGGCGCTGGTCGGCCAAGTGGAAAGCCGCAAGGCGGTTTGCCCAACAGCAGGGCTGGTCGTTCCGGATATTTGACGAGTCCCGGATACGGGACCAGGTGCTGGACAACATTCGCTTCCTGGAGCGCTATAAGCGGCTTTCAGAGAGACCCAAACAATCAGATACCCTCATGCATGCTTTGCGGTCTGAAGGGCCTTGTACGCTGCCTGCTTTGTTTTCCTGTTGTTCGGTGGCCGAGGATGACCAGAGAGCATGGACAGTGATGGCTTGGCACCTACTGGCCATGCGACTGATTGACTGTGACATCTCCAAGTCCCTCGATAGGACAACCATTTTCTGGGTGCCCAGCCATGAGTGAGAACAAGGCCAATGACAGTGTTGTTCCCCAGCGCAAACGCCTGAATCTCGATGTCGGGCAATTTGTTGAACATGAGGGCGTGGTTTACCGGATCCTTCACCACATCGACTTTGAAAGTCTATTGGGCAAGAACGTGGAGTCTGGACGTTGTAAGCCGCTGCGGATCAGCGAACTTTCATCGGTCTCGGCATCAGTCGTTGCCCGTCTTGACCATCCGGTCGATCTGGATGGTATCGAGGATAAAGATTGGAAGGTTGCGACAGAGCGATATGAGGCAATTAAGCCACTGCTGTCCTTGGGACAGTCTGTTGGCCGAGGGGAAGTCACGCAACGGGCGGAAGTATTAGGCATTAGTCCCGCAACGCTGTATCGCTGGTTATCCCGTTACCGCGCTGTTGAAGCACTTTCCAGCTTGATCCCGATGAATCGTGGATGGCGAGCTGGTAACACCAGGCTCTCCAAACAACAAGAAGCGCTCATCGATGAGGTCATCCAGTCTTTCTATCTCACGATCCAACGCTCGCGTATCCAGAAAACTGTCATAGAGGTCTTTCGGTTATGCCAACTCCGCAATATCCCGCGTCCAGGCGCTTCGGCGATCAGGGCGAGAGTCCTGCAGGTCTCGGAGCGGGAGCAGTTGCGTAAGCGAGGGTTTCGGGAAAAGGCTAAAAACAAATTCACTGCAGCACCAGGGCGTTTCCCTGGTGCAGATTACCCTTTGGCCGTCATTCAAATTGACCATACGCCGGCCGACATCATCCTGGTTGATGACGTTCACCGTAAACCGATTGGCCGTCCCTGGATCACCTTGGCCATGGACGTTTATAGCCGGATGATTACGGGGTATTACCTTTCGTTCGACCCTCCCTCCGAAACCTCCGTTGCGATGTGTGTGGCCCATTCCATCTTGCCCAAAGAGGATTGGATGACGTTGCACAAGGTTGAGGGCAGTTGGCCGGTCTGGGGCTTCCCTCATACGATCCATGTGGATAACGGAGCAGACTTCCGCTCTTTCAATTTCAGCCGGTCATGCCAGATGCATGGAATTCATCTGAGCTTCAGACCCGTCAAGCAACCCCGGTACGGCGGACATATCGAGCGGATCATCGGCACGGTGGTCAAGGAGTTGCATGATCTGCCTGGTACGACGTTCTCGAATATTCGGGAGCGGAAAGACTATGACTCCGAGAAGCAGGCCGTCATGACCAAGGGCGAGCTTGAGAAATGGATCGTCACGTTCATCTGCAACATTTATCACAAGCGCTACCACGCGGGCATTGGTATGAGCCCTATGACCAAATGGGAGATTGGGATAAACGGAAACCATGAGGTTGACGGGATCGGATATCCGCCCAGACCAGAAGACCGCATGACCATCCTGCTCGATTTCTTGCCATCGTTCAGCCGGACAGTGCAGATCTCAGGCGTCGCCATCGAAGGGCTAACTTATTTCGCGGACACGTTGCGGTACTGGCTTAACGCAACCGATGCGGAAACCGGCCAGAAGAAGCAGCTCACCTTTCGCCGTGATCCGAGAGACATATCCTATGTGTGGTTCTTCGATCCGGAATTGAAGCAGTATTTTAAAGTGCCTCTCGCTGACCAGTCCCTACCGCCAATGAGCGTTTGGGAGTATCAGCAAATCAGGAAGCGTCTACGGGATGACGGATACTCATCTCCGACCGAGACGCAGATCCTCAATACCATCACTCAGCTGCGCGAACTGGTCGAGGAATCGAAGGTCTCGACCAAGAAAGCCCGCAGGCAATCACAGCGTCGCCGGGAGCACGAAAAGGGCATTACACCAGCGGCTCCTCTACCAGCAACCCCAGTATCTGAACCAGCCAAGCCAGATCTGTTGGCGATTGATTTCGATAACATCGAACCATTCAACGATGAGGACATTTCATGACGGAGTATGCCCATCTTCATCCGGACTTCCGGCACGTCATGGCGTTGTCCGATCAGGAGCGAATAGCCTTTATCCATCAACCAAGATGGATTGGATATCCGGCAGCCAACCAGATCTTGGCAACCCTGAATGAACTCATCGAGCAACCCCAAAAGCCCAGAATGATAAATCTGCTTCTGGTTGGTGAGCCAAACAACGGTAAAACCACCATTGTGCGGCACTTCCATGAGCAGTATTACACGGCGTTTGAAGATGCAGATCCGGAAGGATTCAAACCGGTAATTTTGGCCGAGGCACCACCAACTGCTGATGAAAAAGGGCTGTATGTTTCCATCCTGGAGCGGTTCTTTACGCCCTATCGAATCTCCGACCCAACGGTCAAATTGCGCTATCAGGTTATCCACCTGTGTCGTGCTTGTCGGGTCAAGATGCTGATCATCGATGAGTTCCACTCACTACTGGCGGGCTCAGCTATCAAGCAACGCGAAATCATGAATGCCATCAAATTGATGTGTAATGAACTCATGATCCCGATTGTGGCGGTCGGAACGACAGAGGCCGTTCGTGTTCTGCATACCGATCCCCAACATGCCAGTCGCTTTGATGTTCAGCGATTGCCTTCCTGGGAGATGGATGCCAATTTCGCCAAGCTCGTGGCAAGCTTTGAACGAATATTGCCTCTGAAAAATCCCTCCATGTTGCGTAGTGCGGAGAGTATCCAGCTCCTGCATTCTATCTCGGGCGGTAACCTGGGGAACTTGCAGCGGTTACTCGCTACCTGTGCCGCTGCTGCCATTAAAGATGGCTCGGAAAAGGTGGATAAGTCGCAGATAGAAAAACACATGTGGCTTCGCCCGACGAGCGGGCAGCGAGAGACTATCCGGTGACATTCAAATGGCCGGTGCCAGTCTATCCACTCCCGGATGAGCTGCTGTCATCTTGGCTTGTCAGGGCGGCGTTAGCCCATGGATGTGAGCCCCTATCGATGACCTCGTCACTCTGGCCGGGTTGGCGGGCATGGACGATGGACATAGATCGCCGCCTGGACGGCAATCGGTTAGCGAGTTTGTCCATGTCCTCTGGGCTCACCACTAATGAGATCGGTGGAATGACTCTGGTTCCTCACCTTGAAGGTGTTGTTTTTCCCAACGGCCAGGCACCTGCGCTGTTGCCCTGGGTGATAGCGATGGGGAGCCGTAATCGCCAGCACAAAATGGGCGTGCAGTGTTGCCCATCGTGTTTACACGCATCTGAGTCTTACTTTCGATGGCCATGGCGACTGGCTTGGCATACCTGCTGTCCTTTGCATCAATGTGAGCTGATTGCCAACTGCCCAAGCTGCCATACCCCCATCCAGTTCCATCGCATCTGTGCTCAGGCACCCCACATCGGGATCTGCTTCTCCTGTGGGTTTGATTTGCGAAGTCTGGTGCCGCCGCAGGCCAGTCCCCATCAGCTTGCCTTTCAGGATATGGCGACTCGCATATTCGAGCGTGGCTCAGTTGATTGGGGAGCCAACTCGATGTCCTCGGTTGGCTGGTTTGCTCTCACGAAGATGCTGTTGAGTTTGCTCCGGCGCTCAATGGCCAGACATACCAACTCACACTCTCATATGATCGACTTTGTCCAATCAGCAGGGATTGATTTGGCATCGATCCAACAACCTCCAACCAGATTCACTATTGAGCTGCTACCTGCCTATCAACGAGCGCCATTGTTCGCGGCTGTTGGTCATATGTTGTCTCTTGGGAGTGACGAGCTCATGGCTCTGCTCAAACGCTCAGGTGTGTCTCGCAATACCTTGATCGACAGAGATAGCTCATGTCCCGAGGATCTGATGGCGTGGCTGCACCAGCTACCGGAAACCCCGGCCAAGAGAAAGAATCTATGTCCCAGAGCTCCTTCTCAGCGCCCAAAGTCGAAGGCGGTCGTGCGTTATGAATGGGCTCGCCTGCTACGCCGACAAGGGCTCTTGCCATGACAGGTGCCGACATTCGCGAGTGTTTTGGTTGTGGACGACAGATAGAGCGAGCTCATAAGGTCTATAAACAGGAGCACTATTGCGGAACGTGCTATGCGCGGGAGTTTAAACCCAAGCCATGTCCGCAATGTGGGGAGCTGGCCAGGTTACCGGCGCGACACCCAGATGTGATTTGCTCGAATTGCCAGAAGCGCCAGCCGTGTGTCCGGTGCGGTAAGGTGGATTACAGGATCGGACTATTGAGTGAGTACGGTCCGGTTTGTAATGCCTGTGCGCGATATTTTTCTGAGCAGAAGCCTTGCAGCCGCTGCGGCGCGATGTCGCACCATCTGTCACGGGTAACGCGGCTTGGTTTTGATGAGCCGGTTTGTCCTCGCTGTGCTCGGGCCGACCACGGGTGTTGTCAGGCATGCGGTCGATCACGGCGATTACGGGTTGCCCCGGATGGTAAACGCTTATGTTCCAAGTGCCTGGAGCAAGGAACGATTGCCTGTCCAAAATGCGGGAAGCCTATGCCTGCCGGTCGCGGTGATTGTTGCGCAGAGTGTTATTGGAATCAGGTTTATGAGCAGCGACTCCGGTTCAATCTTGATGTGTTGAATTCGTCGATTCAGCCGCATTATCAGGCTTTTTCCGGTTGGCTTTTGGGGCGTAGCGGAGCGCATAAAGCCGCTCGATACCTGGATCGGTATCTGACCTTTTTCCAGATGTTGGAGAGGTCTGGGCTAATTGAAACAACCAGTTATCAGTCATTGGTGAAGGAATTTGGTGCCGAGGTGCTGAGACGTTATCGGCTGGCCGCTCTCTGGCTGAAGGAAAGCCGAGGATGGGCTGATGATGAGGCGACGAGATTGAATGACTCAGAGCAGAGGAGCATCAACCGACTTCTTCAAGGGATATCAAAGCAGCAGGCCTGTTATGTATTGGTGGGCTACTACGAGTATCTGCAGGCGAAACTCATGCGAAATGAAATGTCGCTGCGCTCGGTGAGATTGGCTCTGACACCGGCCAAGAAACTGCTTGTTCAAACCCTCACCTCCAAGCGCTCTATTCCTGAGCAGCAGGACGTAGCTGCATACCTGTCACACGCTCCCGGACAGAAAGCTGCTCTGCATGGCTTCATCACATATCTGAATCGCAGCCAGAATTGTCAACTGAGCATGGCTTTGGCTCAGAAGACAAAGCACAAGAGCCAGACTAAAGCCGCGTTGGAAATGCGGCTTGCCCAGATGGTTCAGAAGCCTGAGACGGACAGGCGGTTTCAAGAGCGGTGGGCCATCACGGCCATGGCCTATTTCCATGGGTTAACAGGCTCCGCCATCCGGCAGTTGATTGCGAACGAGGGGCTTGAGGATGATGGTGATGGACTGCTTTTTCGCCATCAAGGGCTGACCTACTGGATCCCCAAGTGCTCAATGCAGTTGTGAGGATGGTTGGCCGGGCTCAAGCTCCCAGTGTGTTGAGTGGTCAAGATCTTCACTGTTCAACTGTTCGCATTGATATGCACACAGCTCCGAGGTCAGCTTTTCCAGCTCGACGCCGCCTCTTTGGCTAAGAGCCCGGTGAACTGCCTGTAAAACGGTACGGATGCTTTCAATGTATCGGAGCAGACTGCTATCCCGGATAGGTTGCAACTGCTGCTCTAACTGCATCTGTAGTTGCTCAAAGGGCCAATGCACATGAGGGGCGACATTCAGCAGCGAACTAACTGCGATGGTTGCTTCGTGAAGCAATGTGAGCTCCTTGGTGACGAAGCGGAGGTATTGATAGGCCTCTTTGTAATGCTCCCGCTCATCCAGAGAGTCGATTTCTTTCCAAATCGGTTGGAGTAGTTCGGGTGGTGCCAGCATACCTAAGCGGTTAAGCGTCATGGTGGTCTCCTTGCGTGTTCACTACCGACACAGGCTAGGAGAGTTGTGTGTTGCTGACATCTGTCAGTAATTCAGGCAGAGGGCACTAGGCGGTTATTCGATAGTCACCGAAGTGGGCCTGAGCTCATTATCTGCACCTTCTGGCGTTCCATCCTTTTCCCAGTGCCGAAGAAGTTGTTTCTTCACCAGCTCCAAATCGAATGTCTCTTCGGCAGGACTGAACGAAATTATCTCGGAAACATCACCCTCAATGGGCTCAAGGATAAGCGTGCTTTCTGTGTGCTCAGCGTAGTCAACTTGGACGTAGCCCATCAGGCGAGGTCGTGATTGCCCAATTTCATCCGAGATAAAGCAACCAGGATAGGGAGTGTCTTGCCGGTCATGAATGAGCGGAATGGGGAACGTATATTCAGTCACGCCAAAGGGGATCATTAGCGTAAAGCGAAGGGCATTTTGTAACGTCGCCAGACCCGATCTGAAAAAACTGGGTAGCTCCTGAATGCTTATCGTGCGTTGCGGTGTTCCAGCCTCAATGTCCACTGGGGTAATGCCCTTGCCTCGACCTGTCACTCCGACACTGAACTCACTCGGTGCTGAGATAGAGTAGGAGGGGCCACTGGAAATGGAAAAACTAGGATTTCTAAAAATGGTTTTATGCTCTAGGTCTGGAAATCTCGAGCTACGGGATTCGAATTGGGCGAACTTGGTTTTTCTCTTCTCGTCCGGATCTGAATCCGTCAATGAAAGTGCCTGGTTGTCTTTGCTGCTGTCCCTCCGTCTTTTGCTTTGATCGTCTGAACTGTAAGAGCCAGACCAGCCAGATGTTACATATCGAATTGATTTAAATGGAAATTCGTGGCTGCAGGACAGGATCTCGTAAACGATGAAGGTTTTTGTCAGAGAGGCATAATTGCTCAACCATTGCCCCGATACATGAAGATCTGTTGTTCCCTCGAATGGAAAATGACATTTGGGATAGATCGGTAAACCAAGGCTTGAGCATTTCAGCGAGCTTTTCCCAATCAGGCATGCTGCTCTCCATGCCGCTGATGAGTAGAGTATTCGAGCGACGTCAGCAGCGGAGGAGCCTGACATGAATTCTGCAAGACGTAGAAATACGGAGTCATCAGGTCGTTTTATATACTGCTTTGCCAGATGTTTTGGGCTAAGTGTTGGCTTGAACAACATGGATAGCAGCGAGCTAGAAGAGCCGAAGTAAAAGCGGATCAGCTCCATGCAGGGGATGATGATTTGCAGGTCTTCTTGGGCCGAGATAACAACACAGTTTGAGTGTGTGTGTTCAAGATGCCAAGGGTGAATATCCAATGGAAGCCAGTATGTCAGCGAACGGTTAAATCCGAACTTGTCAGCGATGGGCTTGCTACCGGCCTTGTAAAAATGGGTAGTTTCGGCGTTGATCGTCAGATTGGTAAATGTCTCTTTTGATGGCGCAGTGCTCTCGTTGGTAGCCTGACCGTGTTGCCATACATCACCGACCTTCAGGCATGGTAGTAGCCCGATGGGTAACCACACTTCACGCTTGTCAGCATCGCTGATAGGACGAGGTCGTGGATACCTTGATAACCGCACCGCCACGGAGGGTTGATATTGTCGCTTGCTAAGGTCTGGGTAGGCGACATCGCCAAACCAATCGACCCGCCATTTACCATCCAATTTATGGAGTTCATCACAATTAAGCATCACCACAGATACTCATTCGTATAGGCTTTGCAGCCATTTTATTGAGGATGTGACGACGTTCTTTGTTATCTATCAGTAAAGCTGTTGTTTGCTTGGTGAAGGTCGAGCAAAAACTATTTCACCTTGACTGGTAATTCTATTTGAAGTAAAATTGGGAGGGTTTATTTATTCATGATTCAGGGATGATTATGATGGAAAATAATAAATGGCCAGCCGATTACCCTGTGGATATCGAGCTTCCGCCAGAAGATGCAGAGCACATGAATTTACCTCTTTATCGTTTTGTGAACAAAGAGAATCCTGACTTATCTGATTTTTTGGCTAGTTATAAAGATCCAGAGCAGAAACACCTCTTATATAAAAACAAGAATAACCCCCATTTTTATGCGACATCTTTTTTCAATGATCTTGATAAGATTTCTGCCATTGCAGATGGTAACCCTGAGAAGTTTTCTAAGAAAATAATCTCTAAAGGGGACGTAAAGCATAAGCATGGTAAGTGTTCTATTAATAATAAATCTGGACATGTTTCAGTTTGGCTTTTTGAAAGTATATTTCCAGAGGGGTTCAAATCTATATGAATACCCATAGCAACGTATTTATGAAAACGCCCCGTTTCGGCGTGCTGTCTTATTATAATGTGTATAGTTTTTATATCGAGCCGATCATCTTTACAGCAAAAAATGAGTTTGGGCAGTTGTTCTTTTGCTATAGTCTCGGAATTGAGGATAGGGATGATGTCTGGATTGTTATCCCGGTATCACAAGATTTAGTTCATAGACTAGAACAGAAAGAAATTCCTGTCGTTAAAATGATAAAGCAGTCGAAAACTTCAAGGGTTTTCCTAGTTAAAGTCGATTTGGAGACGCTGGAAGCTACAGAAACAGAAGTGTTTTCTAAAAGCTTAAAATACCAGATGCCTAAAGATAGTTACTTCATTAGGGAAAATATAAATTATGATGGTAGTCGTGAGCATACTCATAAAATTAGAATTGCTAGTCAGCAAAGAAAGCAAATTCCATCTGGTGTTTTAGATAGAGCATCAGAGGCATTTGGCGATTTTTGTCGACACTACTTGAAGAAGTTTGGCATCGCAGTTTCTATTTTTTCTTTGGATGCAATTAGAGGCTCTTTTGTTTATCGCGTCCACGCTATTCAGCAACGTGACGATAAGTCTCCTGATTTCACCGTCGCAGGTTACGAGTATTTATCTAGAATCAATGCGAAAGATAAATTTGTAACTTCTTTAGAAGACAGAGAAATCGATTTAAGAATTGTTCGTAAGTTATTTGATATTATTAGTAAACACGATCTAAAAATACAGTTCATAGAAGAAAGCTCAACTGCATCAATAGTAGATTTAACACCCGACTATGTTAATGGGTTGATGTCCACAATTGATGAGAATCTGAATAAGTATTTGGACAGTACGATGGTGCCTCAAGCAGATAATCTTGATACATTGAAGAGGTATCTTACTGTTCTAGACGATGAGCATATAGTGACAGCGGAGAAGCTTGGAGTTGTCCCGAGGCAGGTTAGTTATTATCGAGATGCGTGTGAAATGTTGGGTCTTGTTCATGAGTACTCAAAATTAACACCAATTGGGATTAAAGCTAAAAAATCTGACGAAAAAGACTTCATAAAAATAATAAAACATCAGTTTGAAAATTCAGATTGTGGATATATGTGGATGAATGCAGAGGGTGTTGAAGATATCCTGGAGATTGACGAAGCATCAGGGGCTGATTTCTTAATACAAAGATGCAATGGCTTAAGTGAGAGCACTAGCCGAAGACGCGCTCAGACTCTAAAGTCATGGGTGTTGAAAATTAAAGAGTTTTCCTGATTTTTTCGTTGGCAATATGAACGGCCTCAATGCTGAGGTCGTTTCCCTTAAAGTGTCTATTTAACAATTTAGAGGCACAACCGACGAATCCGGCTCCACAAAATGGATCTATAACTATTTCCTGCTCATCAGAGCTTTGTTCTATTAGTGTTTTTGCTAAATTGATAGGTTTTTCTGTTGGATATCCTCTAGATATCTTCTTTTCGACTAAAATGTCAGGAATGGATAGGTCTTTTATTTTTCGTTTTCCCTTTTCAAAAAACAAAATAAATTCATATCGTGCCCGATAGTGATATCCCATGCCAATGTTTACTTTGTCCCATACAATTGGTTTCCAAAACTTGAAACCTGCCTTTTCAGCAATGGGTTTTATGATAAACATTGTCTCTTGATCACAAAACAAATATAGATGGCTATTCTTTTTTAAGACCCGGTAAAGTTGAGTCATCAAATCCTCAAATCTGTTATTGGGGAATATGCTGAACCAGTTGTTGCTAGAGGATTTGCTATTTTTTAATCTGGTTGTTGTGCCTACTTTTCTGTGTTTCTCAAGAGATTCATACGGTGGATCTGTTATAACAAGATCTACGGATTCATTCTCAAGTGTTGATAACCAATCGATTGCATCCGTGTTTGATATTTCAAAATTAACTGCATCTTGATTGGATGCGCGAATGCGGATAGAGTCTTTTGAAGTTTTCATGAGAGTCCTGAATATGTTTTTTTTGCATATTTTATATTAACATGGTAATTGTTTTTTTCCAGTGTTGTTTTTGTGTTTTCTCTCAAAAAATTTTTAATTATGAAATCAAATATATTTAAAAATAAAGTGCATATGTGAATGTTTATTTTTACATTTCAATCTTTGGTGTTTGTGGTTATGAACCATCCATTATTTTTCAAATGCAATAATATCGTGGATTCCAATATTTATTTTGCTCCTATCATGATAATCAAATGGCTTATGGTGGTGGCCATGGATGATGGTTGTTGCCCCGAGTGACAGAGCAAGGTTATCGATAGCCTGAAAGCCATGCGGGTGAGAGATGGGGGCTTCATGCGTAACAAGGATATCGGCCTTGAGACCGTCGAAGCACTGAATGTCTTCTGGAAAAATTGAACTTCGATGCTTGCGAGGCAGGCCGCCTCGCCAGAGATTACCCTTCCCACAATGGGCAATGAAATCTTGCTTGGTTGTGTACCGAGGAGATCCTGGGGGATACCAGACTTGGCTACGGAAGATCCCGCCAAGGCCCGCAATCTTGAAACCATCAATCTCGATGACCCGGCCATGAAGGTTTCGTTCAGGGCAAGCGAACAAGTGGTCATGATATCGAACTTCATCTGTGTCATGGTTGCCATGGATGAACCAGATGTCCGTCAGCTCAAGGATGGACGCGAAGGTCTGTTCGAACGGCTGTGACAGGCACAAGTCTCCCAGCATGATCACCGCAGCAGGTTTTGTCTGCTGAACTCGCTGGATGATGTGATCAAACTCCCCGTGGGGGTCACCGCAAAACAAAATCATTGAGTTTCCGCTGATGCATAACTGGTTCATTCGCCGATGATAGCCGGGGCCTGCCTATGTTGCATATGGGCAATCCAACGTGTTCTCTTTTCTTTATATACAGTCTGGGTGAGAATCATCAATCAACTTTGAAGGTTAAAACCACGGATGGCCAGCATGAGCGGTTTATCGACCACTTCAGTCCGACTCATTGTCATATTGCTGATGATGACAGGTCTCGCAGCGCTTTCTACCATCACCAATTACAGTGCAGTGTTCCTGTTCAACTACTTCAACCTGGTTGGTATGGTGTTTGAGCCTATCGCCAAGGTGAGCCTTGGCCTGACGGTTTTCCTGCTGTTTATCGATGCGCTAGTTTTGTCTTTGGCGTTTTTGCTGTTTCATGGCCAGAAAGCCAAGTAATGAAGGCATGTGTTGCAAAAATCATTTTCGAAAGCGAGACGATACGTCTTATTTCAAAGTGACTGTGTCAACTTTTGAACCATTTGCACAAATCGCGCGGGGTACAGCTCTACCTGGTGCATTTGTCCGGGAAGGTCTTGCTCCGCTGCGGGATTGAGTTGACGGCTAATCGTGATGAGCTCATCTCGATGGCCATACCACGGGGTAAAGGCTAGGAGTAATGCTGCGGTGCCTAGCTCAGGAGCTGGCAGCGGTGAGTCCAGCCAGTTCTGTGCGCAGAATGTCTGGTGCTGTTTCGCACAGAATTCCATCAGTGGCATTTCGACAGTTCTCAGCATGCGATGATTTGCCAGATTAGTTCTCGGTTGTGTCAATACTCGCCCAAAATCCAGATTGAGTTTATATCCCCTGTTCGGGAAAAATCAGGTCTGATTGTTGGACTTCTGCATGTTCATCTCCTTGCGATAGATGAACATTACTAAGTTTTGGGTGATCTAGAAAACCGGTGGCGAATCCCATTGTTCTATTCTCAGTTAAAATCGTATCGGAGCAGGCAATGTCGAACTTCGTTTAGATTAATCAGCATCAATGGTTTTTCATCTGGGTTGTCAGCGTCAACACGGGTGCTGATGTTATGAAACTGCATGAAATATGGCACCATCGCTTCGCGCACTCGCACACATAAATCCGTTGTAAATCCATAATCACGTTTGACAACTTCTTGAAATAATGGAGAGAGCTGCGTATTGGGTCCAAGCTGAAGTGTTACGTAACTCACCCACTTTGAATCCATGGCCGGGTCTACTGATGAAGTTTCATTCCGAATTATCCTGCCTATCCGAGAGAGATTGAAATCCCTGAATTCGCTTGTATCTGAGTCAAAGGCCCGGCAGTGCCAACGAAGGCCACTTGAGGCTAATGCATGGGGGTGAATAATGCGGATTCGACCATCTGGGCGACTCTTAGAGTGATACATCACCGTAAGCGCTTTTCGTGTTCTGATAGCAAAATTAATGTGTCGGAATACGCTTGGGTCTACCGTTTGCAGCGGATATGGTCCCAAGTCAAGCGCTGACGAGTTCAATGCTGAGGCCTTGTAAGTGGAGAGAAATTGAATGTAGTCAGGCCAGTTTCCACTGATCACATGGCACACAAAGTTGGTTTGTGGCTCATAGAGTTTTTCCGGGTGGGCGCCGTTGTACACCAAATTACCTTCATACCTGCGCTGGTAATCGTTGATGTATTTGCGCGCGTTCGCCGGAGCAATGCCTAGATATTCGCCAAGTATCGTAGCGTTAAGACCTCCCTCCCAATAGGCTAGGTTCTCAATGATAACGAAACTGGTCAGTGCTTTTTTATTCATGGACAACATCACCAAGCATGTGCAGCTGAAACTCAACACCCTGATTAAGTAATCGCTCCTGGGTGAAGCTGCCTCCTCTGCGTTTGAAAAATGAACTATGGAATCTTAGCCAGCCTGGCGTTCCCTCTGGAAACTTCAAGAAAACCTCATTTTCTTGGCGAAAGAAATCTTCACAATTGCCTTTGAGGTCCAGTTCCTCAATGTGTTTGTGTATTGGAAGCACGATGGAGTCATGATTCTGCTCTGCTGCTTTGATCAGACCTGCAAGGTCATAATCGTAAAACCCTATTCTCGGTATTGAGAATGCGTGACTCCACGTTCTGGCATGCACTTCAGAGTTGCCCCCGAACTGTGGGGACCCTCTAAATATTGCAAGTGTGTGTTTGGGTAAGAGAGTGAGCAGGTGTTCCTGATTGAGCTGTTGAACAAAGGTCTCAAGGTTCTCCACCACCAGTAAGGCATCGGCCTTCACGGTCTGCACGTCCTGTGGACGAATAGTAACATGGCCCTTGCCTGGCATGGTCAACGGAACTCCGTCGATTTCAGGATGGCCGTTCAGTGGCTTCACGCAGACAAACTCACTGAAGATAGTTAGACCTGACCGCTTTTCTTTAACTCGCTGACTACCCAAGGCGGCACGAGAACTCTGGCCTGGATCGTACGTGGCTGGGTCAATGCCCAGTTTCTCACACCACTGACGGGCTTGTTGTCGGTCAATAGGGGAGTAATAAAAGTGTTGGTGGCCAATAGATTCGCCAAGGTGGAGCTCATCTTTCAATGCCTGGGCTGTTTTCGACTTTGCCTTGGTGATTTTGACATTCGCAATGTCTACTAGAAGTTGCATCATGCGCTCAGAAACGGCCTTCATATAGATTTGCACCCTTCTTTAGCTCGGATGTTTTTAAGCTCAGCCAGCAGTGCTATAGGTGCCTGATTGTGCGCTATCAACACATCAATGACAGTCCGATTACCAGCCGTTAGCTCGTGCTTTGCGTAAACAGGAAGAATGCGAAAGAGCCTGGCCAACTTGCTTTTGGGTGAGCGCAATAGCTGTGTTGTATGGATCCGGCTGATGTAGAGCCAGTAGGGGGCAGAGACATGGTTGCCGAGCATGTGTTTTTGCTTAAATTGAATGGCTGAAACGGCAGTTTTCTGAGTGTAAACGTGCTTGATGAGATCGTTGATTATACGAATGGCGAATGTCTCCTCCTTTTTCCTGACTAAGGTATTCTCCTTAGTCGGACCACTATCAGGACGGGTGAATTGCTCCCTCTGGCTAGGGCTTTTTTCCGCTAAGGCTCCGATTGTTTCATGATAAAAGTCGAGCCAGTCTTGATCGTAAGAGTCAAAATTGACGAAGCTCCGCAACGTTAGCGGTATGGCATAACAGAAATAGGCGTGGTCCGATGCGTGAGCTGAGGCCTTATCGAGTGGTGCCGTAGGATTTTCACGTAGAAAGGCATCGAGTTGCCGCAAGCACTGAGTTCTTTTTTCGCGAATTTCCCGGCAATGCAATACGGTCCGGATCTCCTGGTGAGTTGACTTCACCTGATCGATGTAGCGCAGCGTGCGGGCGAACAACTTGATCCTTTCATCGCTAAGCAAGGAGTCTTCATTGTAGAGTTCATCTGCTAACAGATGCGTAATGGCTTCATGGGCCTCTTGAAGTCGGTCCAGTTTGGCTAAGTGGGCTTTTATAACCCGGATCCGCTCTTGCCCATACGCCTGGTTTCCAATCACCAGTTTCACTTGCTGATCAATCTCGGCACTGGCATCAGCAAAAAAGTCCCCAATTTCATAAAACACTGACACTACTTCATCAACAGCGGCGTCTAATAGTACGTCATCCTTTTGTTTCTTTGCTGCGAGGTAGTCATCCACGGTTGTTAAGAGTGCGTCGCGGTAAGCACCAAGGTTGACGTTGATGTCGCGGATGTGATGACGGTTTATCCCTCGGTTGATGAGGTCACGGAGCGGCTTTGACAGCCGGAATTGGTTTTCACCCGTTGGACGGACTAACCCCAGGGACCGCAAAAGACGCAACGGCGACTCTTCGTCAGGCTCAAAGTCGGCCCCTGTGCGAGCCCCATATCCTCTGGCGATGAGTTCTTTGTATTTGGCTAACGTAGAAAGAAGGCTCTCAACTTCCTTCTGATACCCATCCTGCGGAACGCTCATAGAGATAGATCCATTTGCGTTTCGCCTTGGGTTGTATCCGGCGAAGAGGTTAGCCCTTCAATTTCGGCAATGAATGCCAGAGCATCCTGGATGGCATCTGTTTTGCCTGTGACGATATATCGTTCTGTTTGCTGGTTTTGCAAAGCAACCAGTCCCTCTTTCTCTAGTTCCTTAAATAGTTGGCGCACTTTTATGGAGAGTGGATCGTCCTTCTTCTTCACCCAAACAAGGCGGTCAAGCGTACTTATGTGAACCTGATTGTGTTCGATTCCTGCAATTACCTCTGGGACGCTTAAGACTTCACCTCCCTGAATGAAA
Source organism: Aeromonadaceae bacterium (assembly GCA_041441555.1). GTDB lineage: Bacteria > Pseudomonadota > Gammaproteobacteria > Enterobacterales > Aeromonadaceae > Pseudaeromonas. The sequence continues at coordinate 22,701 of JASDSW010000084.1, forward strand.
ACAGCCGCTTCACCCTGAGCGCTATTGATGGCGGCCATCAGTTGCAGAAAGCTCAGGGTGGGACGGATGCGGTCACGCAATCGTTCAAACACTCTTTTTGCCTCATCCTTGGCTCCTGGCGCCTCCGGGAGATGGGCAGCGAAAAAGGCCGTTCCACGGTCATTGGTTTGTAGCTCTCTACCAACCACAGCCAAAAAAGCGTTTATGTCTCGCTTGGTTTGTCCTTCCTCTTTGGCCAACTCATTGAACATTGATGGATTAGTGAATTGGCAAATGAATTCACCTTGGATGAGACGGACGGCAATATCATCAAGCATGAGATCCCTCCATGATCGGCAACTCACTGACGTTGTTGCTAAGGCCTGACAGCAGTTCCTCGATAGGATCGATGATTTCTTCATCCGCCATGACCATTTCACCGGTATCCGGATCTCGCTCGAGGGTGTAGGTTTTATTGAAGCTTGAATAAACAGATTCACTGGCAACGGTACATGCTGAAATCAAATTGATCTGGTTATCTCCGAGCATCTGCAAAAGATAGCCGATATTGATTGGACTGATGTCAGCAAGCTCATCAAGCGCCCAGGTAAAGTGAATGTTACGCCCCTTCCGCATCATGTTCAGAATGCCGACAAAAATGGTGATCAGGATAAGATAACTGGTTCCATTGGAGGCGGCGCTGTTACCATCTGACATGATGTCGAGAAACGATCTTGCCGTCTTTTGTCTGCCGTTATCAGTAAACTTCGTGGCAAAGTCGATATGTTTGTGCAGCTCATTGATGCTCATATCGCCCGAGTTCGGCGTATTGAGGTAAATTTCAATTGCTTCCGCAAGTCCTGATTGTGGCAGCTCGATTTGCGACGAATCAAACCGACCAACATTCTTTGTGTTCTTCCATGCCTGGTACTGCTCTGCAATATTGTTTATCAGGGCCCAATCGTTCTTGTCTGAATATTGGAACGTGATATCAACCTCAAGATGATCAATCACATTAAAGACGACAGCACGCACCATGTATTCATTCAGGCCGCGATTGTACCGTTGGACTTTCGCCTTGAATTGACGCAAATAATCGACGTAGAGGGTTAATCTGTCGAAATTTTGGGTGGACTGAATGAATGAAGAATAGTCCACATGATAGAAGCCCCCATCCAAGTAGCGATAAAGCCGTTTGGCAATTTGCAAGGGGTCGTCCACGTTCCCAGGATCTGACGTTAGGTGTCTAAATGCACCTGTGCCTGGCGTCCGGAACAAAGGTTGAAGCTCTACGTTGAATGCTCTGATCTGCTCGATTGAGGTTTTCAACCGACTGCGCAATTCTTTAAAATGCTGGCAAAGCTGTTCGACTTCATACCGTTCGTTTATAACTGGTGCAGAGAACGTCTCAAAGTCCGTAAAGATGAGGATGCCATCGTCAATTTTTGCCAGTGACCGTGTTAGCAACCTTTTTGAATGTTCATGATTATCTTCTAATGCTTTTTTCTCTTCAGTAAGACGAGCAATCTCTGTCTCACAACGGGCGGCCGCCTCCCTAATGGATAGGCATTGCTCATTCGTAGCTGTCAATTCCGCGCTCAGTTGTGGATAGCGAGGGTCATAGGTCTCGGATCGATACACTAACAACGCGGTGTGTGCACTTTCTGCCTGCTTGCAAATGACATCTTGCTTCTTCAGCGCATCAAGCTCTGTCGTTAGCTTGGCAACATAATTGCTGTCGATCCCTTTTTCCTTCAACTGATGATGATACTGGTCATGAATTTCTTTCTCTCGCTGCTGGTATTCGACTGTTGCTATGGCCTCTTGTTGGGTCAAAGCGTTTTGGGTCTGTTGGAGAGTCAGATCCGCCTCATGTTCAAACTTCAGTTTTTTGGCTGAAACCTCCTCTAGAAAGCCCTGCTGTTGAGACTCAATGACTTTCATCTGACTTGATAGCGTCTGATAACTTGCTTCTTCGGCGGCCAACTGGCTCTTCAACTGCTCTTTGTGAGCCAAAAGACACTCATCTAGGCGGGCATTCTCTGCCGCCAAATCAGCCTTGAACTGGGTGTAAAGGTTGTTTTTCTTCTCGTAATCTGAGCTCGCCAGGGTAACTCGCTGCTCAGCTTCGCTAATTTTTTTGAATAACCGCACACAGGAATTATTCAATCGTTCCTGTTCTTGGCTCAACGTGGCCACGACCTCCTCTAGGGCAAGAACCTGCTCACGAAGCTTGTTATCGTCCCCTAGGTCAAGGTAGTGCTCGGGTAGTGCGGCCACTTCGATTTGTACACCGAAAATAGTGCTGGGATCCGCATCTACCTTGAGTTTTGGTGCCAATCCTTTTGCCCGCAGAACCTCCGGCTTCAACGCGAGGCCGTGAGTTTCTTGCCAGCCGGGAACTTGCTGTTTCAGGAAGGATAGGAGACTTCCGTCCTGAGCATTTACAATCTCTAGCAATTCGGCGAGTTCATCTGCCCTATCATTCAACTGGCCACTGATGGTTGTAAGTTTTGTGTATTCGGCTTCATGTTCTCGCTTGGCTGAGCCCAATGCTTTGTTGGCCAATTCCCTCTCTTGGTTAGCCAATTCCCTTTGATTTTCTAGTCTGTCGACTTCAGCTTTGAGCTTAATCTGAACGGCCAACTCATCTGAGGATAGTGACGGAGCGATCAGGCGCCCCTTGAGTAAAGACACCACCTCAGCCTGTTCAGTCAGTTGCTTTGCCATGGCACTCTTATCGAGGTCGAACTGAGACCGACGCGAAGTCATTTGCAGATCTAACTGCTTATCATGGTCGAGGATGGACTTGTATTTCTCAAACTCGGCGGACTGCAACGATTCACGAATGGCTTGGCGTTTTTCCTGCAAAAGCAACTTTGCCTCATTGAGCTGTGTGGACTTCCACTCGTTTACCTGTTTTTGCCCAGCGGTTATATCGTGAATTTCAGCGGTAATCTGCTCGATACGAGTTCTGACACCTGTGCTGTTTGCTATTAGTTCAGCGTAATTGGGAGGGATCTCCTTCGAAAACGCCTTCAATGTCTGGTCGAGTGATGTTTTCTCGCCATTTAACTGTTGCCAGTGGCCATAACATTCTTTGTAGTCTTTCCGGAGCCCAACAAGACTCTCATCTTGCGTCCTTATCAGGCATTGCATTTGTTCAAAATTCAGTTTGAATGCAGCGGCATCCGTCTCCATCTGGGTTGTCAGAGCATTTTTTATTTGCTTGCCCAGCGCATACAGCCCTTGGGCTCGATCATGTGTGGTTTCGTGTTCGCGGATAAGATTGCCTAGCGTGTTAAAACGCCCCTTAGCGTGTTCAATGGCTCGATTACTGTAGTAGTTGGCCAACCATGCTTCTAATTCTGCCCTTGGCACTGAAATCGTGTCCATCTGCCGAATGAACTCGTCCCCCAAATCACTTCTAGCCCACTCTTCAATGATTTTCGTGAGTTCGGTGTGTCCAGCTTTCCGGCTGAACATGCTCGTCATGAGATTTTTCATCCTGGTAAGGTTTAGGCGAGTTGGAACTGCTGAAAAATGAGGGTCCCGACCTTCCAGCAATTTCCGCGTTTGTGCTTCATGGCCGGGGCAATTTTCGACCATGTATTTTAATGGAATCTCTCTAAGCCATTGTTCAGCCTTGAGTGGCGATTCGGAATCGTCCCTCCAGAAGTCTTCTCTTTTAAATCCAGACTTCACAAAGGTGCGGCGAAACTGCTCTTTGGTGTTGGGGAGGGAGGTTAGTACCAACATTCGCGGCTCGCCAGCAGATAGGTATTCGAAAATGACGTAACTGCCTGACCGTGGGAGATAATACTCAGCAAACCCATCATGACTGAGCGCTTCATTGCGCTTGATGCCAAGTTTCGTTGGGGACTCGCCATAGAAGAGCACCGCCAACTTAATCAGCGTTGTCTTCCCCATGCCGTTTTCGCCCATCACGTTCGTGTGACCATTCAGATCGATGATGTACGAACGCCCTGGCAAGTACGAGTCAATCAGTATGATTCGCGATAACCCATAATCCATACCCAGCTCCATGTGGTATATTTCATATCATATGAAACATAGCATACAAGCTCCAATTGACCATGATTTAAGTCAATTTTTACAACCTATTCGGGTAATGTCCGACCTAGCGCATTTACTCTGCCAGGTCTTGCTCAGCAGCAGATTGAATTGGCGGCTAATCGAGATGAGTTCATCTTGATGGTCATACTACGGGGTGTGTACCAAGAGTAGTGCTAGTGCCGCGGGCCTAGTTCAAGAGCGGGTAACTGTGTGTCGACCCTGTCCGGTGCGTAGAATGCCTGATGCTGTTTGACATGAAATACAGCACCAACAGCGGGGGGATCGGAACCATGGGAACTGCTCGTAAGGGAGGAAGTGTTTCTTCTCTTGAAAAGCGGTCAAGAGCCGCTTTGTTGTGCGGGAGAGCTGGGTCACTACGTAGATAAAGCCCCATCACCAAGATCCGATGAGGCTACATTTCAATCAATCATAGGAGAATGGATTACCAGATCGCCCCCACATTTTTGAGCTGGCAGCGTTTCGGTGTTCTGGCATTCACTGTCTTAACGTATTCATTCCAGGCTTTGGTATCTGTCAGTTCTTTCTTCTTGGCATCCACTTCTTGTTGCAATACCTTACAGTCGGCCTCCGCCTTGGCCACTTCCTCTTGTCTTGCTGTTATGGCCTTCATTGCCTCTTCTTCGGAAACCTGCTGATAGGCCCGTTTGCCATTCAGGATCAATGTTTGGTCCGTCTCCTTGTAAATCCCGGTCACCTTACCCATGGGGACATCCATCGTTAGGCTGTTGTCCTTGAGGGTTACCGGAAACTCTTTGGTCTGGAGTGTACCGTCCCAAAGACTGTTGTCGTAGACCGTCATCAAATGGCCGCTGCCATTTTGCGTGATGTGCAGATAACCAAACTGGTTACCTTGTGCTTTCCAGTATCCGAGGAAAACCTTGTCGGCAGAGCCACAGGCGGAAAGACCAATCAGGAGTATCAAGCAAAACCACTTCTTCATAACAAACAGTTCCTTATGTATGTAGTAAAAGACTCTCCAGAGAATAGTACGCTAAATCAGCTCACTGAGACACATACGAGGCTTTGTTGTCGATGTAAACACCGGGGATGACGATTTCTTTCCTTATATTAAGGTAAGGCCGGTTTTACCGGCCTTACCCCTTACTGTGCAAACACAAAAAGTTTCCAACGAATATCACCCTGCGCAGCCGTGTGCTGATGGTGATTTTGGGGGGGGATTGTTTTCCCTCCGGCAATGGTTACTTCTTTATTGCAGCCAACACACTTATAGATGCCTTCATAATCACATTTCTCGCCAGGTTTATGTATTTTATCGAACGCCGGGTTGGACTCTGTGTTGGCCTCTTGTACTTGTGCTTTATTACCACTCCTAACTAAAGCCATTCTTTTTACCTTACTAGGACAGGGTGAGATTACCCATGATTTATGTATGGTTATTTGGCTGGATTTCAAGTTGCCACGGGTGAATTTTTATTCTTTTACCTGTGTAAAATGGTATGGAGCTTGTCGGGGGGATTGTTCCTGTCTTGTCTCATTTATTTCCAAAACGTCTCATCTATTTCCAAAAATGACAACCACCGCCGACCAGGGCAACCGCCGAGGCGCTGTGATGGGGCGAGCGGAAGGGCCTCAAGCGCCATTGGCTCCAGTCGCGGGCCAGACCACCAATCGAATGGATCGCTGCAGTTTGTTGCGCCTCCTCGTCGGCCAGCGGTGGCAAGATCCCCGGTAAACGGCTGGCTAGCATGCTCTTGCCGGTGCCGGGTGGACCCAGCAACAACAGATGGTGTTGGCCGCTGGCGGCTATCTCCAGGGCCCGCTTCCCGGTTTGCTGGCCGATCACATCCTGCAGATCGACCGGCGATGGTTCGGCAGTTGGCTGCTCGGCGCTCTGCGCCAACGGCAGTTCCCCTTGCCCCGCCAGCCAGCCACTCAGCTGCAGCAGGCTGTCACAGGTGTAAACCTGAGCCGAGGTGATCAGGGCGGCTTCGGCCCCGTTGGCCGTCGGCAACACCAACTGGCGTTGTGCCCGTTGCGCGGCCAGGATGGCGGGCAGGGCGCCGATCACCGGGCGTGTGGCACCGGTCAGCGCCAGCTCTCCGATAAACTCGCACTCGAGCAGCCGTTGGCTGGGGAGCTGTCGTGAGGCCGCCAGGATGCCGATGGCGATGGCCAGATCGAAGCGCCCTCCCTCCTTGGGAAGATCGGCAGGAGCCAGGTTGACGGTGATGTGCGCGGCGGGAAAGGTGAAGTTGGCGTTGAGCAATGCGCTGCGCACCCGGTCGCGAGCCTCCTTGACCGAGGTCTCCGGCAGCCCGACGATGGTGAAGGCTGGTAGGCCATTGCTGATGTGAACTTCGACGCTGACAAGCGGTGCATCGATACCCAGGCTGGCCCTGCTAAAAACAACAGCTAATGACATGATTTATCGACTCTGTGAAATAAAATTCTGACACATTTTGTTGTTTTGGAGTTTAGTGTTGATTTGGCTGCTGTCATCTGGTGGTTTTCAGCGGAATGTCACACAGAAAATGGTTGTGTTAAAAAAAAGCCTGTGCTAGTTGTAGAGGCCAGATGCCGCTGGGAGCGGCAAGAATCAAGGTTTCTGGACTCTTCATGCGTAAATTGGTCGTCGTCGTCAGCATTATTATCGTGGACCTAGTGGTGGTGATTATTCCACCGCTCGGGGCGAGATTGGCTGGCAGCAGATAGAGATCAAAAATCCAGAAGCGCAGCAAACGACCCCCGAGGCTCAACCGCTCGGGGGTTTTTTTTCAGCCACACGTGGCAGCAATACAAGGAAGTGAACGATGAATGGGGCTCAGTACATAGTCAACGCACTGCATCAGCAGGGGGTTACCCAGGTGTTTGGTTATCCGGGTGGCGCCATCATGCCGGTGTACGATGCGCTCTATGACGGTGGCATCCCTCATCTGCTCTGCCGTCACGAGCAGGGGGCGGCCATGGCGGCCATCGGCTATGCCCGCAGCAGCCACCAGGTCGGCGTCTGTATCGCCACCTCGGGCCCGGGGGCGACCAACCTGATCACCGGTCTTGCCGATGCGATGATGGACTCCATCCCCGTGGTGGCCATCACGGGTCAAGTGGCCAGCGAACTCATCGGCACCGATGCCTTCCAAGAGATTGATGTGCTGGGGATGTCGCTCTCCTGCACCAAGCACTCGTTCCTGGTGACCGATGCCGCCGAGCTGGGGGCCGTGATTGCCGAGGCCTTCCAGATCGCCCGCTCCGGCAGACCGGGTCCTGTGCTCATCGATGTGCCGAAGGACGTGCAGCTGGCGCTGGTTGAGCCGCGTCCGGCCATGCATCTGGTCGATGAGTCCGCTCCCCTGTGCGATTTGGCGCTGGCCGAGGCGCGTCGCCTGTTGGCGGCGGCCAAGCGGCCGATTTTGTACGTCGGCGGCGGTGTTGCACTGGCCGATGCGGTGGATGAGTTGCGTGCCTTCGCCGCCACGACCGGCATTCCGTCTGTCACCACGCTCAAGGGAATTGGGACTCTGGATCCGACCGCACCAGGCTTTCTGGGAATGCTCGGCATGCATGGCACCAAGGCGGCGAACCTAGCGGTACAGCAGGCCGATCTGCTGGTGGTGGCAGGGGCTCGTTTCGATGATCGGGTGACCGGCAAGCTCTCGGCGTTTGCCGCGGGAGCCAAGGTAATCCACCTGGATGTCGATGCCGCCGAGATTGGCAAACGGCGGGCGGCCGAGGTCAGTTTGCAGTCCGATCTGAAGCAGCTGCTACCGGCGCTGAGCATGCCGTTGGCGGTGAGCGATTGGCAACAGCACTGTGATGAACTGCGGGCGCAGAACCCGTGGCGCTACGACCATCCGGGCGAGAGCATCTATGCCCCTCTGCTGCTCAAGCAACTGAGCGATGCGCTGCCGGAGAATACCGTGGTGGCCTGCGATGTGGGACAGCACCAGATGTGGGTCGCCCAGCACATGACCTTTACTTCCCCGCGTAATCACATCTCCAGCTCTGGACTCGGCACCATGGGCTTCGGTCTGCCGGCGGCGGTCGGTGCCAAGGTGGCGCGTCCGGACGATCAGGTGGTGCTGGTCAGCGGTGACGGTTCCTTCATGATGAATGTCCAGGAGCTTGGCACCCTGCGTCGCGCCCAACTGCCGGTCAAGATGGTGTTGCTGGACAACCAACGCCTCGGCATGGTGCGGCAGTGGCAGGAGTTGTTCTTCGATGGCCGTTACAGCGAGACCATCCTCACCGACAATCCGGATTTCGTCTGCCTGGCCTCGGCTTTCGGCATTCCCGGTGAAACCATCAGTCGCAAGGAGGAGGTGGCTCCGGCCCTGGCACGCCTGCTGGCCAGCCCGACCGCCTACCTGCTGCATGTATCCATATCCGCGGAAGATAACGTCTGGCCCCTGGTACCACCAGGGGCTGCAAACGAACACATGTTGGAGGCCAAACCATGAAACAGCATCAACTCACTATCTCTGCCCGTCCTCGCCCGGAAATGGTCGAACGGCTGCTGCGAGTGGTGCGGCACCGTGGCTTTCAATTGAGCGCCATCCACATGGAGTCCGCCGTCGATTGCCAAGAGTTGTCTCTAACGGTTACTGTCGCTAGCACTCGTCCGATCGAGTTGCTGCAGGCACAACTGGCGAAGTTGATCGACGTCATTCAGGTGGAGGTTGCGGCGTCCGAGTTGGCGCCCGCGGCCGCCTTGCAAATCCGGGCTTAACGCGAGGAAGTAGCGACAATGGCACAGACTACCAAATATATCTGGTTCAACGGCGAGCTGGTCGAATGGGACAAGGCTCAGGTGCACGTGATGACCCATGCTCTGCATTACGGTTCATCGGTGTTTGAGGGCATTCGTGCCTATGACACGCCCAACGGCCCCAGCATCTTCCGTCTGAAGGAGCATATTCAGCGGTTGTTCGACTCCGCCAAGATCTACTGGATGGAGATGCCGTTCACGCCCGAACAGCTCTGTGAGGCCTGCCGGGTCACGGTGCGGGAGAACGGTCTGAAATCCGGTTATCTGCGCCCCTTGGCCTTCGTCGGCAACGTGGGTCTGGGGCTGCACCCGCCGAAGGACGCGCACACCGATGTGATGATCGGCGCTTTGCCCTGGGGGGCTTACCTGGGGGAAGAGGGGCTCAAGCAGGGGGTCGATGTGGCGGTCTCATCCTGGAACCGTCTGGCTCCGAACACCATTCCGACCGGTGCCAAGGCCGGCGGTAACTACCTCTCGTCCCAGCTCATCTCGCGCGAGGCCAAGCGCAATGGTTATGCCGAAGGGATCGCGCTGGACGTCCACGGCTATCTGAGTGAGGGGGCCGGCGAGAACCTATTCCTGATCAAGAATGGCGTCATTCATACGGCACCGGTGACTGCGGCCCTGTTGCCGGGGATCACCCGCGACACCATCATGACGCTGGCGCGTGAGCTGGGATACACGGTCAAGGAGGAGGCGCTGCCTCGCGAGGCGCTCTATCTGGCGGACGAGATCTTCATGACCGGTACTGCTGCCGAGGTGACGCCGGTCCGCTCCGTGGACAAGATGCCCGTCGGCGCCGGTTGCCGTGGCCCCATCACCGAACAGTTGCAGAAGGCCTTCTTCGGCCTGTTCACTGGTGAGACCGCCGATCAATGGGGTTGGTTGACCCCGGTGAATGATTAATATGTGTGGAGGCGCCTGGCGCCTCCATTATTTTGTATGCTGTACACCGCTTGGCCAGCCACGGCTGGCCGCGGGATCCGACATGGATGGTTCCTCAGGCGGTAGGCGCGAGCAGGCTCGCCGACCGGCACTCTTGCCGTCGGTCATCAGCCTGCTGGCTCCTGCTACCCGGGAGCGATCCGCATTTCATATTCAGGGAGAGATTCATGCCTAAGTACCGTTCCGCTACCACGACCCAAGGCCGCAACATGGCTGGTGCGCGCGCCCTGTGGCGTGCCACCGGGATGACCGATGGTGACTTCAACAAGCCGATCATCGCCGTCGTCAACTCCTTCACCCAATTCGTGCCGGGCCATGTGCATCTCAAGGATCTGGGACAGCTGGTGGCGCGCGAGATCGAAGCTGCTGGGGGGGTGGCCAAGGAGTTCAACACCATCGCCGTCGATGACGGCATCGCCATGGGCCACGGCGGCATGCTCTATTCGCTGCCGAGCCGCGAGCTGATCGCCGACTCCGTCGAGTACATGGCCAACGCCCACTGTGCCGACGCCCTGGTCTGCATCTCCAACTGTGACAAGATCACCCCCGGCATGATGATGGCGGCCATGCGGCTGAACATTCCGGCCATCTTCGTCTCCGGCGGCCCGATGGAAGCCGGCAAGACCAAGCTTTCCGATCAAATCATCAAGCTGGATCTGGTGGATGCCATGGTGATGGCTGCCGACAGCAAGGTCAGCGATGAAGATACCGCCGCCGTCGAGCGCAGTGCCTGCCCGACTTGCGGCTCCTGCTCCGGCATGTTCACCGCCAACTCGATGAACTGCCTGACCGAGGCCTTGGGGCTCTCCCAGCCGGGGAATGGCTCCCTGCTGGCGACCCATGCTGACCGCGAGATGCTGTTCAAGAGCGCCGGCCGCCGCATCGTCGAGCTGGCCAAACGCTATTACGAACAGGATGACGCCTCGGTGCTGCCGCGCGCCATCGCCACCAAGCAGGCCTTTGAGAATGCCATGACGCTGGATATCGCCATGGGTGGCTCCACCAATACGGTGCTGCACCTGCTGGCCGCAGCCCAAGAGGGTGGCGTCGACTTCACCATGGCCGATATCGATCGTCTCTCGCGCCAGGTGCCGCACCTGTGCAAGGTGGCGCCGTCGACCCAGAAGTACCACATGGAAGATGTGCATCGTGCCGGTGGCGTGGTCGGTATCCTCGGCGAGCTGGATCGCGCCGGGCTGCTGCACACCGAGGTGCGCAACGTGCTGGGGTTGAGTCTGGCCGAACTGCTGGATGCCTATGATGTCACCCGCAATGCCTCGCCGCTGGTCAAGGATTTCTACCGTGCCGGCCCGGCCGGGGTGCGCACCACCAAGGCCTTCAGCCAGGACTGCCGTTGGCCGGATCTGGATGTGGATCGCCAAGAAGGGTGCATCCGTTCCAAGGAGTATGCCTACAGCCAGGATGGTGGCTTGGCGGTGCTCTCCGGCAACCTGGCGCTCAACGGCTGTATCGTCAAGACCGCGGGGGTGGATGCCTCCAATCTGGTCTTCACGGGGCCAGCCCGTGTCTATGAGAGCCAGGATGACGCCGTGGCCGGGATCCTCGGCGGTGAGGTCAAGGCCGGTGATGTGGTGGTGATCCGTTACGAAGGGCCAAAGGGTGGTCCGGGGATGCAGGAGATGCTCTATCCGACCTCCTACCTGAAGTCCATGGGGCTGGGTAAGGCCTGTGCGCTGATCACCGACGGTCGTTTCTCCGGCGGTACTTCCGGCCTCTCCATCGGTCACGTCTCGCCGGAAGCGGCCGCGGGTGGCAACATCGGTCTGGTGCAGAACGGCGATACCATTCACATCCATATCCCGGAGCGCCGCATCGAGATCGCCATCTCCGAGACTGAGCTGGCCAGCCGTCGCGCCGCGATGCAGGCCAAGGGAGTTCAGGCCTGGAAGCCGGAATCCCGTGAGCGGGTGGTCTCCTATGCCCTGAAGGCCTACGCCATGCTGGCGACCAGTGCCGACAAGGGCGCCGTCCGCGATCGCAGCAAGTTGGAGGAGTAGTCATGTCCAGTACTCAACCCGATGCCGGTGAGTATCTACGCAAGATCCTGCTCTCCCCGGTTTACGAGGTGGCCAAGGTCACCCCGTTGCAGGTGTTGAAGAAGATCTCTGACCGTCTGGGCAACCATGTGGTGCTCAAGCGCGAGGATCTGCAGCCGGTGCACTCCTTCAAGCTGCGCGGCGCCTATAACAAGATTGCCGGTCTGACCGAGGAGCAACGGGCCAAGGGGGTCATCGCCGCCTCGGCGGGCAACCACGCCCAAGGGGTAGCGCTCTCCGGGGCCAAACTGAACATCAAGGCTACCATCGTGATGCCGACCACCACGCCGGACATCAAGATCGATGCGGTGCGGCGCATGGGCGGCAATGTGGTGCTGTTCGGTAACAGCTTCGATGAGGCCTATGCCGAGAGTCGTCGCCTGGCCGAGCTGCATGGTTACACCCTGATCCCGCCGTTCGATGACGCCGATGTCATCGCCGGGCAAGGCACCATAGGGCGGGAGCTGCTGGAGCAGGACACCCGATTGACCCACGTCTTCGTGCAGGTCGGTGGCGGTGGTCTGGCGGCCGGCGTCGCCGTCTATATCAAGCAGCTGCTGCCGAACGTCAAGGTGATCGGGGTCGAGGCCGAAGGCTCCGCCTGTCTGGTGGCGGCGTTGCAGGCTGGTCAGCCGGTGAACCTGGAGCGGGTCTCGTTGTTTGCCGATGGGGTGGCGGTCAAGCGGATGGGGGATGAGACCTTCCGCCTCTGTCAGCAGTATCTGGATGAGGTGATCGTCGTCAGCAATGACGAGATCTGTGCCGCCCTCAAGGACATCTTCGAGGATACCCGAGCCATCGCCGAGCCTTCCGGTGCCCTGTCGCTGGCGGGTCTGAAGAAGTATGCCGAGGAGCGCCAGGTGGTGGGGGGCCGCATGGCGGCAATCCTCTCGGGGGCCAACGTCAACTTCCACAACCTGCGCTATGTCTCTGAGCGCTGCGAGATCGGCGAGAAGCGCGAAGGGATACTGGCGGTGACCATTCCCGAGCGCAAGGGGGCTTTCCTCGAGTTCTGCCAGCGCCTGGGTAACCGGGTCGTGACCGAGTTCAACTATCGTTACTCCTCGGCCCAGCAGGCAACCATCTTCGTCGGGGTGCGTTTATCGCGCGGCAGTGAAGAGCTCAAGCAGATCATCGATGAGTTGCAGGGGGCGGGCTATCCGGTCATCAACATGACCGACAACAGCCTGGCGAAGAACCATGTCCGCTACATGGTGGGGGGGCGTCCCTGTGCGGGCTTGAGCGAACGGTTGCTGAGCTTCGAGTTCCCGGAACAGCCGGGGGCTCTGATGCGCTTCCTCGAGACGCTGGGCTGTCACTGGAACATCACCCTGTTCCACTACCGGAACCACGGTGCCGATTATGGTCGCGTGCTCTGCGCCTTCGAGCTGGGGGATAGTGACTGGCCGGAGTTTGAGCACCACCTGCAGGAATTAGGATACGTCTGGAACGATGTTTCGACCGATCCGGCCTATCAATTGTTCTTGGCACCTTGACTGGTATCGCGAATCGACATCCCGTATAACTGAGGCCTGAGGGCCTCTTTTATCATCTATTTTGTCGCGCCAGCGGTTGGCAACGACGTTGTTGCAACTGAATGGTGGCTGAATGGTGTCGTGATTGGTCACTAGGCTCGGGAGTCAGGCTGTTATGCTCGGCGGCCATTTTTTGTTTGGAGCTCATCGTGTTCGAGCTCACAGCATAAGAGGAGTTGAAAATCCATGAATCGATCGACCCAATCCGCCCTGACTCTCCTGTTGACCCTGGCGGGTGTCAGCGCCCACGCCGAGATCAACCCGATCCCGAAACAGAGCGGCTTCTCCGGCTTTGGCCAGCTCGGCGCCTCCTACGGCGAGGTGAACTCGAATATCCTGGTTGGCCCCGAAAAGAGCGAGAGTCAACGCTTGAACTCGCTTGATGCACAGGCGAGCAGCAGCGGTAGCCGCCCTGATCTGAATCTGGATCTGCGTTATACCTTTGCCGAGAGTCGGACCCAGCTGTTTTTGGGCAACGTGATTCAGGATGCGTTGATGCTCGACTTCACCCAGCAGTTTGGTGTGCGTCGGGAGATGGGCGATAAGGGAATTGGCTCGGTCGCCTATGTCTTCTCCGGCATTCCGGGGGAGGTGTGGCGGGATCCCTATCAGACGGGTAGCGATCGCGACGATACCGATCGCACCTCCTCCGGCCTCCGTCTGGGCTGGGATGGCATCTGGGGCAGCCCCTTTAGTGCCACCTACACCTATCGCAGCGTCGAGATCGATCAGGAACAGAGCGGTGAGAGTATCACCTGGCTGACCGATGGCGAGCGCGCCGAGCTGGATCGCAATGGCGACAGTCATGAGCTGGGACTCACCTATAACTGGCGCCTGGAGAATGGCTCCCAATTGACCCCAGGTCTGACCTACAGTCGCTACGCGGCCGATGGTGAAGCCGCCAGCTATGACCGGTTCGGGGCGCAGCTGACCTACGCGCTGCTGCAACGCAAGTACAGCCTGATCACCAACATGCTGGTGAACCGGGTCGAATATGACGGAGTGAATCCGGTGTTTGGTCGCACCGTCGAGGCGGATGAGTGGGCTCTCAATGCCACCTTCATGTGGCATCAACTGTTGGGCGTTGACCCCTTGAGCGCCCTGGTATCTGCCAGCTATGGGGAGTCGGATGCCAATGTCGACTTCTTCGACACCGATCTGAGCCGGGTCAGCGCCGGTCTGCTGTACCGCTTCTAATATCTCGATTGGCAAAGCAAAACGGCTCCGCAATGGAGCCGTTTTTTTGGGCGAGATGGGGCTTAAATCTGCACCTCGTGGGCGGTGGCGCTGATCTTGTGGATCGCCAGATCCGCGCCGTTGTGCTCCTCTTCCTGGGTGAGGCGCAAGCCGACGGTCTGACGCATCACACCGTAGATCAACAGGGCGCCGACGACGGCAATCACCAGGCCGAGCAGGGTGCCGAGCAGCTGGCTGACGAAGCTGACGCCGCCCATGCCCCCCAAGGCTTCACTGCCGAAGATCCCTGCCGCAATCCCGCCCCAGGCGCCGCACAGGCCGTGCAGCGGCCAGACACCGAGCACGTCGTCGAACTTGGGACGGCGCTGCAACCAGGTGAAGACCAGTATGAAGATGGCACCGGCCACGCCGCCGACGATCAGGGCGCCCACCGGATGCATCAGATCGGAGCCGGCGCAGACGGCGACCAGGCCGGCCAGCGGCCCGTTGTGGATGAAGCCGGGGTCATTCTTGCCGAGCCAGAGGGCAACCAGGGTGCCACCGACCATGGCCATCAGGGAGTTGACGGCGACCAGACCGCTGATGGCGCTGAGCTTCTGGGCGGACATCACGTTGAAGCCGAACCAGCCGACGATCAGGATCCAGGCGCCGAGGGCCAGCATGGGGATGTTGGAGGGGGCGAAACCGACAGTCTGGCCGTTGCGGACCCGGCCGCGGCGGGTGCCGAGCAGGGTCAGGGCGACCAGGCCGATCCAGCCGCCCACGGCATGCACCACCACGGAGCCGGCGAAATCATGGAACGGGGCGCCGAAGGTCGCCTGTAACCACTCCTGTACGCCAAAGCGACCATTCCAGGCGATCCCTTCGAACAGCGGGTAAACCAGGCCGACGATCAGAAACGAGCAGATCAGCAGCGGATAGAAGCGGGCCCGCTCGGCGATGCCACCACTGACGATGGCCGGGATGGCCGCCGCGAAGGTGAGCAGGAAGAAGAACTTGGTCAGCTCAAACCCATGATTGCCGACCAGGCTATGGGCGCTGCCGAGGAAGCTCTGGCCATAGGCGATGCAGTAGCCGAAGAAAAAGTAGGCCAGGGTGGAGACGGCAAAATCGGTGATGATCTTGACCAGGGCGTTGACCTGATTCTTGCCGCGCACCGTTCCCAGCTCAAGGAACGCAAAACCGGCATGCATCGCCAGCACCATGATGGCACCCAGTAGAATGAACAGGGTATCCGAGCTGGTAGCCAGGATGGCTACCGCGTTGTTGACATCGACCACTTGACCTCCGGAAGAACCACATGTGACAGATCGGTGCACCGATCTCCCTCATCGTTGAGCAGGCTGCCGCCAGGCGAGCCCACTTTTGCGCGTACACCCCAACAAGGGGAGTGATTCTGGTGCGCGGCGAGGCTGCATACACAAAACGTACCAAAATTCCCCTGGGGGCGGGATTGGTTGATAACCACATGATCAAAAAGGAGAATATTTACTGTTGGCCTTCGGGGACGCGCTGGTGCCCCCAGAGGGCGTTGGCACTAAATAAGAGCGCCAAAACAGTGCAAAGCACCAGTTGGAGGAGTTGCCATGGGGCCAGAGCGCCGATCTCTGACTCCATGGCGGTTGGGTTGCCACGGAGCGGAACCTCAGTGGGCCAGGGTATCGGCTCGGAAGGTGGCTTCGATCGCGGGCTGATAGCGGGCCAGGTCGAAATCGGGATCCTTGCCCAATAAGGGGTGCAACAGCGGTTGTGGCATGGCGATCTGGGCCTGGCTGTCGCCGAGCAGCGTCCGGGTGACCTGGCCAACCTGGAACAGTTGGCGGACCTGACCGTATTGCTGTTGCAGCGGGCCGGAGCCGGTGCGACTGAATGCCATGAACGGGATGCGGAAGGTCATCTCCGTCTTGGCATGGGGCGGCAGCACTCGGCTTCCGGCGCCCATCAGGTAGGGTTGATGGTCGCCAAAGGCGATCAGCAGGTAGCGCTTGCCGCTGGCATCCAGGCCATTGATCAGCTCCTGCAGGGAGGCCATCTCGTCCACCACGCCGGTGTAGTAGGTGTTCAGGGTCTGGCGATCGCCTTCACTCTCGTCCGGACAGGCGGCGTCGATCTCGGCCTGGCCGTAACGGGGTTGGTGGAATGGCCCGTGGCCCTGCATGGTCACGGCGTAGATCAGCTGGGGCTCACTCTGGGCCTGGCTCTGCTGCAGAACCCGTTGCACCAGGGCGTGATCGCTGATGTAGAGACCCTTCACATCTGCCGCGGTGAACGCCTCTTCAAAATAGGCATCCTGGTAGCCGAGTGCCGGGATGGCGGTGGTGCGGCCCCAGAAGTTTTGCTTGTAGGGGTGATAGAAGTGGGTGCGATAGCCCATCTCGAGGGCGCTGCGCGCCAGTCCGGCCGCCTGATCTTTCAGGTAGTAGTAGGGGACTATGCCTTGCTTGACCAGGCCAACCGGCAGGCCGGTATTCATCTCGAACTCGGCAAGCACCGTCATGCCACCGGTGGTCGGGGAGTGGATTTCCTGCTGCACGCTCTGCACCGAGGCCGGAAGCTTCAGGGTCGGTGCCGACTTGCAGATGCCACCCTCCCAGCCCAGCCACAGCGCCTCGTATTGCATGACGATGACTAGATCCCAGGCCGGTTTTTGGTGCGTCAACGCGGGTGCTTGGCGCTGTGCCGCCGTGGCGTTCCCCTTGGCGGGTGGGAAGGCGTAGATGCTGTTGCCGGAGACCAGCTCGTTGATCAGATCAAACAGGTAGAGCGAGGGGCCGCGACGCACCATCTCGCGGTGGTAGCTGACCTCGCTGTTGAAATAGTTGATGTTGGGTCCGAGCACCGTATTGCTGGCCTGGATGGCGAAGACGCTGAAACCGAAGAAGGTGACGAGCACGGCGACGAAGCGCAGCAGCCAGCCGAACCAGCGCAGGTGCCACAACAGGGCGAGCAGCAACAGGCTGCCGAGACCGACCCACAGGCCATGGTCGCCGACCAGGATCTGTACCAGGCTGCCCAGGTTGTTGAGGTCATCGCCACCCAACGAGGTGCCGTAGATGCTGATCTTGGCAAAGTTGGCGATCAGGCCAATGGCGAACAGGGCGGTGAAGATCAGCCCCATATACAGATGGCGGCCGATCAGGACGCTGACCAGCCAGCCAAGCAGCATCAGCGCCCAAGAGAAGTAGTAGTGATGGCTGCGATATTCCGACCAGACCACGAACTCGCTGAGGCGGAAGCAGAATCCGGCATTGAGCAGTAAAAAGCTCAGGTTGGCCAGCAACAGGCTGCCGGCGATCCGCCACCGCAGCCCCTGGCGCAACACGGGAGCCAGCAGGCGCAACAGGGCCCAGCAGATCAACAGGGTCGCCCCCAGGCTCAGGGCCATCCGCTGCAGATCGAAGTCGTTCTGCGGCAGATTCTGAATCAATTGCGGGGTGTTGAAGGCGGAACTGGCGGCGGCTCCCGGGCGGGAGAGCTCGACCGAGAGTCGATACTGCTCGGCGAGATCCTCTTTGAGTACCCGGATGCTGGCGGATAGCTGGACGTCGCAGCCGCCGGCCGCCAGGCACTCGGGGCGCAGGCCGGTTTGCGGTTCGACCTTGATCTCGGAGCGGCTGGCATCCTGGGCATCGGGGCGGCTCAGGTGGAAGATGATCTTATCCTCCGCCCCGAGCGGTTGGTTGAAACGCCAGTTGGTGTCCAGCACCAGATAGGTGCCGCGGGCATCATTCTTGTAGATCATGCCCAGGTTGTTCAGCTCGGCGACTGCGCCGAATTTCAGCTGGTAACTTGGATAAAACAGCGATTCCCAGCGGGCCACCGGCAGCAGCAGGGAGGCCAGCATCAGCAGAGTCAGCAGGGCCAGCAGGATCAGTTCGAGGGGGGCGGCGGCCCTGGCGTCGGGATGACGGAAGTTGAATTGGTGACGCATGCGCTGTTTCTCTCAAACCGGGCGAAGAAGGAAGAGGCGGCTGGACGGCGGATGCTCGTCTGTTGCCGGATCAACCGATGGTGGAGAGCAAGGCTCGGCCTGTCAATTCCGGCAATGCAATATTCGGCGCTGGTCGACAGAAGCGGGCCGTCGACCAGCGCCTATCGGCATCAGATGGTGCTGATCTGCCGGTAGTAGTTGTTGGCCTTCTCGAACAGACGTTGCTGCTCCATCAGCTCGGCCAGGGCACGATAGGCGGTGGCCTGGGGTTGCAGGGCCACCGCCCGCTCCAGATAGGCTTGCGCCTGCTCCATCTCGCGTTGGCGCATCAGCAGGATGCCGATGGCCTGCAGCAGCTCCGCCGAGGGGGTGCCGGTCTGTTCGGCTTTGCGCAACTGGGCCAGCAGCTTGGGCGCCGGTCGTTGCAGTTGCGGTACCACGGTCAGCAGAGGGGCGGCGAGCTGGCGCCGCAGACCGTCGAGCAGTATCTCCTGGGCTTGCGGTTCGGCGTCGAGCCCGATCAGCGCCGAGGCGGCGGCGGCCTGGGTGGTGGCATCCTGGCGCAACGCGCGGGGCAGCTCCTGCCACAGCGCCATCACCCCTTCGCTCCCGGCGTTGGCGGCCCGTTCGGCAAACAGCGGCGGATAGATCTGCTGCTGCAGCCGTTGCAACTCGTCGGCGTCGAGCTGCTTGCGCTTGCTCAGCTGTGGCAGCAGGGCGAGCAGGGGTGACCAGTGACCGAGGGCCAGGTAGCACTCCTTGAGCAACTGCTGGATCACCGGATGTTGCGGATGCGCCTGATCGAGGCTTTGCAACAGCGTCTCGGCTTCGGCGTACTGTTGTTGGCGCAGCAACAGACGGGCGCGGATCAGACTGACCGCCAGGGTGGCGCGCGGATGCTGTTCGGCCGCCTGTTGCAGGTAGGCGTCGCGCCGTTCGCTCTGCCCCTGGGCCTCGGCGGCTTCGGCGGCCGACAGGTAGTTGAGCAGCGCCTGCTCGCTATCCGGAGCGCTCTTGCGCATCAGGGTTTCGGCCTGCTTGAACTGGCCTTCGGCCAGCGCCAGGGTGCCCGCCAGCGTGCGCTCGCGCGCCTTGCGGCGGCGGCGTTCGGCAAACCAGTGACGAGTCGCGCCCCGGACGTGGAACAGACGCAACAGCAGCCGTTCCAGGCCCCAGAGCAGGCCATACAGCACCAGGGCCAGGATGCCGGCGCTGATCACCGTCATCTCGATGGTGTAGTCGCCGATGGCAATCAGCACATAGCCTTTATTGCCCGCCAACAGCGGGCCACAGACCATGGCCGCCCCGATGACCACCAGTAACAGAAACAGACGAATCATGCGGGTCTCCTCACTGGGCCATCAGATGTTGCAGGCGTTGATGGACCAGCTCTTCGAGCTGATGCTGGCTCTGGAACTGTTTGGGATACTCCAACACCACCGGCTGCTCCAGCAGTTTGGCAATCTCACCGTGCATGTATTGGCTGACGGTGTCGTTCGGATCGAAGTACTGCTCCAGCCACTTGTCGGCCTTGGTGAGGTTATCCTCATAGACCGCCTGCTGCTCGCGATAGACCGCCAATTGCGCCTGCAGCAACCGGGTCTTCAGATTCTCTTTCAGGTACCAGGTCTGCTGCGGCGAGATCAGCGCCTCGGTGTTGCCGTTGCGGCGGCGAATGGTGATGAAGTTTTCGCTGAACGCGCTCCAACTCTTGCGCAGGTTGCTGCGCCAGTCGCCCAGATCCTCGCTGATCGCCGCGGCCGTTTCATCCTCGGCGCTGGGGGGCGGGTTGATCCCCAGCAGGGTCAACTGGTCGACGTTGTCGATGAGGGCGCCGATGCGCAGCACCATGCCCTCACGATCCAGCAGCGGCAACTCCTTGAGCTTGGCCAGATCCTGGGTCAGGGCCTGACGCAGCGGCAGCAGGCTGGCGTCGTTGAGATCGCGCAGCCGGTTGTCGGCCTCGATCAGCAGCATCTGGGCGGCGGTAGCGTCGCGCTCCAGCCAGAGCTTGCGGCCGGCCATGCGCACCAGATAATCCGCTTCGGCTAGCAGCCAGTCGTTGGGGCGGCGGCTCTCCAGTTTCAGCAGCTGTTTTTCCAGCTGGGACTGTTTATCGGTGAGCTGTTGCTGGCTCTCGCTCAGGTTCTGCAACTGCTGGCGGCGTTGCCGGTCATTCTCCTGCAGGGCGGGCTGCTGCTGTTGCAGCTCGACCAGTTGCAGCTCCAGGGCGTGCAGCTGCGCCGTCCGTTGTTCATTGCGCCACTGGTCATACAGGTAGCCACCGGCACAGGCGCCGAGCAACAGCAGGATAGCCAGGGCGCCAACCCAGTGCTGATGCCAGCCGCCACGGGCTTGCGGGGCGGGCGTCGGGGTGGTCGCCGCGGGCTCCTCGACGACGGGGAGCTGGGGGGCCGCTTCTTGTTCTGTCATGCCATATTCCTCATGCCGAGTGCCGCCACCATGGCGGCATGCGTGGCGCCCTGGGCCACACGGGCGACAGGGAGACCGGCCTCTTCCACCAGTGTGGCGACACGGTGGCTGGGCACAATAAACGATAATTGATGAAGCCAGCGGCCCTCGGCGGCTGGAACCAGTTCCAGAAGGCGCCGCAATATCTCACCGCTGCCGATGATAACACTGTCGACTCCGGCTGTACGCCACTGAGTGCAGAGGGCGGCCCCATCGAGGGGCAGCCAGTGACGCCGGTAACATTCGCAGTAGTCGACCAGGGCGCCGCGCGCCCGCAACTGCTCGGCCAGGAACTCGCGGCCGCCGTCGCCACGCAGGATCAGGA
The DNA here is from genome assembly GCA_041441555.1 of Aeromonadaceae bacterium. Taxonomy (GTDB): domain Bacteria; phylum Pseudomonadota; class Gammaproteobacteria; order Enterobacterales; family Aeromonadaceae; genus Pseudaeromonas. The sequence goes on from JASDSW010000084.1 coordinate 43,966, forward strand.
TCCGTTTCCCCTGGACCTCGTGAAGCGCTGACAAAGCCAGCAGCCCTTCGCTGCGCGCATCCTGGGGAACCTGGGGTTGAACCCCGCGCTCTTGCCAGCTGGCCGCTGTCGTGGCGCCGACTGCCAAGGTGATCATCTGCGGCCAGGCGAGCCCGTGCGCGGTCAGCCAGGCGGAGGCTTGTTCCACCGCATGGCTGCTGACGGCGATCAGCAGGTCGTGGCGGGACAGGGCCTCAGCCAGCTGCGGCAGTTGGCGGCCGGGCCGGATCTGCAGCAGCGGCGTGACGATCGCGGCGTGACCGGCCTCGCGCAACCGTGCGGCCAGGGTGCTGGCCTGGGGTTCGGGGCGCAGGATCAGCGTCGTCATGAACCGTATACCTCGGTGAGCAGGCGTGCCGCCCCTTGCGCCAGCAGCTGGTCAGCCAACGCCTGGCCGAGGGCCTCGGGCTCGCTGGCGGCGCCGCGGCACTCGGCGTGCAGGATCTGCCGGCCGTCCGGGGAGCCGACCAGCCCCCGCAGCCAGAGCTGGTCGCCTTCCAGTTCGGCATAGGCGCCAATAGGCACCTGGCAGCCGCCCTGCAGCGCCCGATTCATCGCCCGCTCGGCCAGCACCCGTTGCCGGGTGGGGAGATGTTCCAGCGGAGCCAGCAGGGTCAATAACTCGTCATCGTCCAGCCGACACTCGATGCCGACCGCCCCCTGACCATTGGCGGGCAGGCTCTGCTCGGGGGGCAGCAGGGTGGTGATGCGCTCCTGCAGGCCGAGGCGTTTGAGCCCGGCGGCGGCCAGCAGGATGGCGTCATATTCGCCGCCATCGAGCTTGGCCAACCGGCTGTTGACGTTGCCGCGCAGATCCAGGATCTGCAGATCGGGACGGCTGGCCCGCAGCTGACACTGGCGGCGCAGGCTGGAGGTGCCGACCCGGCTGCCGGCCGGCAGTTCGGCCAGCGAGGGGAAGCGGGAGCTGACGAATGCATCGCGCGGGTCGTCGCGTTCACAGATGATGCTCAGCCCCAAGCCGTCGGGAAACTCGACCGGCACATCCTTCATCGAATGCACGGCGATGTCGGCGTCACCGGCCAGAATCGCCTGCTCGAGCTCCTTGACGAACAGCCCCTTGCCGCCGACCTTGGCCAACGGGCTGTCGAGGATCTTGTCGCCCTTGGTGCTCATGGGCAGCAGTTCAACTCGCAGCTGGGGATAGAGTTGCTGCAGGCGGGACTGGACGAAGTGGGCCTGCCACAGGGCGAGGGGACTCTTACGGGTGGCGATGCGGATAGTCGATCTCATGGGCTCAAAGTTTGGTCGTTGTTAACCGGATAGTAACACCGTTGCCGGCCCTCTGCATGAGCCGCGATTGGGTGCCGGAAGGCGCCGAACTTGCGGCCATGTGCCCGGTTACAACCCGTTGTTCGATCACCTGAATCGATTCATTTTTTCGCGCTCGGTCGGAGACGGAGAAAAGGTTTACCGATCTGTTACCTGTTGTTACCATGGTCACACTTTTTTCGAGTTTCCCCTTTTTGGGGCGATTCGGTGTGCGTCGTCATGGAATTAAAGGTCAGTCGGTTGCCGCATGATTTTGTCACGCTCATAGCTCGCTATGATGCGATAAATCAGACCAGGACTGAGCGGGCATTGGAAGCGATGAGTCAACATGGCCGACAGCTCTTCGAGCTGTTGCCGGTTTTGTTTCATTTCAACCATCCGCTCCTGCCAGGCTATGTGTCGGGGGAGGTTCCTCACGGCATCGCCAGCTTCACCCTGTCTGCCAGCCAGCGCGACTTCATCGACGACATCTGCATGGCCACCAACTGTCATGGTGGCATCCAGACCCATGAGCAGTCGATCCTCGGCCTCTACTCCATGGGCAGTACCTCCTCCATCGGTCAGTGCTGCTGCTCCGATCTGGACATCTGGGTCTGCCACTCCCATGAGCTGGCGGCCGAGCGCCTGGAACTGCTGGAACAGAAGTGTCTGCTGATCTCCAAGCTGGCCGAGAATCGCGGTGTCGAGCTCAACTTCTTCCTGATCCCTGACAACAAGTTCCGTCTCGACAATCATGCGCAACTTGGTGGCGACAACTGCGGCAGCGCCCAGCACCTGCTGCTGCTCGACGAGTTCTATCGCAGCGCCCTGCGCATTGCCGGACAGCGCTTGTTGTGGCCCATCCTGCCCGGCGAGTGGGATGAGGAGTATGACCAGAAGGTGGCCGAACTTTTCGCCTCCGGGCGGTTGCAACCAGAGGAGTGGCTGGATCTCGGCGGCTTGCAACGCATTCCCGCCGAGGAGTACTTCGGCTCGGCGCTCTGGCTGCTCTACAAGGGGCTCGATTCGCCCTACAAGGCGGTGCTGAAGATCCTGCTGATGGAGGCCTACTCCGCCGAGTTTCCGCAGACCCGGCTGCTCTCCAATCAGACGCGCGACTGGTTCCAGCAACACGACGAGTACAGCCTGCAGCTGGATACCTATTACCTGATGCTCGACAAGGTGACGCACTACCTGAGCGGCATCGGTGATTTCAAACGGCTGGATCTGGCCCGACGCTGTTTCTATCTGAAGGTGTGTGACGATCTCGGGCTGGAGCGCGATTCGGCCCATGGTCGCTGCCGACGCGAGCTGATTGCGCGACTGGTGGCGGAGTGGGGTTGGGATCGGCAGCGGCTGCACCATCTGGATGATCGCAACCACTGGAAGGTGGCTGAGGTCAAACAGGCCTATGGTGAGCTGCTCGATGCCCTGATGCAGAGCTACAGCCAGCTGATCCAGTTTGCCCGCCGCAATAACATCAGCGAGTCGATCAACCCGGAAGATATCGGCGTCCTGTCGCGCAAGCTCTACGCCGCCTTCGAGGCGCTGCCCGGCAAGGTGCAGCGCATCAATCTGAAGATCGCCCCCGATCTGCACGAGGCCAACCTGAGCCTGATCCAGGTGCCGCCGGGCCGTCTGAACCGGGCCGGTTGGTATCTCTACAACCGCTCCTTGCAACCGGTGGAGATCATCGGTCAGGCGCCGCTCGACTACAACGGCTACCTGAGCAAGCTGGTGGCTTGGGCCTATTTCAACGGCCTGTTGACCCTGCGGACCGAGTTGCATCTGCGAGCGCAGGGGGCGGATCTGGATCTCGAGATCCTGCAGCAGTTCAGCCAGGATCTGGCGGCCACCTTCCCGGTCCGGTTTCATGCCGCCAGCAATCTGGCCCTCAGTCGGCCGTGCGAAATCCGTCATCTGGGCATCTTCCTCAACCTGGAGCTGGATCCAGCCTCGCACTGGGAAGACCGTACCCTGGAGTTCGATGCCGACAACAGCGATGTGCTCAGCTTCGGCCGCGAACAGGAGTGTCTGGTCGGCACCGTCGATCTGGTCTACCGCAACTCGTGGAACGAGATCCGCACCCTGCACTTCAACGGCCCCGAGGCGGTGGTCGAGGCGTTGTCGACCATTCTGGGCAAGATGCACCAGGATGCCCTGGCCCCCGATGCGGTGGACGTCTTCTGCTACAGTCGCCACTTCCGCGGCCTGATCCGCAATCAGTTCGGCCAGTTGGTGCAGGAGTGCATCGACTTGCGTCTGGCGCGCGATAAGCAGCGGCTGGTCAAGATGCTGTCGCTGGGTCACGACCGCTATGCGCTGTTCCTCGAACGGCGCGGGGTCGCGGTCAAGAAGCTGGAGAGTGCCATCGACTTCTATCGCCAGGTCTCCAGCAACAAGCTGGAGCGCCAGCCGTTGCCGGATGGCGATGATGCGAGCCTGTGCGTCCCCTCGGTGGTCGATGCCTATGCCAGCGATGGTCTGATCCAGTTCTTCTTCGAGGAGAACGAGGGGGGCTTCAACGTCTATGTGCTCGATGAGCACAACCAGATCGAAATCTACCGCGACTACTCTGGTAGCCGGGACGAGCTGGTGCAGAGCGTCAATCGCTACTACACCCTGACCCACGAACGCTTCAATCGCGACAGTCAGTTCATCAACTTCAACCTGCCCCAGTTCTACGAGCTGGTCTGGGTCGATGGCCAGCAACAGGTTCACCCCTACCGCTTCAACTCCCGCGAAACCGCTTAGCACTCCGTTCGCCGCGCCTGGCGATACAACGCGTGAGGCGAGAGTTTAATTTGATGTATTAATTATGCCGCTATTTATTGGTTCATCTATTTCCCCCCTCAGAGATCCCCTCATTTTTAGAGACTCAAATAATTCCAAGTGTGCGGGT
>JASDSW010000085.1:0-47850 GCA_041441555.1 Aeromonadaceae bacterium
GGATCTCAGGTAGACACAGGCGCCCAGCTGCTCCAGCTGGTACTCATGGCCCCGGCGACGCGGCAGGAACCAGCGCGGGGAGGCCTCCGGCTCGGCCAGGGGCAGAGTCCAGACCTCGCTGCTGAGGGTACTGTTCAGCTCCAGCAACAGGTAGGCCTCGGAACGACTGGCCGCCAGCCCCAGGTAGAAGCTCTCGTCGCTCTCCTGGTAGATCAGTCGATCGTCGCAAACCGGCTGCCCGAGACGGTGGCAGTAGACCTGGAATGGCAGCAGGGTTTCTTCATCCAGCCGGACATAGAAGAAGCTCTGACCATCGGCCGCCCAGACCAGATCGGCGGCACAGTTGTCGATGACCTCGTCCAGCCAGTCGCCGCTGTGCAGATCGCGGATCTGGATACGATATTGTCGCCTGGAGAGCCAATCCTCACAGACCGCCAGATGACGATTGTCCGGACTCACTTCCAGTGCCCCCAGCTCATAAAACTCCAGCCCTTGCGCCCGAGCGTCGGCATCGAGCAGCAGTTCGCCAGGAGCCTCCAGGGAGCCCCGATGGCGCAGATAGCAGGGAAATTCCGCCTGGGGGGCAAAGCGGGTGACATACCAGTAACCGCGATAGCAATAGGGCAGCGAGCTGTCATCGGGCTGTTGGCGCGCCCGCATCTCCTGATAAAGCTGGCGCTGCAGCGAGGCGGTGACTGCCATTTGCGCCTTGGTGTACTCATTCTCGGCCTGCAGATAGGCCAACACCTCGGCATCCTGGCGGCTATCGTCCCGGAGCCAGTAATAGGGGTCGGAACGACTGTCGCCGTGCCGCGTCAGAATAGTCTCACGTCGCGGGGCGTAAGGCGGTTGCAATGCATGGGGAGTAGACATCAAGGCGAACTCATCGGCCAGAGTGGATGACGCATGCTAACAAATGACGGCGCCATTGCGCAGAGGCTGGGGCGAGTCCGCCCAGGTGCAGCCGCATCGATTACACTCAAACAGGAAGTTGACGAGCGATCGGGGCGCGGCAATCCGAGACCCGACGGCTTGGTTTAGCCGGATGCCGGTGGCATCGCATCGAGCCTGATAATTGATTTGCTTCACAATTTCCCAGCCCCTAGACTGACGACTCGCAACCGTTCCTCGCAAGAGCGCCCCGAATCTGCTTGCGCGTCACCACCCGTATTTCGGAACCCGGCATGAAAAAGATATTGATCCTGTTTGCTCACCCCAACTACCAGCGCTCCCATGCCAACAAGGCATTGCTGCAGGCGTTGCGCAAGGTGGAAGGGATCACCATTCACGATCTCTATCAACGCTATCCGAGCATGTTCATCGATGTCGCCCAGGAGCAGCAGTTGTTGCTCGAACACGACATCATCATCTTCCAGCATCCGCTGTACTGGTACTCCTGCCCCGCCATCATCAAGGAGTGGATGGATCAGGTGCTCGAGTATGGTTTCGCCTTCGGCCCCCAGGGGCACGCACTCAAGGGCAAGGCCCTGCTGTCGGCCATCACCACCGGTGGCAGCCAAGAGTCCTACACCTCCCAGGGCCACAACCGGCGGGCGGTCATCGAATATCTGCTGCCCTTCAAGCAGTCGGCCTGGCTGTGCGGCATGCGCTACCTGCCACCGTTTGTCCTCTACTCCTACCACACCATTCAGGATGTGCAGCTGCTGCGCAACACCGCACAGCAGTATCGGCGACTGCTCGAAGGACTGCGGGATGAGCGGATCCCCGCCGACGCCCTGCAACGCGCCACCTACCTGAGCGATCTGCTGGAGGAGCTGGAATGAATCACGACCTGATGTTTGATGCCTTCATCTTTCTGACCGCCTCCGTGGTCTCGGTGCCGTTCGCCAAGCGGCTGGGGCTCGGCTCGGTACTCGGCTATTTGATCGCCGGCATCATCATCGGCCCCTATCTGCTCAACGTCATCGGCAAGACCGAAAATGTCATGCACGTGGCGGAGTTTGGCGTGGTGCTGATGCTGTTCCTCATCGGTCTGGAGCTCAAGCCAGCCCTGCTGTGGCAGCTCAAGGGGCCGATTGTCGGCCTCGGCGGCAGCCAGGTTTTGCTAACCACCATTGCCATCACCATTCTTGATCTGCTGTTCGGCCTGAAGTGGCAACAGGCGCTGACCATCGGCATGATACTGGCGCTCTCCTCGACGGCGATCGTGCTGCAGAGTCTGACCGAGCGACGCCAGTTGAAAACGGAATCCGGCCAAGCCAGCTTCGCCGTCCTGTTGTTTCAGGATATCGCCGTCATTCCGATGCTGGCCCTGATCCCCGTGCTGGCTCCCAAGGGTGGGGTTGCGGACGCCGGCCCCGCCATCGCCGGCTGGCAGGATGCCCTGCTGATCACCGCGATCATCAGCGGCATCATCCTCGGCGGTCACTACCTGATGCGGCCGGTGTTCCGCTTCATCGCCCAATCGGGGTTGCGCGAGATCTTCGTCGCCGCCGCTCTGCTGCTAGTCATCCTCATCACGCTGGCCATGCGTTCGGTCGGCCTCTCCCCCGCCCTCGGCACCTTCCTCGCCGGCGTGGTGCTGGCCGAGAGTGAGTACCGTCACGAGTTGGAAGCCAACATCGAGCCCTTCAAGGGGTTGCTGCTCGGCCTGTTTTTCATCTCGGTCGGGGCCAGCATCAACTTCACCCTGCTGGCCGAACACCCCTGGCTCATCCTCGGTCTGCTGTTGTTGCTGATTCTGATCAAGTGCCTGGTGCTGCAGGGACTGGGCGGCCTCTCGCGGATGAATCCGGCCCATCGCTGGACCTTCGCCCTGGCCCTGGCCCAGGGTAGCGAATTCGCCTTCGTGCTGCTGACCCTCGCCTACCAGGGCAAGTTGCTGTCGACCGAGATGATCTCGATGCTGACCCTGGTGGTCGCCCTGTCGATGGCGCTAACGCCGGTGCTGCTGATCATCAACCAGCGCTTCGTGCAACGTCGCTATCAGGAGCAGGCCGAAGAGCGTGAAGCCGATCCGATCGAGGATCATAACAACCCGGTGCTCATCGTCGGTTTTGGTCGCTTTGGCCAGGTGGTCGGACGCCTGTTGCACGCCCATGGCATCGGCACCACCATCCTCGATAACGATGCCGGCCATATCGATGTGCTGCGCAAGTTTGGCTACAAGGTCTTCTACGGCGATGCCGACCGATTGGATCTGCTCTACGCCGCCGGCGCCCACAAGGCCAAGCTGCTGGTGGTCGCGGTCGGAAACCCCGCCAAATCGGTCGCCGTCTGCGAGCTGGCGAAGAAACACTTCCCGCAACTGACCCTGCTGGTGCGCGCCATCGACAGAGCCCATGCCCATCAGCTGCTGCAGCTGGGGGTGGAGCTGGTCTATCGGGAGACGGTGGGCTCCGCCGTCGACCTCGGCGTCAATGCGTTGAAAGAGCTGGGGGTGCGGGCCAATCAAGCCTGGCGGGCGGGTCAAACCTTCAAGCAACAGGATGAGAAGCTACTGCGCGAACAGACCGCCTTCATCGATGACGAGAGCATGTACATCACCAAGAGTGTGCAATATCGCCATCTGCTGGCGGAGATGCTGCAGGCAAATCAGGAAGACAGACGCAGCGAGCTGATGTCCGCCTGGGAAAATATTGAACCCTCCACACCGGAGGACGAAGAACAAGAGGCGCAACCCAGACCCTTCTTCGCCTCGCAGCTCCGGGACACCCCGACCCGCGGCGAGAAGAGGTGAAATCTTAGCGCGGGCAGTAGAGGCTGACCGCGTATCGGGCCTGCTGCAGGGCTTGGGTCGCCGCCTGATCGCGCAGCAACTCCGTCTTGCCGGTCAGGGGGTTGAATGCCGTCGCCCCTTGGCTCTGGTAACGCGTCAGCAACGATCGGTAATAGGCGCAAGTCTCCTGCCGTTGGCTGTCGTCGTCATCCAGCGGCACCGTCGCCTGGCGAGCATAGAGGCGCTCGCGTTCGGACAGCGCCGAGAGCTGCCCCTGACCGTCGATCGTCAGCTCGTCAACCTGCTTGGGAGGCTGAGCCGGGGGATGGCTGGAGTAATGCATCACCCCCTGGGCATCGCGCCAACTGTAGAGTCGCTGCGCCGCCGTCGGCTCCGTGACCAGCAGACCCAACCCGAGCATGAGCAAACTGACTCGCATTCTGGCGTTCATGACGCTGCCCGGCCTCCCTCGCGTGACGATGTAGATGTTCCATGTGAGCACTATGCCATCTCCACCACACAGCGGCGAGCCCTTGCAGTTAAATGTGGCATTTGGCTCACCGATCCGTTATAAAACACCTGTATCTTTATACATAGGAAAATCCCATGGCGGTCGAGATCAAATATGTGGTGGTGCGGAACGGCGAGGAAAAGATGACCTTTGTCAGCAAGAAAGAGGCGGATGCCTACGACAAGATGCTGGATATGGCCGATGAACTGGGCCTCTTGCTGCAACAGGGGCCCGTGACGCTGGATGAAAAGCAGTGCGAAGCCCTGGGGCTCTATCTGGCACAACAGCGCGAGCCGTTGAGCCAAATCCTCAAGGGGGGCCGACTCGGTGAGCTGATGGCTTCACCGAGTCCGCGCAAGGCAAAAGACTCCGATGAGGAGACTCAGCCCTGACCGTGGCCTTGTGCCTTCTTATCTTGATCCTTGGCAATCGACTGTCCCTGCTCGATGAGCGGGGCCGTCGGTAGCGGATTGCTCAGCAACAGCGCGCGCCAGCTAGGCTCCTGATAGAGGCTGTTGGAGGAGCGGGGATCCAGCATGATGGCAATCAAGGGGCCCTGCGGTTGCGCCGTCGAGATCTTGATGTCGCCAGGCTCCAGCTCGGCCTTGACCGGCTTCTCATCCAGGGTGACATCCAGCCAATCGCGGGTTCCCGGTTTGGTACGGGCCGAGATATTCAGATCGGCCACCCGCTGCTGTTCCAGCTGCACCGTCTCCGGCTGCTGCACCACCTGATACTCGATGTGGTGACTATCCAACCATTGACGGAACCGGCGAGCCTGGGAGCGGATCACATAGCCGGGGGGTATCTCACCGACCCCTTCGAGCGCAATCTGATCCTCCCGCTTGAAGGGTTTGACCACCCGCTCGCCCTGAACGGTCTGCAGCGTCACCTGGGCGGTGGGGTTCTTCAGATTGGGGGCAAACGCATACTGCATGACGAACCGCTCATCCCCCTCGACCCCTTCCCAGCGGTTGCGAGCCTGACGGCTCAGCTGACGGATGGTCTGCGGATCCTCCACGACCAGCGCCAGCGCCTTTTCAACGCTGATGCCCTGCTTGCGCACCCGTTCGGCGATGTTCTGCGGGGTCGGGAACTTGCCCTTGCCGTCATGGCGATTCTCGAACAGCACGGTCAGGGAGCCCTGCATCGAGGCATAGTTGCGGAAGTTGGAGAGGCTCAGCCCGCCGCGCCGCACCGGATCCTTCAACGAGTAGATCTCGTTGTAGCGTTGCGAAGGGATGCCCGCCTCGGCCACCGCGGCGATCAGCTTTGGCAGATAGACCCGATTGGCATAGTCACTCAGCCGGGCATCCAGATTTGGATTATTGCCCACCTCAAACTGGGCATCCGTGGTGGTCTTGAACCCCTCTTTCGGCGTCATCGGCCACTTGTCATTCCAGGTCTCGTGCAGATCCATCACCACATCCGGCTTGAAACGAGCCAAGGCATTGATATAGAGACGGGTCTCCGGCGATTCGGCGGCGATGAAGTCGACGTTCGGGTTCTCATCCTTGGCGTTCAGACGGCGATTCATATCGCGCCCGTCCGGGTTGGCCAGGGCCACCACCACGAAGTTGATCTGCTGCAGCCAGGGGGTCAACTCGCCATCGAGCAGGCGCCGCGCCAGGATCTGCAACACCTCGGTGCCGCTGGGCTCGTTGCCGTGTTGGGAGCCGACCAGCATCACGGTCAGTCTCTGGGACGACGGGCGCCCCTCGCGCAGGAACTCCGGCTCTTCGGAGATCAGCAGCGCCTCGACCGGTCGTTTGCCGGCCGACAGCCCTAACTGAGTCACACTGGCCAAGGGTGAAGCCGCATCCAGCTCGTGCAGATACTTGGAGATAACCGCCGAACGAGGCAGCGGCTGGGTGGGCGCCTGCTCGAAGGGGGTGAGCGGCAGGGCAGCCAGAGCGGGAAATGCCAGCAGCAGCGCGGACAGGCCAGACAGCCAACGGGAACTCATCGCGACTCCTTTGTGGAACAAATAGCCAATAAACAGGATCAAGCCGGCATTATAGGCATTCGACTCGGCAGGCAAAGCAAAAAGAGGGGGATTTCACGTAAAAGAGTGGCTAATACAGACAAAGACACCGGCGACGGCCGGTGTCGGTACTCAGAGTCAGTCGCCTTCACCGCCGACTGGCGGTTGTCGGCTGGGGATACAACTCCATACTCGTCAGTTAGCGAAGGCGAGAGATTGCCTCGCATGAGTCTCACCACTGACCAGCAGTAAGGACAAAAACCGTTATGATGCCTCGTCTGCGGCTTGGCTCGCTTCCGGTGAGGCCTGGGCGTTCGCCGTTGCCAGGTGTTGCCCCTGAACGATATCCTGCCGCCGCTTGTCTTCCGGCAGATCATTGGCGCAATAGTTGATGTAATAGACGGTAAATAGCAGGGTATAGAACCAGTTCAACCGCAGATCGAGGCGATGCTCGGTCAACGCATATTCCTGCAAGGCACTCTTGGCCTTGAAAGCCCAGACGATGTAGAGCACCCAGGAGGCGAGCGTCAGCAAGCCACCGATCAGATTCACCCCGGCATCACCGGTTCCGCTGAACGCACCTCCCAAACCGGCACAAATCGCCAGCCAGATGATGAAGGTCCGATCCGCAATCCGCCCCTTGGTGATGCGTTCGATTACAGCGGTATTTTGATACATCCACATCAGTGGATAGATGCCTGCCGTGACGATCGACAACAGGACCAGATGGACGGTTTTGGTATGCAACGCATCCTTGAGTTCGGTAATGACAGCCATGTGTAACTCCATTTTTTCATACATTTCAATTTGTTGAATATGCCTTGCTCCTTCAGGGATCTCAATGATTCACTGTCGGGAGCAAGATCCACCTCAAAGCTGCAGATCGACCCACACCAGCCGGTGATCGGAGCTATACTCGGCGCGCTCGATATCTGCCGCATCGGCCAGCCACTCCCGCCCCGGCTCGCCCGACGCCGGCCAGAATACACCGGAGCCAACCACCGTCAGATCCCGGCTCGGCAGCACATAATCGAGCCGCAGGCCGCGCAGATGGGTCCAATGGGCCGCCATGGCCGGAGGTACCGGACGGGAGCGACGGGCACCATGGCTCACGGCACCACCAGACGCCGGTCGCCGAGCCCCTTGAGCCACGGCCGGATGCACTCGCGGGTGAGCCAACAGGCGGCGGATGGCGCGACGATCGCCATCGCCCGCCCGAGGATCGGCATTCAGATCCCCCAGCAGCACGAAGGAAGCGGTCGGATCCAGCCCACCCTGGCGACCGGCATCATCCTGCAGGTAGTCGGAGCCATCGAGGTAATCACACCAGAGCCGGATCTCGTCATGATTGCGGCAGCGGTTGCGCCGCTCCGGACCATCGAACACCGGCGGCACCGGATGGCTCAGCAGCAGATGCAGCACCCGTTCGCCGTCGACAGCCGGCACCCGCACCGGCAGATCCAGGTGATTCTTTGAGGAGAGCCGCAGCTCGGCCAGCGCCGCCGCCGAGTAGTAATCCCCGCGCCCTGAGCCCGGCTCGCGATCCGGCAGCAGGGCGCCGGGCATCCGAGCCCACAGAAAGTGACGAAAGGAGCGCGCCGCCTGCGGCAGCAGGGGGAAGCGGGAGAGCAGCACCATGGCGTACTGGCCATGAAAGGCGCCGAATCCCTGGCCATCGGCCGGCAAACTCGGCACCCCATCGCCATCCAGATCGGCGCCACAGAGCAGACCGGTATTGGTCGGAATTTGCAGATGGTGTGGGTAAGCCAGCGGCGCATCCCCCGACTGAGAGAGGCCCAGATAGCGCCGCAAAAAGAGCATCAGCGCCCGTTCGTCCTCCCCTTCGCCCTCGTGATCGAACTCGTTGAGCAGCAGGATGTCCGGCCGGACCCGCTGCAGAATCGCGGCACAGTGATGCAATGCGGCTTCATCGGCCTGCAGGGCGGCGAGCAGGCCGCCGGCCGTCGGGCGGGAGCAACTGATGTTGAAGGTAGCCACCCGAATGGTGGCTGCCGGCATCATCACCGCCTCCCGCTGCTCAGGCAAGGGTGAAGCCCAACGCCAGCAGCAGATTGCACGCCAGGCTGCCCAGAGCAGTCAGTTTCAGTTGGTGATTGAGCAATGGCGGCTCCTCACTCACCTGCACTACCCAGGCGGCGCGCAGCAGCGACAGATAGCCGGGCAGAAACAGCCAGGGCCACGGCGATGAACTCTGCAGCAGGATGAACAGCACGATCAACACCCCAGCCCCCCCCACCAGCAACCAGTGATAGAGGCGGGCCCGGCGGGCTCCCAGTCGCACCGCCAGCGTCCGCTTGCCGCTGCGGGCATCCCCCGCCAGATCGCGGATGTTGTTGATGTTGAGCACCGCCGTCGCCAACAGGCCACAGCTGGCCGCCGGCAGCAGCAGGCTCCAGCTCAACTGGTGACTGAACAGGTAGTAGGAGCCCATGACACCCAGCAGGCCGAAGAAGAGGAACACCGAGAGATCACCCAAGCCGCGATAGCCATAGGGGCGCCGTCCGACCGTGTAGGTGATGGCCGCCAGCAGCGCCAGAGCGCCAAAGCCGATGAAGGTCAGCAGCGCCGGCCAATCGTCGGCAAAAGAGCACCACAAGAGGGCCAAACCGGAACCGATCGCCGCCAGCGCCGTCGCCGCCATCGCCACCAGCATCTGCCGTCGGCTGATCAGACCGCTGGCCACCGCCCGCGTCGGGCCGACTCGTTCGTCATTGTCGGCGCCAGAGACCGCATCGCCATAGTCGTTGGCCAGATTGGAGAGCAGTTGCAACAAGATGGCGGTCAGCAGGCAGAGCAGAAACAGCGGCAGACGAAAATAGCCGCCGTGGGCCGCCAACCCGGAGCCGAGCAGCACCGAAGAGCAGGCCAGAGGCAGGGTTCGCAGTCGCGCCGCCAGGATCCAACGGGAGAGAGAAGAGCTTGTCATGGTGATCGGCGCCATCCCTAGCGAATGTATTTACCCCCCGCCCGGCAGCCCCTATACTGGGCCATCCGGCCGGACCGAGGCGTCAGGAAGAGACGTACTATAACGGATCCAGCTCCCCTTTTGCAGTTCCGGCGCTGTGCCGCCCTTAATCATCCGTGTACTCATGCCATGCTGGCTCAGACAAGACTCATTGACACAATCGACAGCCTGTTACAGACGGATCTGAGCGGTTTCGTTCGTCTGCGGGAACCGATCGATATCACCTCCTTCCTCGGTTGGCTCAAGGGCCAGACCCTCTATCCCCGCGTCTACTGGCATGCCCGGGAGCGGGACCGTGAATTTGCCGGTCTCGGTTGCCTGCGCGAGATCCGCGATGTCGCCGCCCTGGCCGAACTCAGCGCCCAACCCAAACCGGCGGCGGGCAGCTGGCCCCGCTACTATGGCGGCCTGGCCTTCGATCCGCTCGATCAACGCCAAGGTGGTGACCACTGGCGCGAATTTGGCACCTGTCGCTTCATCCTGCCGCGCATCGAATTGATCCGGCAGGGCAACCAGATCGAACTGGTCTGCAACCTCTGGCTGGAGGGTGACGCCGAACAACGGCGCGCAGAACTCGCCGCCGCCCGCGAGGCGCTGGCTCAGGTGGCCCCGGAAGCCCGACTCGACCGGCTGCCGGCCATCGACTTCCAGCGGCAGGATACGCCCGAACAGCCCGTCTGGTCGGCGCTGGTCCGCGAACTGACCGACCACGACCATCTGACGCAGCTACCCAAGGTGGTGCTGGCTCGCGAGAGCCGCCTGGCGACGGCACAGAGTGTCAACCCCTGGGATCTGCTGGCCGCCTGGCAACCCCTCTCGCCACTCTGTTTCCACTTTGCCTTCGCCTTCAGCGCCGAGAGCTGTCTGCTGGCCAGCTCACCGGAGCGGCTCTACCGGCGGCACGAGCGCGAACTCGAGAGCGAGGCGCTGGCCGGCACCATCATTCGCACTGACGACGAGGCCGAGGATGCCCGCCTCGCCGCCCAGTTGCTGGCCGACAACAAGAACCGGCTGGAAAATCGACTGGTGCATGCCGACATCCTGACCCGACTCGAGGGGTTGGCCGAGCGCGCCAGCCTCTCCCCAGCCCGCATCCTCAAGCTCCGGCGTCTGCAGCACCTGCGCCGCGACATCCAGGCCCGGCTCAAGCCCGGGGTCTACGATGATCAACTGCTGGCCACGCTGCATCCGACCCCGGCGGTCGGCGGTACCCCCAGACGCAAGGCGCTGGCCTACATCCGTGACCATGAACCCTTCTGCCGCGGCTGGTACGCCGGCGCCTGCGGCCTCATCAGCGAGGATGTCGCCGAGTTTGCCGTGGCCATTCGCAGCGTGCTGCTGACCGCGGACGCCCTGCGTCTGTACGCCGGTGCCGGGATCGTCGCCGGCTCGCAGCCGGAGGCCGAGTGGCAGGAGCTGGATGACAAGCTGGCCAACCTGCTCAGCCTGCTGAGTCAGGGGTCGCGACCATGATGCAGCCGGGCGACAACCTGAGCCTGGGTTGGGCCCGCCTGATCATCGAGGAGCAGTGGCGCCTCGGTCTGCGCGATCTCTGCTTTGCCCCCGGCTCGCGCAGCGCGCCACTGACCCTGGCCGCCAGCCAGCACGGACGCCTGCGCTGTCACAGCCACTTCGATGAACGAGGTCTTGGCTTCCTGGCCCTGGGACTGGCCAAGCGCAGCGGCCGTCCGGTGGCCCTGGTCACCACCTCGGGCACCGCGGTGGCCAACCTCTACCCAGCGGTGGTCGAGGCGCGCCAGAGCGGCGTCCCGCTCATCGTGCTCAGTGCCGACCGCCCGCCGGAGCTGATCGATTGCGGCGCCAATCAGGCCATCCCGCAAGTGGGGATCTTCGCCGGCTATCCGGTGTTCAGCCAGAATCTGCCGACACCGACCTCCCGCATCTCGCCCCGTTTTCTGCTCGGCACCCTGGATCAGCTCTGGTTGACCCTGACGCAGAACCCGGGCCCGGCCCACCTGAACTGCCCGTTTGCCGAGCCGCTCTATCCCCACCAGGGGGAGCCACTGCCCACCGACTGGCTGGCCGAATTGGCGCCCTGGCCGGATGGCGATGAGCCACTGACCCGGATCCTGCTAGCCGTCACGGCCGCGCCCCTCCAGGTGGACTGGCCACAGTGGGCGGGCCGCCGTGGCGTCATAGTCGCCGGGCAGATCGACTCCCCCGAGGAGGCGCTGGCGGTGGCCGAATTGGCCGACCATCTGGGCTGGCCGTTACTCGCCGACGCCCAGTCGCAACTGTTGCAGCATCCCGGCGCCATCGCCCACGCCGATCTGGCGCTGCATGGCGCGCCATTTCGTCAGGAGCTGGGTCGCGCCGAACTGTTGCTGCAGGTGGGGGGGCGCCTGCTCTCCAAGCGCCTGAGCCAATTCATCGCCGAGCACCCCTGGCAGCAGCAATGGCTGCTGGCGGCCGACCAGCAACGGTTGAGCCCGGACTACCGGCTGGATCGGCGGCTGATCGCCCCCATCGCCGCCTGGTGCCGACAGCATCAGGCCGCCGTCGACCGCCAGACCCCCTGGCACCAACTACCGGCGCTCGCCGCCGCCCTGCCCGCGACCCTGGCTCCCTTCGTCGAACGTTGGAGCGAGTTGGCGATCACCCATCGCCTGGCGACTCTGTGGCACGGCGCCCTGCTGCTGGGCAACAGCCTGCCTCCCCGCCTGTGGCAGATGCTGGCACCCGCCCGCTCCGAGACGCCGCAGCCAGGCCCGCTGCTGAGCAATCGCGGAGCCTCCGGCATCGATGGGCTGATCGCCACCGCCGCCGGCATCGCCCGCGGCCAAGCGGCGGGCGAGGTCACCACCCTGCTCCTCGGGGATACCTCGGCCCTGCACGATCTGAACAGCCTGGCGCTGCTGCGCCACGCGCCCCATCCGGTCATCGTCGTGCTGCTGAACAACGATGGCGGCGGCATCTTCTCGCTGCTGCCCGGCGCCGCCCCCCTGCCCGAGCTCGATGCCTGTTTCCGCCTCGACCATGGTCTCGACTTCGCCCACGCCGCCGCCCAATTCGGGCTGGCCTATGCAGCCCCCACGGATCTGGAGGCCTTCAGCGACGCCTATCTCACCGCCCACGCCTCGGCCCGCAGCACACTGATCGAGTGCCGCGTGACCGCCGGGCAGAGTGCCAGTGAACTGGCGGATCTGGCTCGAGCCTGCCGTCAGCAGGAGGGCTAAGCGATGCGCATCCCCTATGTCACCACGCCACCAGCCCCCATCACCCCCTGTGATCTGGTCTTCCTGCACGGGTTTCTCGGCACCCCCATCGAGTGGCTGGCGCTGCTCGATCGCCTGCCCAGCGCCTGGCGCCGCCGCTGTCACTGTCTGACGCTGCCGGGGCACGGCCCCGAGGCGCCGGCCGCCATGCCCTGGCCGCTGCTGGCCGACTGGCTGGATGCCGAGCTGGGACGCCGAGGCATTCACAGCGCCATCCTCTACGGCTACTCACTCGGCGGCCGCCTGGCGCTGCACTACGCCACCAGCGCCCAATCGTTGCATGCCGATGGCCGCAGCAAGCTCGCTGGCCTGGTGCTCGAGAGTGCCAACCCGGGACTGACCAGCCCAGAGGCCCGCCGCGAACGGATGCACAGCGACGCGCTCTGGGTCCAACGCCTGCGCCAGGAGCCGCTGCGGCAGGTGCTGGTCGACTGGTATCAGCAGAGCGTCTTCAGCGATCTGACCCCGGCCCGGCGTGCGGAGCTGATCACCCTGCGCAGCCAACACGATCCGCGCCGCCTGGCCCACATGCTGGCCGCCAGCTCGCTGGCCCGCCAACCGGATCTGCACCCCTGGCTGCAGTGCACCAGTCTGCCGGTGCTCTATCTGTATGGGGCCGCGGATCAAAAATTTGCCAACCTGGCGGCTGAACTGCTGGCCGCCTGCCCGGCCCTCGAGGGAGCCCGCATCCCCTCCGCGGGCCACAATCTGCACCTGACCAGCCCCGACGAGGTTGCCGCCGTGCTCGTGCCCTGGCTGCAACAACGCTGGCCCACCCTTGCTTCCCCCGACTCACAGGAGACGACTTAATGATCCAACCCTCTCAGGAACAGCTGGACCAGTGGTACGCCCCGGCTCACTGGCACGACTGCAGTGGCGACTTTCAGGACATCCGCTACCACAAATCCGAGGAGGGGATCGCCAAGATCACCATCCATCGCCCCCAGGTGCGTAACGCCTTTCGGCCGCTGACGGTGCAGGAGATGATGCAGGCGCTGAACGACGCCCGCTTCGACGCCGGCATCGGCGTCATCATCCTGACCGGAGCCGGTGATCTGGCCTTCTGCTCCGGTGGTGATCAGAAGGTGCGCGGCGACTACGGCGGCTATCAGGACGACGAAGGAACCCACCACCTCAACGTCCTCGACTTCCAGCGCCAGATCCGCACCTGCCCGAAACCCGTCATCGCCATGGTGGCCGGTTACGCCATCGGCGGCGGCCACGTGCTGCACATGATGTGCGATCTGACCATCGCCGCCGACAACGCCCGCTTCGGCCAGACCGGCCCCAAAGTCGGCTCCTTCGATGGCGGCTGGGGCGCCTCCTACATGGCGCGCATCGTCGGCCAGAAGAAGGCCCGCGAGATCTGGTTCCTCTGTCGTCAATACGATGCTGCCGAAGCCCTGGCGATGGGACTGGTCAATACCGTGGTCCCGCTGGCCGAGCTGGAGCGAGAAACCGTGCGCTGGTGCCGGGAAATTCTGCAGCACAGCCCGATGGCTCTGCGCTGTCTGAAGGCGGCGCTGAATGCCGACTGTGACGGTCAGGCCGGGCTGCAAGAGCTCTCGGGAAATGCGACTATGCTCTTCTATATGACCGAAGAGGGTCAGGAAGGGCGCAACGCCTTCAACGAGAAACGGCGTCCCGACTTTTCCAAATTCAAACGGAATCCATGATGAAAGCCAGTCTCTACCGCTATCGACTGCCGCTCAGCCAGCCTCTGCAGTTCCACGATCGCCAGATCTCGGTACGCGAGGGGCTGCTGCTGAAATGGGAAAATAGCTGGGGCGAAATCGCACCGCTGCCCGGCTTCTCCAAGGAGACCCTCGACGAGGCCGAGGCCGAGGCTCTGCTCTGTCTGAAGGGGCTCAAACAGGGACGCCATGTCGAGCCCCTGCTCCCCTCGGTGCAATTCGGTTTCGACTGCGCGCAACGCCAATGGCCGAGCAAGATGAACGCCCCCCACTCGCCCTATATCCTGCTGTTGGGCAGCCCCGACGAAGTGGTCTGGAGCTGGCGGGAGTGGCTGTACGACTACCCGGCCAAGGCCAAGGTTAAGGTGGCCCGCCACGCCATGCGCGATGAGGTCGCCATGGTGCGTGAGCTCTGCCGTCTGGCCCCCAAGCTCAAGCTGATCCTGGATGCCAACTGTGGCTGGACCCGCGAAGAGGCCTGGACCTTCATGAGCCACCTCAATGCCGCCAACATCGAATACATCGAGGATCCCTGTGCCCGGCTCGAGGACATTCGAGCCGTCGCCGGTCACACCGGCATCCCCATCGCCCTGGACGAGCTGCTGAGCCTAGAGCCCCATTGGGAACCCTTCCCGCAACTCAAGGCGATCATCATCAAACCCATGCTGATCGGCTCCCTGGCCCGCTGCAAGGCGCTGGTCGACAAGGCCCACGCCACCGGCCTAAAGGTGGTCTTCTCCTCCTGCTACGAGTCCCAGCTCGGTAACCGTCTGCTGGCACAGCTGGCCAGTGAGTGGGCCCCCGAACAGGCACCGGGGCTGGATACTCTGCGCTACTTCACCACCAACATCCTCCAGTCCGATACCCTGACCGTCGATGAGCAGCAGTTGGAGCTGCTATGGCAGAGCTGATCCCGGACGGGGCGGTTTGCTGCCCCGTTCGCCACCAGGCCCTGAATCACCCCGCAAGACCCGCCATCCGCCTGCCCCGGCGAGTACTCACTTACCGTGAGCTCGATGGTCGGCTCAACAGCCTGCAACAGCAGTTGGTCGTCGCCGGATTGCGCCGCGGCGATCATCTGGTGACGGTGGCCGCCAACAGCCTGTCGTTGCTGTTGCTGGCCTGGGCCTGCCTGCGTCTGGGGCTGGTGTTCTGCCCGCTTAATCCGCGCCAGCCCGCCGCCCGCTGCCGGCAACTGATGCAGCGGCTCGACGCCAAGGGCTGCTGGCTGGCCCCCGACTGGCCGGAGGCCGACGCCGGGGACTGGCCCTGCCCGGTGCTGACACTCGATCCGGACCACGCACTCCCCGCCGCAGCCACAGAGCTCTGGCTGGACCAGCAACAGCTGACCAATCTGATCCTCACCTCCGGCAGCAGCGGCGAGCCCAAGGCGGTGGCCCATCGCCTCGCCGCCCATTGGGCCAGTGCCGAGGGCTCGGCCTTGGGCGTGCCGCTGCTGTCTGGGGACGGCTGGTTGCTCTCCTTGCCGCTGTTTCATGTCGGCGGTTACGCCATCCCGTGGCGCTGCTTCCTGGCGGGAGCCTGCGTCGTGCTCCCCAACCCGGAGTGCTCACTCAGTGAGCACTTACTGGGGGGAGCCATCACCCACCTATCCTTGGTGCCGACCCAGCTCTACCGGCTGCTGCAGAGCCCGAAATTCCGACTGGAGCGGACGGCGGTGCGCCACCTGCTGCTCGGCGGAGCCCCCATCCCCGCCAGCCTGGTGGCCGCCTGCCAAGCTCAGGGGGTGACGCCGCAGGTCAGCTACGGCCTCTCCGAGATGGCCACCCAGGTCTGCACCCGCTACGCCGGCCCCGATGCATCCAACGTCGGTCGCCCCCTGCCCGGCCGCGAGCTGAAGCTGATCGATGGCGAGATCTGCGTGCGCGGCGCCACCCTGTTTGCCGGTTACTACCGAGAAGGGACTTTGGAGCCTGCGTTGGATGCCGAGGGGTGGTTTCACACCGGCGATCTGGGCGAACTGACAGCGACCGGTGAACTGCGAGTACAGGGCCGGCGCGATAACCGCTTCATCTGCGGCGGTGAGAATATCCAGCCCGAGGCCATCGAGCAGGCGCTGTTGCAGCATGGTGCCGTGCGCCAGGCGCTGGTGGTGCCGCTGGCCGATGCCGAATGGGGCATGGTGCCGCTGGCCTTTATCGACTGGCAGCCGAGCCCGGCTGATGCCACCACGGGTCAGCGGGTACTCACCGACCTGGAGCCCTGGTTGCGCACCCGGCTCCCCAGCCATCTGATCCCGCGCCGCTGGTTGCCGTGGCCTGCGCAGGCCGCCGAGGGGCTCAAGCCCAGCCGCCACCACTTCATGGCACTGGTCAACCCGCCAGCCACCGGCTAGTCCGGCGCCGTGCTCCTTGGTTTTACCCGCACAAATCCGTATAGTCGGCACGTTTCTTCGACAGGGTGATCACTATGTTTCAAGACAATCCGCTGCTGGCGCAGCTCAAACAGCAGCTCCGCGACAATATCCCGAAAAAAGAGGGGGTCGTGCGTGGCTCCGATCGCGGCTTCGGCTTCCTGGAAACCGACAATCGCGAGAGCTATTTCATTCCGCCGCAGCAGATGAAGAAGGTGATGCATGGTGACCGCATCACAGCCCTGATCCGCACCGAAAACGAGAAAGAGCAAGCCGAGCCCGACAGCCTGATCACCCCGTTCCTGACCCGCTTCGTCGGCCGCATCAAGCTGATCAAGGATCGCCTGAACGTGGTGCCGGATCATCCGGTTCTCAAGGAGGTGATCAAGGCTCGCCCGATCAAGGGGTTGGACGAGAAACAGTTCGCCGAAGGGGACTGGGTCATCGCCAACCTCAAGCGCCACGGCCTGACCGATGGCAGCCACTTTGCCGAGATCAGCGAACGCATCACCAGCGGCGACGATCCCGAAGCCCCCTGGTGGGTGGTGTTACGCCGCCACGATCTGCCACGCAGCGCCCCGGCCGATGCCGAGAGCTGGCAGCCGCTGGAAGAGGATCTGCCCCGTGAAGATCTGACCGCCCTGCCCTTCGTCACCATCGATGGCGCCTCCACCAAGGATATGGACGATGCCCTCTATGTTGCTCCCCACGCCGAGGGGTGGTTGCTGACCGTCGCCATCGCCGATCCGACCGCCTATGTGGCGCCGGGCAGCGCCATCGATGAAGAGGCCGCCAAGCGCGCCTTCACCGTCTATCTGCCGGGTCGCAACATCCCGATGATCCCGCGCACCCTGAGCGACGAGCTCTGCTCCCTGAAAGAGGGCGAGCAGCGCCACACCCTCTGCTGTGAACTGCTGATCCGCCGCGACGGTAGCATAGCGCCGGAGTTCCGCTTCTTCGCTGCCACCATCTGCTCCCAGGGGCGTCTGATTTATGATCAGGTCTCCGACCTGCTTGAGCACGGTCAGGCCGAAGGCTTCAATCCGAATGCCACCATCCTCGAGCAGATCCGGGCTCTGGAAGCAATCACCGCTGCCCGCAACGCCTGGCGCAGCGAGCATGCCCTGGTGTTCAAGGACAAGCCGGACTACGCCTTCAAGCTGAACGAGGCCGGGGAAGTGGTCGCCATCGTGGTCGAACCGCGCCGCATCGCCAACCGTATGGTGGAAGAGGCGATGATCGCCGCCAACATCTGCGCCGGTGAGTTCCTGAGCAAGACACCCGGCTACGGCATCTTCAACGTGCACCCGGGTTTCGATCCCGAGAAGCTGCAAGGCGCCATCGATCTGTTGACTACCCATCAGGCACCGATTGCCGATGAGCGCATCAATACTCTCGAAGGCTTCTGCCAACTGCGTCGCTGGATGGACAGTCTGCCCAGCCCCTTCCTCGACAGCCGCATCCGCCGCTTCCAGACCTTCTCCGTGGTGTCGTCCCAACCGGGCCCCCACTTCGGTCTCGGTCTGCCGGCCTATGCCACCTGGACCTCGCCGATCCGTAAATATGGTGACATGGTCAACCACCGCATCATCAAGGCGCTGCTGCGCGGTGCCGAGTGCCCAGCGGAATCCAGCACCGAGCTGACGCAGACCCTGAGCGATGCCCGTCGTCAGAACCGCTTCGCCGAACGCGACATCGGCGACTGGCTCTATGTCCGTTACCTGCAACCGGCCGTTGGCTCCGGTCAGATCTTCAACGCCGAGATCATCGATGTGGTGCGCGGTGGCCTCAAGGTTCGACTGCTGGAAAATGGTGCCGTCGCCTTCATCCCGGCCGGTCAGATCTTCGCCGACAAGAAGCGTCTGAACTGCAGTTGGGATGATGGCCGCGTCTATCTGGATCAGGAGCCGCGCTTCGAGCTGGGGCAACAAATCCAGGTCAAGCTCAAGGATGCTATCGAAGCCACCCGCTCCCTGGTCGCCACCCTGGCCGAGCCACTGGATGCCCGCACTCAGAACGAGAGCCACGAAGAGCTGGAGCACGAGGTGCGTGAGGCTCAGGCCGAGGCACTCGACCTAGTGGCCGCAGAGACGGACGATAGCGACATCTAAGGCTCTCCCGCGCGACAACTAGACTCATCAGGCCCTGTTTATCAGGGCCTGATGCTTTCTGCGACGGTGGGAAGTGACTCATCGAATCGGCGACCGACCTTGGTTATCGTGGAGCCATCCAGGCAATGATCAGGGGGCCAGAGAGATGAGTGAACGGGAGAAGATGCGTAGCGGCGAGGCCTTCGATGGCCGGGATCCGGAGATCATAGCGCTACGCGATCGGGGGCAAACCCTGCTGCGCGAGCTGAACCACTACAAGGCCGGTGACGGCCGCCACAGCGAGATTTGCGCCGAACTGTTCGAGCAACTTGGCCCCGGCAGCATCGTCTCGACCCCGTTTTGCTGCGAATTCGGCAGTAACATCCGCATCGGCACTCACAGCTACATCAACTTCAACGTCACCCTGCTGGATGTCGGCCCCATCGTCATCGGTGACAACGTGATGATAGCCCCCAACGTCCAGCTCTATACCGCCACCCATGATGAGGAGGCCCAACTGCGCCGCAGCTGGGCCGTCTATGGCAAAGCCATCACCATAGGCGACGATGTCTGGATCGGCGGCGGTGCCATCATCTGTCCCGGCGTCACGATAGGTCCACGCAGCATCATAGGCGCCGGTGCCGTGGTGACCCGCGACATCCCCGCCGACTCGCTCGCACTCGGCAACCCGGCGCGGGTGGTGCGGCAGGTGAACACTCCATCCTCAACGGTCTGAATAGATAAGGATCCCACAAACAGCAGGGCACGGCGCTGTCACAAAATCGTGGTGAGCCATCCTAGCCACCACGAGCTTACCTACTGATTAATAACAATGTGCTACCATCCATGTATCGGTACCACACCACTGTCACTATCCAGCAGAGGGACCTCGGATTGCGGCTACATTCTCTCAATAGCTGGTTGCCATCCAGAGCCGTTTTGGATGCCGTAACGGAGCAGAAGTTTTGTGCCCAATTGGCCGAGCGAACCCGTCGAGCCACAACTCGGGCTATGGCGCTGGCACTGGTGGTGTTGCTGGTATTCGTCCTCATGGATGTCATCAACGGCGGCCAGTGGTTCTCGTGCAGCAATTTACTGCGTTATGCCAGCATGCTGTGCGTGATTATTTTGCTGTGGATCGGTAATCATCAAAATGTCCGTTTCTGGTATCGCAATATTTATCTAGGCTCCCTGTGGATGATGGGGATGGTCACAGCCCTGTTCGTCGAAATCGGTCTCTCAGGAGGAAAACTCTACGAGGGGGGCCCCATGGTTGCAGTCATGATGACGGCGGCCATCCCAGCTCTTCATTTGGGACACAAGCTGGTGATCTGGACCATTCTGGCTCTAGGACTGGTTCTGCTTAACCAAATTAGCAACGTCGATACCGAATGGACGCTGTTTTACTTCGCGATGACAGTACTGATCATGGCGTTCATGCAGTACCAGATCGATCGCCTGACGCGTCTGCAATTTCGATCCAATTTGCTGGAGAAAGCCAAGGCCGAGACGGACCAGTTGACGGGTGTACTCAACCGTCATGCGTTCACACGCATGACCGACAAGATATTGCATGAGTTGCACCATGACGAAGGGCTGGCTCTGGCCATCATTGATCTAGACTATTTCAAACGCTACAACGACTATTTCGGCCACTTGCAGGGAGACCTGGCCCTGGTCTCTGTGGGTCAGCGGTTAGCATCGTTGCCGGCCGAACTGGTCGTTCGCTTTGGCGGGGAAGAGTTTATTTTGGTGGTGCGATTTACCCGTGTCATGCCTGATTGGCTAGCCACTCTTCACCAGACTCTGCGATTTGAACACCATCCCCACGCGACCTCGCCATTTGGCCATCTGACCTGCTCGGTCGGCATTGCCGTCCTGATGACCTATAGGGCCCACGCTCAGAAGATAACGCCCAAATATCTCCTCGAAGCCGCGGATAAAGCACTATATCAAGTCAAAGAATCAGGCCGGAACAATACGCGGATCCTCACGATCTGAGTCGGTTAAACCTGCCCAGCTAGGTGAACCCATCAGCGCAGGCTGCGATAAAATCGAATGCCCAAAAATAGAACCCACCCACTTAGGCAGGTGGCACAACTAATGTTGGCGTTGGTAGCACAGAACCTGCCCCTTGAAGGGGAGCGCCAAGTAGTCGGTGTGCTCTGGCTTGTGTTGGCGGTGTGAATACCCCAGGGTGACCATCTTCTTGCTGAAACAGGCGTGATGCCCACGCCCCGGATCGACCAGGAGCACCTGGCAGTGAGGGGCGGCGTGCTGCTCGATGAAACCAGACAAGATATTCACATGGGAACGCTCATAGAGCAGATCGCTGCCGATGATCAGGTCAAAAACACCCAATTCGGTGGCCTCATCTTCCCAGCCAGTTCGCACGAAGGGAATCGCGGAGCCGTGATTCAAGGCCACATTTTCCCGCAGGAAATTGCCAGCTTCCGGGTGGTAGTCGGTCGCCGTGATGTTGGCGTGTCTCTGATTGAGCACCAGACTGGCCAGGGCTATCCCGCAGCCGACCTCGAGGATCCGCAGGCCGTCGATCTCGTGCTCTGCCATCAGATGGGCCAGCACAGAGCCGGATGCCCAGACAATGCCGAACAACGGCCAGGTGGCCGGCGAAATGCCCAGGCGCAGGGCAATCCCATCCTCGTCGGCATACTGCTGGTTATCGCGCAGTGTGCGCAGGTGAATATCGGTATGACCAAACTCTATGGTCTGGTAGCGAACGCGAAGCGGAGTCATAGGTAGCCTGTCGCAGTGATGCTCCGCACTCGGAGGGAGTGCGCGCAGGGGGGCCACTCTACCCTGATTACCGATATTGACCTACCGTTGATTGGCCACCATGACGCACGGAGTGCGCACTCGTAACAGGCTCGCCCAACCAGACGCCCCGGCTAACAAGCCGGAGCGCTGGCGGGCTGACGCCTTACAGTCGGGTGATCAGCTGGTCGGCGGGCAGACGGGATTTCGGCAGTGCCGCGTTGAAGTCCTGTTCACTGCGATGACCAATGCTGGCCACCACGACGCTCTTGAGACCGAGTTCGGTCAACCCCAGGGCCGCATCCAGCTTCTCGGGGAAGAAGCCTTCGATCGGCGTGGCGTCGAGATCCAGGGTGGCAGCCCCCATCAGCAGGAAGCCCAGCGCGATATAGGCCTGACGGGCCATCCACTCCTGTTGTTTCTGGGGGGTGGTGCTGTTGAGGCCCACATAGTAGCGGCGCGCCCCATCGGCCCCCTTCTTGGCCTCCTCATTGCCACCGAAGCGGCCATCCAGCTCCTCCTGCGCCAAAAGCGCCTGCAGGTGAGCATCATCCAACTCGGTCTTGGTGGCGATCACCACGGTCAGCGGGGCGCAGCGCACCTTCTCCATATTGTGTTCGGTCAGGGCTGGCACCAGCTTGGCCTTGCCCGCCTCGGAGCTGACAAGGAAGAAGTGCCAGGGCTGGGAGTTCACCGAGGAGGGGCTAAAGCGCAGGATCGCCTGCAGTTCCGCCAGTTGCTCTTCGCTGAGCGGGCGTTGTGGATCATAGGCTTTGCAGGTGTGACGGGTACGCACGAGTTCGGCAATCTTCATGATGATTATCCTTGGCTAGTCGACAAAAATGATGGGGAAAATTCCATGACGCCATACTACACCGCCCCGCGCCCAGCGATAACGCCCTGTTTGCGCCATGGACTGCTGCCACAGGCTCAATAATCCAGGCGCCAACTCCAGCCTGAGGCGAAAAATCCGCATAAAAAAACCCGGCCACAACGGCCGGGTTTGAGGTTAACGTGCGGATCCGCGTTAGCCGGTGATGCCGCTGTGGCGCAGCAGGGCATCGATGGTCGGCTCCCGGCCACGGAAGGCGCGGAACAGCTCCATCGGCGAGCGCGAGCCGCCCATCTCCAGGATCTGATGCAGGAAGTCGGCCCCGGTCTTGGCGTTGAAGATCCCCTCCTCCTCGAAGCGCGAGAAGGCATCGGCCGAGAGTACTTCCGCCCACTTGTAGCTGTAGTAGCCCGCCGCATAACCGCCGGCGAAGATGTGGGAGAAGCTGTGCTGGAAACGGTTGAAGGCCGGCGCCGGGAACACCGACAGCTGGCGCACATCGTCCAGCACCGCCTGAACCCGAGCCCCCTGGGTCGGATCGAACTCGTGGTGCAGGCGGAAATCGAACAGCGAGAACTCCAACTGACGCAGCATCTGCATCGCCGACTGGAAGTTCTTGGCCGCCAGCAGGCGATCCAGCTCGGCCTGGGGCAGCGGCTCGCCGGTCTCGTGGTGGCCGGAGAGGAAGGCCAGCGCCTCCGGCTCCCAGCACCAGTTCTCCATGAACTGGCTCGGCAGCTCGACCGCATCCCAGGGCACACCGTGGATCCCCGCCACTCCCGCCACATCGATCTGGGTCAGCATGTGGTGCAGACCGTGACCGAATTCGTGGAACAGGGTCACCACCTCATCGTGGGTAAACAGGGCGGGCTGGTCACCCACCGGGCCGTTGAAGTTGCAGGTCAGATAGGCCACCGGCCGCTGCAGGGTGCCATCCTGACGGAAACGACGGCCGATGCAATCATCCATCCAGGCACCACCGCGCTTGTGCGGGCGGGCATAGAGATCCAGATAGAAGCTGCCACGCAGCTCCCCTTCGCTGTCGAAGATGTCGTAAAAATTGACGTCCGGATGCCAGGTCTCGACTGCCAGACGCTGCTGGATGCGCAGACCGAACAGGCGCCGCACCGTCTCGAACAGACCGGCGATGACACGCGGGGCCGGGAAATAGGGGCGCAACACCTCATCGGAGATGGCGTAGCGATGTTGTTTGAGCTTCTCGGCGTAGTAGGAGAGATCCCAGGCGGCCAGCTCGCTGACGCCGAACTGCTCAAGGGCAAACTGACGCAACTCGGCCAAATCCTGCAACGCCTGGGGCCGGGAGCGGGTCGCCAGATCGTTGAGGAAGCCCAGTACCTGGGCCGGTTTATCCGCCATCTTGGTCGCCAGCGAGTAGTCGGCATAGGTGGCAAAACCCAGCAGTTGCGCCAATTCATGACGCAGCGCGACGATTTCGTCCATCAGCGCCGAGTTGTCCCACTTGCCGGCATTCGGCCCCTGATCGGAAGCCCGGGTGACAAAGGCGGTGTAGATCTCCTCGCGCAGTGCCCGATTGTCGCTGTACATGATGACGGGCAGATAGGAGGGAATATCCAGCGTGAAGAGCCAGCCCTCGAGCTCGCGACTGGCCGCCAGTTGCTGGGCCGCCGCCTTCGCCGATTCCGGCAAGCCAGCCAGCTCGGCCTCATCGGTCACCTGACGCTGCCAGCCCAGGGTGGCATCCATCACCTGGTTGCTGAAGTTGGAGGCCAACTCGGAGAGGCGGGCGACGATCTCGCCATAGCGCTGCTGCTGAGCCTTGGGTAACCCGATGCCGGAGAGGCGGAAGTCGCGCAGAGTATTTTCGATCTGCTGGCGCTGCGGCTCGCTCAGGCGCGGAAACTCATCGCTGGCCGCCAGCTGTTGGAAGGCCTGATAGAGCCCCTCGTGTTGCCCGACGAAGGTCTGGTATTCGGAGAGCAGCGGCAGGCAGCCATCGTGGGCCTCGCGCAGCTCGGTTGAATTGACCACCGAATTGAGATGGGAAACCGGCGACCAGACGCGCCCCAGACGATCATCCACCTCTTCGAGCGGCGCCACCAGGCTGTCCCAGGTCAGAGGTTCGCTCTGCTTGAGCACCTCGGCTATCCGGGCCTTACAGTCGGCAATCGCCTGCTCAATCGCCGGTCGGACATGCTCAGGCTTGATCTGGCTGAATGGGGGCAACCCATCCATGGACAACAGGGGGTTCGACATAGTGCTACAACTCCTTGGACCGCAAGAGAGATACCTCACGGATAAAACCTTATGGATCACTAAGATGTAGGCAGCGTCACCATTTATCAAGCGTCGCTTGACTTGTTACTGGCGCCGGCGGTTATAAACTGTCTATATCAGTCGCACAGTTATTTCATTCGAAGGCAGGGACGCGATGCCAAGTTCATTCTCGAAAGCGATCAAGGCCTCAGCCGGACACAGCCTTTCCTTTCGGTTGCTCTCCTACATCTTGGCTTGTAGCACCCTGCTGGCCGTCATCATCACCATGCTGCAACTGTTCTGGGACTACCGCCAGGATCGCAGCATGGTGGAAAGCAGCCTGAATCAGATCGAAGCCTCGTTTTTGCAACCCATTGCCTCCAGTCTGTGGAACCTGGATGAAGAACAGATCCAGGTACAACTCGAAGGCATCATGAATCTCCCCGCCATGCAGTTTGTTGAGGTCAAGGAGGCCATGGGCGACAAGCAGGTTCGTCTGCAGTCCATGGGGCAGGAGCTGCCCAGCTATGACATCTCCCGCGAGTTCGACCTGGTCTACCAGGGAGAGACGGTTGGCAAGTTGTTCGTCGCCTCCTCGTTGGAGATGATCTACCACCGACTCATCGAAAAGTCGGTGCTGATCCTCGTCTCGCAGACCATCAAGACTCTGCTGGTCTCCTTCTTCATCCTGCTGATCATCTACTACATGGTGATCCGTCATATCAACCGGATTGCCAGCTACACCGAAAACTTCTCCCTCGGTCATCTGGAGCAGGAGCTATTGCTGGAAGGGCGCACAACCCATCCGCAACATCCCGATGAGCTGGATCTGCTGGCGAATAGTGTCAATCGGATGAGGTTGTCACTGGCCGATGAGTTCGCCTCCCGGCAGATGATGACGGAAAAGCTGCAGCAAGAGCGCGACTTCTCCACCACCCTCATCAACTCCTCGACCCTGGTGATCTGCTGTCTGGACACCGAGCTGAACATAGTCACCGTCAACCCGGCGGCGATCCTGCTCACCGGCTATACCCAGCAGGAGATGCTCGGCCAATCCTGGCTCGAGTGTTTCGTCTCCCCCGATGAGCGGGAGCTGCTCACCAACGAACTGGAGCAGGCCGGAGTGCTGGAACACCGCGAGGTAACCAGCCAGGATCAGCAGGGGGAAGAGCTGATCCTGCAGTGGAGCTTTGTCCCCTTCTATGAGGGAGCGGATCTCAAGTATCGCATCGCCTTTGGCTACGACATCACCCCGCTCAAGCGGGTCGAACGCGAGATCATCCGTCTGAACGAAGAGTTGGAGGCCAAGGTCGAGAAGCGTACCCGCAGCCTGAAGGAGAGCAACGAACAGCTGGCCAAGGCTTATGACAACCTGAAGGTGGCGCAACAGACGCTGGTCGAATCCGAGAAGATGGCCTCACTGGGCTCCTTGGTGGCCGGGGTCGCCCATGAGATCAACACACCGGTGGGCATCAGCGTCACCGCCGCCTCCTTCCTGCAGGAGCGGATCAAGGACTTCCAGAGCAAGATCGACGACAAGCAGCTCTCCCGCAGCTATCTGACCGAGCTGATCCATACGCTGGATGAATCCACCTCGCTGCTGCAAAACAACCTGCGGCGCGCCTCCGATCTGATCTCCAGCTTCAAACAGGTGGCCGTCGATCAATCCTCCCAGGCCCACTATCAGTTCAATGTCGCCGACAACCTGCATCAGGTGGTGGTCTCCTTGGGCCATAAGCTGAAGAAGAGCCAGACCGAGGTCAACATTCAGTGCGATCCCAAGCTGACGGTGCTCTCCTATCCCGGCTCTTTTGCCCAGATCTACTCCAACCTGATCCTCAACTCCATCCGGCATGGCTTCGAGGATTGGGACAAGCCGAAGAGGATCGACATCCAGATCACCTCGGCCGATGGGGAGCTGGTCATCGACTATCGCGACAACGGTCGCGGCATCGATCCCAAGATACTGCCACGCATCTTCGATCCCTTCGTCACCTCCAAACGCGGCCAGGGTGGCAGCGGGCTCGGCACCCACATCGTCTACAACCTGGTGGTGCAGTTGATGAAGGGACGCATCAGTTGCGACAGTGAGATGGGACTGGGTGCTCACTTCCAGATCCGCCTGCCACTGGAAAAAGAGGCACCGCAAGAGACAGCCTGATTTTTCACTGCCGACGGCGGAGGGTCTGGATTATCATGACGCCGGCCATCATCGGGATGGCCGAGCCGATCAGAGGATGCCATCTTGCATATTCGCCGTTACTTCACCTCCGGATTAATCGCGCTGTTGAGCCTGGTGGCCCTGCTGGCCATCTATGTGCTGATCACCGGCGAACTGGGCTGGACCGAGCTCAAGGCGCTGTTCACCGCCCTCATCGGCTTTGCCTGTGGCCTGAACGCGATCACCTGCCTGACCTGCCGCTACGAGGTGCCCAAACCCTGGATGGCCTGGACCGGGGTGGCATTGGGTATCTTCAGCGCCCTGCTGCTGCTCGGCCTGCTGTGGCTCGATATCCAGAGCCGTCACTACTGGCAGGTCAACGGCGTGGTGCTGATCTGGACTCTGGTCTACACCCTCTGCCTGCTGCCCTCCCTGGTCAAACTTGAGGGATGGAAACAGCGTTATCTGATCCCTCTGACCCGCGCCTGCAGCCTGCTGCTCGGTGCCCTGGTCAGCTATGCCATCGTCTGGGGCGTCTACGCCGGCTGGCTGATCCGCTCCTTCTCGGTGCTCTGTATCCTGGTCGGTTTTTTCACCCTGCTGCTGATCATCCTGCACCGCCGCAACCAGCATGTGACACCGCGCCTGATCCTGATCCAACGCGAGGGTGATCTCTACATGGATACCAGCGGTCGTTACTATCGCATCACGCCGGTCGAATAGACCGGCATCACCTAGGCGACGCCTGTTTCCCCGAGCCGGCATGGCCGATTTCGGGTGACAAGTGACTCTGTGTGCCCACGCCCGACAGAAAAGTAGTGGCAAATATGCTGTTTTTTTATGCGTCTGTAGGCTTGCAGCGGGAGACGCTCCGGCGTTTTATGATATTCTCGCCCACCTGCTACTAATGGCAGTGCGGATTTTCTGTCACGATCAGGTTTTCACATGACGACTCATGAACTTATCGCTCCGCGTATTGCGGCCCTGCGCGCCTATATGGCCTCTCATGCGCTCGATGCGCTGATCATTCCTCACGATGACGAACATCTGGGGGAATATCTGCCGGCCGAGGCGGAACGTCTGGCCTGGGCGACCGGATTCACCGGCTCGGCTGGAGTTGCGATTCTACTGGCCGAGCAGGCAGCCCTGTTTGTGGATGGCCGTTATACCCTGCAGGCCCGGCAACAGGCTCCCGGCGAGCTGTTCCAGTTTCTTCATCTGATCGAACAACCCCCGGTGGAATGGCTACTCGGCCAGCTGGATCGCCGACAGAAGGTCGGGGCCGATCCCCGGCTGCACAGCCTCTCCTGGTTCCGCAATACCAGCGCGACCCTGGCGCAAAAAGAGATCACCCTAGTCGCCTTGGAGCAAAATCCCATCGACCTGCACTGGCAAGACCGCCCGGCCCCCAGCAAGGCCGAGGTGCTGCTGTACGACGAGAAGTACTGCGGCCAGAGCAGCCTGAGCAAGCGCGAAGCCATTGCCAGCAAGCTGCGGCAACAGGGGCTGGACGCCGCCCTGCTCTCGCAGTCCGAATCGATCAACTGGCTGCTCAACATCCGCGGCCGTGACATCCCCTGCTTCCCGGTTGCTCTCTGTTTTGCCGTCATCTACAGCAACGTCAGCGTCGACTTCTTCGTCGACACCGACAAGCTCAACTGCAATGGCTTTAACCAGCATGTCGGCAACGATGTCTCCGTCTATCCGCTGGAGAAGCTGGGGGACGTACTCAAACGCATCGGCGAAGACCGTCTGAAGGTGCTGGCGGATGCCGATACCACCAATGCCTGGTCACAGCTGTTGCTGCAGCAGCATGGCGCCACCCTGACTCAGGGCCAAGACCCCTGCATGTTGCCCAAGGCCAGCAAGAACGCCACCGAACTCGAAGGGATGCGCGTGGCCCATCAAAAAGATGCCGTGGCCATGTGCCGCTTCCTCGCCTGGCTCGATCGCCAGGTCGAAAAGGGGCTCGATGGCGATGAAGGCACCCTCGCCGATCAGTTGCTGCGCTTCCGCGAAGAGCAGGAGAACTTCGTCGAACCCAGCTTTGCCAGCATCTCGGCCCTGGGGCCGAATGCCGCCATGTGTCACTACCACCACACCAATGGCACGCCGCGTGCCTTCGGTCAGGATGGCATGTATCTCATCGACTCCGGTGGCCAATACCTGGAAGGCACCACCGACATCACGCGCACCGTGAAGGTCGGTGAGGTCAGCGACGAGATGCGCCAGCAGTTCACCCGGGTGCTGCAGGGCCACATCGCCATCGATCGGGTGCGTTTCCCGAAAGGTACCTCCGGCATCCAGCTGGACATTCTGGCCCGCATGCCGCTGTGGCAAGCTGGCTTCAACTATGACCACGGCACCGGCCACGGCGTCGGCCACTTCCTCAGCGTGCATGAGGGTCCGCAGCGCATCGCCAGCAAGGGGTCACTGGTCGCACTGGAGCCCGGCATGGTGGTTTCTAACGAGCCTGGTTACTACCGCGAGGGAGCCTTCGGTATCCGCTGCGAGAATCTGTTGGTGGTTGAGCCCAGTGACGAGCCAAGCGAGATCCCCATGTACCGCTTCCGCCGCCTGACCCTGGTCCCCTTCGACGTGCGCCTGCTGGACAAGAGCCTGCTCAGCGACAACGAAATCGCCTGGATCAACAGCTACCACGCCGAGGTGCGCGAGGCCGTCATGTCGCACCTGAGCGATCATGAGATGGGTTGGCTGTTGCAAGCCACCGCGGCCATCTAATTCGCCACCAAGCAGTGACCAGAGCCGCGGAAACGCGGCTCTTTTCTTGCCAAGATGGCGAGGCACACGGCAGGGCTTGATGCATGGGGGTGGCAGCCTCGGCACAAATTGGTAGAATTCGTCGTTCGACTTTCAGGTCTATCCGCCCCACGGGGCAATCCACGATCAGGTATGGGTATGTTCACTTCGGCACATTATCGACAACAACTCGAGAAACTGCCTCAGCTTGCACTGCAAGCGGACAGCTTGCGCATTCTCAACTCGGCGAGCGAATTCAAGCAGCGCATTCTGCAATTGATCGCCAGTGCGCAACGACGGATCTATCTGGTAGCCCTCTATCTGCAAGACGATGAGGCGGGCCGCGAGATCCTCGCGGCGCTCTATGCCGCCAAGGCGGCGCGCCCCGAGCTGGATATCAAAGTCTTCGTCGACTACCACAGAGCCCAGCGTGGCCTGATCGGCAAGGGGGCGCAGGGAGGCAACCATCTGCTCTATCAGGAGCTGGCCGCCCGCTGTCCCGATGCCATCGAAATCTACGGTGTCCCGGTCAAGCGCCGGGAGTGGCTTGGGGTGCTCCATCTGAAGGGCTTCCTGTTCGATGACACCCTGCTCTACTCGGGAGCCAGCCTTAACAACATCTACCTGCATCAGCAGGAGCGCTACCGCTACGACCGTTATCACGAACTGCAAGATGTCCGCCTGGCCGATTGCTGGGCCCAGTTCATCATCCAGGTCTTCGGCCGCGACCCGGCAGTACAACGGCTGGATCGCGCGCCCATCCCGCGCATCAAGGCGATCCGCGGTGAATTGCGCCGTTTCCGCATCAAGCTGCAGCAGGCCAAGTATCAGTTCCCCTCGATGACGGTCGCTCCGGATCAGATCGGGGTCACCCCGCTGGTCGGGCTGGGTAAGCGCAACAACCGTCTGAACAAGGTGATCCGGACTCTGCTGCTCAGTGCCGAGCGGGATGTCTTCATCTGTACCCCTTATTTCAATCCGCCCAAGGCCATCGCCAAGGATCTGGCCCTGTTGCTGCGTCGCGGCATCCGCCTGACCCTAGTCATCGGCGACAAGACGGCCAATGACTTCTACATCCCGCCCAGCGAGCCGTTCAGCACGGTCGGCGGCCTGCCCTATCTATATGAGGTCAATCTGCGGCGGTTTGCCGAACGCTATCAGCGGTATCTGGACAATGGCCAGTTGAACCTGATGCTGTGGCGCCACGAGCAAAACTCCTTCCATCTCAAGGGGATCTGCGTCGATGAACAGCTGACCCTGATCACCGGCAGCAACCTGAATCCGCGCGCCTGGGCGCTGGATCTGGAAAATGGCCTGCTGCTGCAGGATCCCAGTGGCCAGTTGGTGGGACCGTTCGCCGAGGAGCGTCAACAGATCCTCGAACACACCAGCCGCCTGAACCACTTCAGCGAGCTCGAGCGGCTGGACGACTACCCCGACGCGGTACGACGTCTGCTGGTACGTCTGCAACGCTTCAAAGCGCACCTGCTGCTCAAGCAACTGCTCTAACCCGCGGGCAGTGGCCTCTAGTCACCGCCTGTGTACCCCAACAGGTAGAACTCCCGTTCCGCAGATGGCTCTGATATGATCTGATCATATTTACAGTATTGTGCGGGAGCGAGGATGCAGCTGGATCAGATCCCGGTCACCGGCCTCAAGGGGGTCGGCAGCAAGCTGGCGGAAAAACTGCGCCATCTGCATCTGCAGACGGTGCAGGATCTGCTGTTCCATCTTCCCCTTCGTTACGAAGATCGCACCCTGCTCTGCCCCATCGCCGAGCTGCTCCCCGGCATGCAGTGCAATGTCGAGGGCACCATCCAGGATTGCCAGATAGTCCCCGCCCGCCGCCGCATGCTGGTCTGTCGCATCAGTGATGGTCACGGTACCCTGACCCTGCGCTTCTTCAACTTCACCCAGGGGCAGAAGGGAACGTTGGCGGTTGGCCGCCGACTGCGCTGCTTTGGCGAGATCAAGGCGGGCAATTATGGCCCCGAGATCATCCACCCGGAGTACAAGCTGCTGGACGGTGGCAACGAACCCGAGCTCGAGGAGCAACTGACCCCCATCTATCCCACCACCGAGGGGCTGCGCCAGCAGACGCTGCGCAATCTGACCGATCAGGCCCTGGCCCTGCTAGCCCAATTCGGGGTGCGCGAACTGCTGCCCGCCGGGCTCTATCCGCAACAGATCGGTTTGCGCGAAGCGCTGCAACTGCTGCACCGCCCTCCCCCCGAGCTGGCCTTGTCGATGCTGGAGTTCGGGCAGCATCCGGCCCAGCAGCGGCTGATTCTCGAAGAGCTGCTGGCCCACAACCTCTCGGTGCTGCAGGTGCGGCAACGCAACAAGTTGCATCCCGCCTGCGCCCTGCCTCCCGCGCCTGACTTGATCCGCCGTCTGCTGGCCAACCTGCCCTTCACCCCCACCGCGGCTCAGCAGCGGGTGGTTCAGGAAATTCAGGCCGACCTGGCCCAGCCCCATCCGATGATGCGGCTGGTACAGGGCGACGTCGGCTCCGGCAAGACGCTGGTGGCGGCTCTGGCGGCGCTGCAGGCCATCGGCCAGGGGGGGCAGGTCGCCCTGATGGCCCCCACCGAACTGCTCGCCGAGCAGCATGCCCTGAACTTCAGTCGCTGGCTAGAGCCCCTGGGGCTGCGCGTCGGCTGGCTGGCGGGCAAGCAGAAGGGCAAGGCCCGCGAACAGCAGATGCAGGCCATCGCCGCGGGTGAGGTCCAGATGGTGGTCGGCACCCATGCGATGTTCCAGGAGCAGGTCCGTTTTCACCATCTGGTGCTGGCCATCATCGACGAGCAGCACAGGTTCGGCGTGCACCAGCGGGTGGCCCTGCGCGAGAAGGGGGCCCAGGCTGGTCTCTATCCCCATCAGCTCATCATGACGGCGACCCCAATCCCGCGCACCCTGGCGATGACCGCCTATGCCGATCTGGATACCTCCATCATCGACGAACTGCCGCCGGGACGCACGCCGGTGACCACGGTCGCCCTGCCCGATAGCCGTCGGCTCGAGGTGATGGATCGGGTCCGGCAGGCCTGCGCCGAAGGCCGCCAGGCCTATTGGGTCTGCACCCTGATCGAAGAGTCCGAGCTGCTCGAGTGTCAGGCGGCGGAAAATACCGCCCTGGAGCTGCAGCAACAGCTGCAGGGGTTGCATATCGGTCTGGTCCACGGCCGCATGCGCCCCTTGGAGAAGCAGACCGTCATGGAGGACTTCAAGGCCGGTCGTCTGCACCTGCTGGTTGCCACCACCGTCATCGAGGTCGGTGTCGATGTGCCCAATGCCAGCCTGATGATCATCGAAAACCCCGAGCGGCTCGGGCTGGCGCAACTGCACCAGCTGCGCGGGCGGGTGGGCCGCGGCGCCGTCGCCTCCCACTGTGTGCTGCTCTACCACGCCCCCTTGTCGAAGACGGCGCAACAACGACTCGCCGTGCTGCGCGACAGCAATGATGGCTTCGTCATCGCCCAGAAGGATCTGGAACTGCGCGGCCCCGGCGAGCTGCTCGGAACCCGGCAGACCGGCCTGGCCGACTTGAAGATCGCCGATCTGGTGCGGGATCAGAGCCATATCCCGCAGGTGCAACGACTGGCGCAAATCCTCTACCGCCAGCATCCCGAGCTGGTCGAGCCCTTGGTCCGCCGCTGGCTGAC
Organism: Aeromonadaceae bacterium; assembly: GCA_041441555.1. Taxonomy (GTDB): domain Bacteria; phylum Pseudomonadota; class Gammaproteobacteria; order Enterobacterales; family Aeromonadaceae; genus Pseudaeromonas. The sequence goes on from JASDSW010000085.1 coordinate 32,983, forward strand.
CGCCGGCGAGCAGTATGCCCAGGCGTGAAGCCCATGTCGGGACTTCGCATCGGGGTCACAAACGCCTATGATTGGCCTTAATCATTCAGTCGAGACGGTTTATCCATGCGCCTTGCGATCCGCATCTTTCTCTACGGCATTCTGAGTCTGGTCATCGCCCTCTGGCTGGTGCTCGGCCTGTTCAAGCCCGACTATCTCAAGGCACCGCTCGCCGCCTGGATCCAGCAGCAGACCGGCCTACCGCTGACCATCGGCCGTCTGGAGTTCAACCCCTTCTATCCAAATGTGCTGTTGGTCGAGCAGATCCAGCTCGGTGACGATATCCGGGCCGAGAAGCTCTACATCGAGATCGCCTCCGGCTCCTGGTTTGAACGTCGCATCGACGTGGCCCATCTGGACTTGATCGCCCCGCAGATCAAGCTCAAACCACAGCAACCCTTCCCCACCCTGCCGCTGCAACAGCTGACCATTCAAGATCTGAATATCGATCGCCTGACCCTGGAGACCGCGCAGGGCACCCTGGCTGGCGCCAGTTTTCACCTCGGCGACTGGCAACTGTTGCGCGACGGCAAGTGGCAACCCCTGCAGCATTTCAGCTTCAGCGGTCATGCCAACCGCCTGGCCTGGCAAGGGCTGGAGCTGGCCAAGCTCAGCGTCGAGGGAGAGATGAGTGCCGGCCAGCTGCGAGTACAGGAGGCAGATGCCCGGCTGCTGGATGGCCGCATCACCACCTCGCTGAGCTGGAATCTCCCGGAACAGCAGTTGGCCATCGACGACCTGCAGATCAGCGGCATGCGGTTCCAGCCGCTTCCCTGGCCCGAGATGCCCCTGCGCGGCGTCACTCTCAAGCAGGCCGCGCTACAACAGGTGACCCTGACCCAGAGTGACGGCGTCACCCTCAACGATCTCAACCTGACGCTGCAGGATGGCCAGTGGCAGCGCGATGGCCTCTGGCGCGGCAAGCTGCAAGGCAAGCTCGGGGAGCTGGTATTCAATCGCCTCTCGCTCAGCGAGCTCCGTGGCGAGCTGACACTGGATGGCGACGATTGGCAGGGGCAACTGCAGGGACAACTGTTCGAAGGCACCTTCGCCGCCGCAGGCCACTACCAACCGACCAAACAGCATCTGACCCTTGATGAGGTGCAGATGGCACAGTGGCAGTTGGAGTTACCCGCCGACTGGCGCACCCTGCCGCCGTCATGGCCCCTGCAGCAACTCACCATCCGTCGTCTCGACGGCCATCAGTTGCAGCTGATTTCGTTCGATGAGAGCCTGCCCCTATCGCTCAAAGGGGGGGAACTATTCATCACCGACCTCAACTACACGCCGGCACAGGGGCTGCAACCAGCCAGCGACAAGCTACGTTGGGAAACCAGCTGGGGTGAGCTGGTCTATGCCGGACTCACCAGCCGGGGCGGCGAAGCCCAGGGCGAAATCAGCACCGACAGCTACCGCCTACGGGAGCTGAAACTGCCCCTGGAGAAGAGTCAGCTCAAGGCCGAAGGCGAATGGCGGCGAGATGATCTGGGCCTGCATCAATTGACGATCCAGGCCAGGCAGTTGGACCTGGATAAACTCAACGCCCTGCTGCATCCCAAACACGAGCTGGCCGGCAGTCTGGATCTGGAGGCAGATCTGCACAGCCAGGGACACGACCGCCAGAGCCTGTTGCGTGAGCTGGGCGGCACCCTGCGGCTGGAGGGCAAGGAGCTGTTCCTCGACGGTATTCGTCTGGACAACTATCTGGATGGCGCCCTGCAACAGCTGCCGAAACGCAGCAACTTTGCTGCGCTGTACCCGCAGATCGAGGGGGGCGATACCGGCATCAACCAGTTGGCCCTGCACGTGCAGGGAGAAGCCGGCCAATTGACGCTCGATGGCGCCCTGGCCTCCATCACCCACCTGTTGGCCGTGCGCGGTAAGCTGGATTTAACCCGGCAGCAGTGGCAAAGCGAGCTGGGCGTGCTCAATCAGCAACACTGCGCCGAGTTGACCGCCCGGATGACGGGGGCGCTGGCCAACCCGGATTTCAGCTTCAAGAGTCCCACCCCCTGCCAGCCCTGGCCGAAGGGGCAGGTCGCCTATCCGCCGCAGGGACGTCGAGGCGCATTGCGCGACTGAGCCGCCACAATCTCAGGACCCGTTAGACCTCCAGCCAAAAGGTGACCGGGCCATCGTTGAGCAGAGAAACCTGCATGTCGGCGGCGAAACGACCACTCTGGGTCGGAATGCCGCTGGCGACACTGCGGGCGACAAAATAGTCATACAGCCGTTCCGCCAAGGCTGGAGCTCCGCCGTTGGAAAAGCTGGGTCTGAGCCCCTTATCGGTTTCGGCCGCCAGGGTGAACTGGGAAACCACCAGCAGACTACCACCCGCCTGCTGCACGTTCAGGTTCATCTTGCCCTCGGCATCGGAGAAGACGCGGTAGTGGCTCACCTTGTGCAACAGCTTCTCCGCCTTGGCTTCGTCATCGTCGCGCTGGACGCCCAGCAGAACCAGCAGACCGGAGCCAATCTGGCCGACCGTTTCCCCCGCCACATCGACACGGGCATGGGCGACCCGTTGGATCAGAGCAATCACGTCATTGCACTCTCATGAAAAGTGGAAGCGGTATTCTCCCGCAAAACAGGGCCAGACCCAAGCCGCAGGCTATGGTCCCAGGTTTCGTGGAGCCGATAGTAAAAACAAAGGCCCGCATGGGCCTTTGGATGAAATTCGATGGCACGCCGACTCAGAGTGCCGGTACCGCCGTCGACTGACGCAGAACCAGCTCCGGCAGCAGCAACGCCTGGGGCTCATGAGCTTCGCCAGCGATCAGCGCCTGAGCCAACTGCAGTGCCCGTTCACCGAGTAGCTCCAACGGCTGAGCCACCGTCGTCAACCCCGGCTCGGCGTAGGCGGCCAATTCGTTGTCATCAAAGCCGACGATGGAGAGCTGTTCCGGCACCCGAAGTCCCACTTGCTTGGCGTGATGCAGGGCGCCAATCGCCATGTGGTCATTGAAACAGAACAGCGCCGTAAGCTGTGGATGCTGGCGCAGCAGCACATCGGCCGCCACACGGCCCGATTCGGCACTGAAATCACCCACTTCGATCAGCGGCTCTGGCAGCCCCCGCTCGGCAAACCACTCCCGACAGGCCGAGAGCCGCAGCTGGCATTCACTGTTCGCCTCCGGCCCGATGACCAGGGCGATCTGCCGGTGCCCCAGTTGATGCAGGTGATCCAAAGCCAAACGCACCCCGTAGCGGTTATCCACGGCCAAGGAACGTTCGCGGTGCAAGGCCGAGATGCAGTTGAGCAACACTGCATTCGGCTGCATGGCCAAAAAGCGCTGCAACCCCTCATCATCCATGAAGGGGACGCTGGCGATGATGGCGTCGCACTGACGGCTGGCTAGGCGCAGAGCCGCCTCCATCACATCTTCGCTGTCGTGGTTGCCACAGTTGATCAGGGTAAAGACATTGCGGCGCCGCGCCTCGGCCTCGATGCTGTCGACGATGCGGGCGTAATAGCCGCCCGACACATTGTTGACCAGGATACCGATGACCCCGGAACGGTTGGTCGCCAGGCTCCTGGCGTTCAGGTTCGGGATGAAATTCAGTTCGACCATGACTTCCTTGACCCTGGCCTGGGTCTTGGGTGCCACTTTATCGGGCTCGTTCAGCACACGAGAAACGGTGGCAACCGATACTCCTGCGATCCGGGCGACATCACGAATGGTATTCAAGACCGTACTCTCTCATCGTTGTTATGAACATCAGTGACAATATACCACAGAGCCTGTGGTCATCTGGGATCCGCGCCAGCGAGCGGTTCAATCCCAGATCGGCGCTCGTCGATTGCGATAATCCCCCATGCTGGCGGTGAATTCGGCGCCCAGCAACACCAGCCACCAACTGAGATAGACCCAGACAAACAGGATCGGGATGACTGCCAAGGCGCCGTAGATGGTCTGGTAGGAGGTGAAGTTCGTGATGTAGAGGGCGAAGACCTTCTTCGCTCCCTCCAGCAGCAGGGCGGAGACGATGGCCCCCACCAAGGCATCGCGCCAGCGGATCTTGACGTTGGGCACGGCGACGAACAGCAGCAACAGACTGAAGAAGGAGAGGCAAAACGGCAGTATGCCAAGCATGAAATTGGCAGCGCTGCTCAGCAACTGCATGTGGTGAAACACGCGTAACGACACCACATACGAGGTGATCAGGATGCTGGCCCCCGCCAGCAGCGGGCCCAACGTCAGAATCATCCAGTAGACGGCAAAGGTGGTCATCTTCGGCCGCTGGCCACGGCTGCGCCAGATGTGGTTCAGATTCTGATCGATGGCAGAGATCAGCAGGAGTGCCACCAGCACCAGGGCGACCACCCCAATCGAGGTCATCTTCGAGGCATTGGCCACGAAACGGGAGAAGTGATGATGAATGACATCGCTCGCCGCCGGCACGAAGTTGGCGAAGATGAACTCTTCAACCTGTAGGCGCACCGAGGAGAAGATGGGGAAAAACGAGAAGATCGAGAAGACGACGGTGACCAGGGGCACCAGCGACAACAGGGTGACGTAGGCCAGGTGACCGGCCAGCACCGAGAGGCGATCTTCCTGGATCCGTCGCCAGCACAGCTTACTGAAGGCAGTGATGTGATGTCCCAGCTCCGCGGGTTTCCAAACAACCAATCGTCGCATCCCAGACTCCGTTCTCGTGCGCTCATCCGTTGAGAATGCCAGTTTACCACTTGATAAACCAGACAAAAAAACCCCGCACCAGGCGGGGTTTTCATCGGTTCGTCGCGGAGGATTACTCTTCCTTGCCAGAACCCCGGTTGGCGCGCTTACGATCCAGCTCGGTCAGCAACTTCTTGCGGATGCGGATGCTTTGCGGCGTGACTTCCACCAGTTCGTCGTCGTCGATAAACTCCAGAGCCTGCTCCAGGGTCATCTTGATCGGCGGGGTCAGCACGATGGCCTCATCGGTCCCGGAGGCCCGCATGTTGGTCAATTGCTTGCCCTTCAGGCAGTTGACGGTGAGGTCGTTGGAACGGCTGTGGATACCGATCACCTGGCCTTCATACACTTCGGTGGCGTGTTCGATGAACAGACGGCCACGTTCCTGCAGGTTGAACAGGGCGAAGCCCAGCGCCTTACCGGTGGCATTGGCGATCAGAACGCCGTTCTGACGCTGACCGATGGTACCGCCCTTGTGCTCGCCATAGCTTTCGAAGGTATGGTACAGCAGGCCGGTCCCTGAGGTCAGGGTCATGAACTCGGTCTGGAAGCCGATCAGCCCACGAGCCGGGATGAGATAATCCAGGCGCACACGGCCCTTGCCATCCGGCACCATGTTCCGCAGGTCAGCCTTACGCTCACCCAGCTTCTCCATAATGGAGCCCTGGTGCTGGTCTTCGATGTCGACGGTCAGGGTCTCCATCGGTTCCATCTTCACACCGTTCTCTTCACGCATGATGACTTCCGGACGGGACACCGCCAGTTCGAAGCCTTCACGACGCATGTTTTCGATGAGGATCCCCAGGTGCAGTTCACCACGGCCGGAGACGCGGAACTTGTCTGGATCTTCGGTATCTTCGACGCGCAGGGCCACGTTGTGCACCAGCTCGCTCTGCAGACGTTCCAGAATGTTGCGAGAGGTGACGTACTTACCTTCCTTACCGGCGAACGGTGAGGTGTTGACCTGGAAGGTCATGGTCACGGTCGGTTCGTCCACAGACAGCGGCGGCAGAGCCTCGACGGCGGCGTTGGAGCAGATGGTGTCGGAGATCTTCAGCTCGCCCAGACCGGTAATCGCGATGATGTCGCCGGCTTGCGCTTCGGTGGTCTCGGTGCGTTGCAGACCCAAGTAGCCCATCACTTGGCCGATCTTACCGGTACGGGTCTTGCCATCAGCACCCACCACAGTCACCTGCATGTTCGGCTTGACGTTACCCCGAGTGATACGACCGATGCCGATAACCCCCACGTAGGAGGAGTAATCCAGCTGGGAGATCTGCATCTGGAATTCGCCATTCGGATCCGCCTTCGGCGGCTCGACGAAATCAACGATAGCCTGGAACAGCGGGTCCATGTTGTCGGACGGGTTGTTCAGATCCATGGTCGCATAGCCCTGCAGGGCAGAGGCATAAACGATCGGAAAATCGAGCTGTTCATCGGTGGCACCCAGGTTGTCGAACAGGTCGAACACCTGATCGATGACCCAATCCGGACGGGCGCCCGGACGGTCAACCTTGTTGACCACCACGATGGGACGCAGACCTTGGGCAAAAGCCTTCTGGGTCACGAAACGGGTTTGCGGCATCGGGCCATCAACGGCATCGACCAGCAGCAGTACGCAGTCAACCATCGACATAACCCGCTCAACCTCGCCACCGAAGTCGGCGTGGCCCGGGGTATCAACGATATTGATCCGGTAGTCGTTCCAACGAATGGCGGTATTTTTAGCGAGGATGGTGATGCCGCGCTCCCGTTCCAAATCGTTGGAATCCATGATCCGTTCCTGACCTTCGCTGGTACGGTCCAGGGTGCCGGATTGCTGTAACAGCTTATCTACCAGTGTGGTCTTGCCATGGTCAACGTGCGCAATAATGGCAATATTGCGGAGCTTCTCTAACATCCTCGCCTCTAAAACAAGTGGGGAAAAATTGGGCGGTCATTTTACTCGCCAGCGTGTGATCTGCCTAGCAGATTCCGAGCAAATTTAATGAAGCTTGTTGGGGAAGTTCACATTATCATTCCCCTGGTACTCGCAAGGTCGTTGCCAATGCACCAACATGGCGCACCAAATTGGTTCACTAGCTCACACTTTTGGTGCTCCTGTTTAGTGAATTCGCTCCGAAGTTGCGATTACTGATTGTAAATTAAGGAATTTAATTTATTGGCACAGTTTTGGCTTACTCAGTAAGCACAGGTTTCTGCCGCTAGTTTCAGTTTTCCACGACACCGGAGGTTATTTAGCATGTCAGCAGCAAATGTTCTGGCTCTGATCAAAGAACAAGAAGTGAAGTTTGTCGATCTTCGCTTCACCGATACCAAGGGCAAAGAACAACACGTTTCCGTGCCTGCACACCAGATCGACGAAGGTTTCTTCGAAGACGGTAAGATGTTCGATGGTTCTTCCATCGGTGGTTGGAAGGGTATCAACGAGTCAGACATGGTGCTGATGCCGGATGCCACCACTGCCCTGCTGGATCCGTTCACCGAAGAGACCACCCTGATCATCCGTTGTGACATCCTGGAACCGGCCACCATGCAAGGCTACGATCGCGATCCGCGCTCCATCGCCAAGCGTGCCGAAGAGTTCCTGAAGTCCAGCGGCATCGCTGACACCGTCCTGTTCGGACCGGAACCAGAATTCTTCATTTTTGATGACGTTCGTTTCGGCAACACCATGAGCGGTTCCTTCTTCAAGGTTGATGCTGAAGAAGCGGCTTGGAACTCTGCGACCGAATACGAAGGTGGCAACAAGGGTCACCGTCCTGGCGTCAAGGGTGGTTACTTCCCAGTTGCTCCGGTTGACTCCTCTCAAGACCTGCGTTCAGCCATGTGTCTGATCCTGGAAGAGATGGGCCAAGTGGTTGAGGCTCACCACCACGAAGTGGCGACTGCCGGTCAGAACGAAATCGCGACCCGCTTCAACACCATGACCAAGAAGGCTGACGAAGTTCAAGTTCAGAAGTACGTCATCCACAACGTCGCTCACGCCTACGGCAAGACGGTTACCTTCATGCCGAAGCCGATGTTTGGTGACAACGGTTCTGGTATGCACTGCCACCAATCTCTGGCCAAGGACGGTGTCAACCTGTTCGCTGGCGACATGTATGCAGGCCTGTCTGAACTGGCTCTGTTCTACATCGGCGGTATCATCAAGCACGCCAAGGCGATCAACGCCTTCGCCAACCCGACCACCAACTCCTACAAGCGTCTGGTTCCGGGTTATGAAGCACCGGTTATGCTGGCCTACTCTGCCCGCAACCGTTCTGCCTCTATCCGTATCCCGCTGGTACCGAGCCCGAAGGCCCGCCGTATCGAAGTTCGTTTCCCGGATCCGGCTGCCAACCCGTACCTGGCGTTTGCTGCTCAGCTGATGGCCGGTCTGGACGGTATCATCAACAAGATCCATCCGGGCGAAGCCATGGATAAGAACCTGTATGATCTGCCGCCGGAAGAAGAGGCTCTGATCCCGACCGTTTCTGGTTCTCTGGAAGAAGCGCTGAAGTCTCTGGATGCCGATCGCGAGTTCCTGACTCGTGGTGGCGTCTTCACCGACGACTTCATCGATTCCTACCTGGAACTGAAGCAAGTGGATGTGGATCGCGTACGCATGACTCCGCACCCAGTCGAGTACGAACTGTACTACTCTGTCTAAATCACAGAGTGTTGAAAAACCCGCCAGAAGGCGGGTTTTTTTTTCTTCTTCCGATAAGATGAAGGCACTTGAACAACTTCGTCGAGGAGACTCTGATGCGCCCCCTTTGGTTATGCCTGTTACTGTTCACCACATCGCTCTACGCAGCCCAAACAGTCCACCGCTGGGTTGATGCTCAAGGGAATGTGCACTTTTCCGATCAACCCTCGCAGCAACACAACTCCGAGCTGATCGAAGTCACGCCGCCGAAGCCAAGCAGCACCCCCGTGGCGCAACCTCAACCAGAGACCCAGGTGCCGGACAGCGCCGCTCAGGCCAATGCCGAACGTCCCACTGGCCCGCTGCTGACCATCGAGTCTCCCACCAACGGCGAAATTATCCGTGAAAATAGCGGTCTGGTGACCATCAAGGCCAACCTGAAGCCGATTCCCATGGATCCATTCAAGATGAACGTCATTCTGGATGGCGACCTCAAGGGGACCGCCGAGAATGCCCTCGATGTGAAGATGGAGAATGTCGATCGCGGCATGCATCAGTTGGAAGTGCAGGTGACTGATCAAAACGGCAAGCTCCTTGCATCATCCAGTAAGACCACATTCTATCTGTTCCGAGTATCCGTGCTCAGCAAGCCGCAAAACCAGGCCAAGCCAAAGGTAAACGGCGCCGCCGGTTAACCAGGAGTTTGACTGATGCACCGGAACGGGTAGAGAGTTGCACAAATCAAGTGCAAAGCACTAAATTGGGGACTCCGTCATTGCAAACCCGTTCCGATTCACCTGGCGCCCTGCTCGACAACCTGCTGACCGCCGTGATCCTGGTGGATGGTGATTTCGTCGTCCACTACGTAAACCCGGCGGCCGAACAACTGCTTGGCATCAGTGCCCGTCGCCTGCTGCAGAATCGCTTCGATCGGGTCGTCGAATATATCTCGCTGGATCTCGAACGGTTACGGACTGCCCAGCGTCAGGGTCAAGGCTTCAGTGATGGCGAGGTCACGCTGGTCATCGATGGCGACCCCAAGCTGGTTGACCTCAGCGTGGTCACCATCAGTGAACCACCCAACCACCGCATCCTGATGGAGCTGCGCAAGATCGACCAGCAGAAACGCATTAGCCAGGAGTTGCAGCAGCACGCCCAGCAGCTGGCGGCCCGGGATCTGGTGCGCGGCCTGGCCCACGAGATCAAGAATCCGTTGGGAGGTCTGCGTGGCGCGGCGCAACTGCTGGAAAAGGCCCTGCCCGACGTCGTGCTCAAGGAGTACACCGGCATCATCATTGCCCAAGCGGATCGTCTGCGGAATCTGGTCGACCGCCTGCTGGGCCCGCAGCGTCCCGGCCGCCATCAGGTACATAACGTCCACTCGGTTCTGGAGCAGGTGCGTCGTCTGGTCGAGATGGAGCTGCCGCCCGGCATTCATATCGAGCGAGATTACGACCCCAGCATTCCCGACTTCGAGATGGAGCCGGATCAGCTGCAACAAGCCTTCCTCAACATAGTCCGCAACGCGGTGGAAGCCATGGGCAGCGAGGGCTCCATCCGCCTGAAGACCCGCACCGTGTTTCAGATCACCATCCACGGTCAGCGTTATCGTCTGGCGGCCGAGATCAAGATCATCGACAACGGGCCCGGCATTCCGGAGCAGATCCGCGACACCCTGTTTTATCCGATGGTGACCGGCAAAGAGGGCGGCACCGGGCTCGGACTCTCCATTGCCCAGAATCTGATCGATCAACACAAGGGACGCATCGAATGCGTCAGCTGGCCGGGTCACACCGAATTCAGTATTTATCTACCGTTACGTAAATAAGGGGTACACATGGCTGCCAAAGTCTGGATTGTCGATGACGACAGCTCGATTCGTTGGGTGCTGGAGCGCGCCCTGACGTCCGAAGGATTCGGATGCCGTACCTTTGAGGATGGCGAGAGTCTGCTCGCCTCGCTGAACAGCGACTTCCCTGAAGTGATTCTCTCGGATATCCGCATGCCGGGTATCGACGGATTGTCCCTGCTCCAGTTGATCCAGGAAAAACAGCCGGAGGTACCGGTCATCATCATGACCGCCCATTCGGATCTGGACAGCGCGGTCAATGCCTATCAGAGCGGCGCCTTCGAATACCTGCCGAAGCCCTTCGATGTCGACGAGGCCATCGCCCTGGTGCGGCGGGCCGAGAGTCACCTGCGCGAACAACGCAACAAGCGCAGCAACAAGCAGCAAGCCATCGCCAACAGCCCGGAAATCATCGGCGAAGCACCGGCGATGCAGGAGGTGTTCCGCGCCATCGGCCGCCTCTCCCGCTCCTCCATCTCGGTGCTGATCAACGGTCAATCCGGTACTGGCAAAGAGCTGGTCGCCCATGCCCTGCATCGCCACAGTCCGCGCGCCAGCAAGCCCTTCATCGCGCTTAACATGGCGGCCATTCCCAAAGAATTGATCGAATCGGAATTGTTCGGCCACGAGAAGGGGGCCTTCACCGGCGCCAACAATGTGCGTCAGGGACGATTTGAACAGGCCAATGGCGGCACCCTCTTTCTGGATGAAATCGGCGATATGCCGCTGGATGTACAGACTCGCCTGCTGCGGGTGCTGGCCGATGGCCAGTTCTACCGCGTTGGCGGCCATCAACCGGTCCAGGTCGATGTGCGCATCATCGCCGCCACCCACCAGGATCTGGAAAAGCGGGTCGCCGATGGCGACTTCCGCGAGGATCTGTTCCACCGCCTGAACGTCATCCGGGTGCACATCCCGGCGCTGCGTGAACGCCGTGAGGATATCCCGCGTCTAGCCCACCATTTCCTGGCCTGTGCGGCCAAGGAGCTGAACGTCGAGGCCAAGCAACTGCACCCGGACACCGAAGCCTACATCAGCCGTCTGCCATGGCCGGGGAACGTCCGCCAACTGGAGAACGTCTGCCGCTGGCTGACCGTCATGGCCTCCGGTCAGGAAATCCTGGTTTCCGATCTGCCGCCCGAGCTGCTGCATCCCAGTGAAGAGCGCCCGGTCACTCGCGAGCAGATCTCGCAACGCTGGCAGGATCAGCTGCAACAGTGGGTCGCGCAGAAGTTGGCTCGGGGCGAGGTGGATATCCTCGGTGAAGCCATGCCCGAGTTTGAACGCATCATGCTGGATACCGCCCTGCAACACACCCATGGCCACAAGCAGGAGGCGGCTCGTCTGCTCGGTTGGGGGCGCAACACCTTGACCCGCAAGCTCAAAGAGTTGGACATGTAACCGACCATGGGGAGCCGCAGGCTCCCCATTTCGTCACGGCCGCCGGAAAAACGCTTGCCCTCACTTCTGCCGATCCGCATCCGGGATTTCCCTGGGCATCCAGCCGCGGCGCGCTAAAATAAGGACTCCTGCCTGCCCACGCATCGGATTGACCATGATTGATAGAAGCCTTCCCCTCACCGACCTGCATCGTCACCTCGACGGTAACATTCGCGCCCAAACCATTCTGGAACTCGGCCAGCAGCATAGCATCGCCTTACCGGCCACCACGCTGGAACAGCTGCGGCCTCATGTTCAAATCGTCGAAGCCGAGCCCAGCCTGCTCGCCTTCCTGAGCAAGCTGGATTGGGGCGTCAAGGTTCTGGCCGACTACGAGGCCTGCCGCCGGGTGGCCTACGAGAATGTGGAAGATCTGCGGCGGGCCGAGATCGATTACGCCGAACTGCGCTTCAGCCCCTGGTATATGGCGATGAGCCACGGACTGGATCCGCAGGGAGTGGTGGAAGCCGTCATCGATGGGGTTCAGGCGGGTTGCCGCGACTTTGGCCGCAAGGCCAACCTCATAGGCATCATGAGCCGCACCTTCGGCCAGGCACAGTGTGAACGTGAGCTGGCGGCCTGTCTGGCTCATGCCGATCGGCTGGTTGCCATCGACCTGGCCGGCGATGAGCTTGGGTTCCCCGGCCCGCTGTTCGAAGAGCACTTCCGCCGCGTGCGGGATGCCGGGCTGCACGTCACGGTTCACGCCGGTGAAGCCGCCGGGGCGGACAGCATCTGGCACGCCGTCCGCGCCTTGGGGGCCGAGCGTATCGGTCATGGCGTCAAGGCCATTCAGGATCCGGTGCTGATGAACTATCTGGCCGAGCAGGGGATCGGCATTGAATCCTGCCTGACCTCCAACATTCAGACCAGCACGGTCGCCAGCTATGCCAGCCACCCCATTCACCACTTTCTGGCCCATGGCATCCTGGCCTGTCTGAACAGCGATGACCCGGCGGTCGAGGGGATTGAACTGCCTCATGAGTATCAGGTTGCGGCCCCGGCTGCAGGTCTGAGCCCGGAGGCGATCCGTCAGGCGCAGCGCAACGGACTGGCCTTGGCCTTTCTCAGTCCCGAGGAAAAACAGGCACTCGCCGCCCAAGCCCTCACCCGGACTGCATGAAAAAAGGCCCCGCGGGGCCCTTTTTCTATCATGGGTGGCTACTCCACCACGGAGACATTGGTCTTGCCGGCCGATTGCACCATGCGGACCCGTTTGCCGGGAACTAACGCCGGATTGGCTTTCTGCACGACAACGATGCTGTCACCATTCTCTTTCTTAATCTCGATCTCGACGCCATCGATCTGATTGAGCTTGTCACCGGCTGCCTTACCGGCGGCGGCACCACCGATGGCTCCGGCGACCGTGGCAATGTCCTGCCCCTTGCCACCCCCGACGGCGCTCCCCAGCACCCCACCCAGAACGCCACCGGCCACGGTCCCCAAGATGGAGTTTTCATCTCCACCCTGGATCCGCACCGCGCGCGTCGCAGTGATGGTGCCGTAAGAGACGGTCTGTACCGTCTTGGCCTGCTCGGCACTGTACACATCGCCCGAATAGCTGTCGCTATTGGCGCACCCAGCCAGCACCACGGCAACGCCGAGAGCCAACATCGTCAGACGCTTGGACATAACAATCTCCTTGAGGGTCATTACCAGCTCCTTGAGGGTCATTACCAGACTCATGAGTCACTCTATCCAATAGTACGCGCCCATTCGGATTGCTCAAGTGTTGAGCGGTGCTTTCTCTGTACCCAAGCTGAACCAGCCCCAACTCCTTGCGCCCTTCCCATGCCAAGGGCGCAAGGCTTCCGCTAGGCGCCCAAGGCCAGAGCCGGATCCAGGTAGCGGCAGCCCAAGGACTCCGCCACCCCGGCATGGGTGATCTCCCCCTGGAAGACATTCAACCCGTTGCGCAGGTGCACATCCTGGCGCAATGCATCCAGTCCCTTGTCGGCCAACGCGAGCGCATAGGGCAAGGTGGCATTATTCAGCGCGAAGGTGGAGGTGCGTGGCACGGCACCAGGCATGTTCGCCACGCAGTAGTGGATCACCCCATCGACCAGATAGGTGGGTTCATCGTGGGTCGTGGCGTGGGAGGTCTCAAAGCAGCCCCCCTGATCGATGGCCACGTCCACCACCACGGAGCCAGCTTTCATCCGCTTGAGCATGGCGCGGGTCAACAGCTTGGGCACGGAAGCACCTGGCACCAGAACCCCACCGATCACCAGATCAGCATTCTCGCAGTGGGCCTCGATGGCATCGCGGGTGGCATATTGCGTGTTGATGGCACTGCCGTATTGACGCCACAGATGGCGCAACACATCGACGTTGCGATCCAGTACCCACACCTCAGCCCCCATGCCAGCGGCGATCATGGCCGCGTGGGAACCCACCACCCCACCGCCGAGAATCACCACCTTGGCCGGCGCCACGCCCGGTACGCCACCGAGCAGAACGCCCAGACCTCCATGAGGCTTCTCCAAAAAGTAAGCACCCGCCTGGATCGCCATGCGCCCCGCCACCTCGGACATGGGAGCCAGCAGAGGAAGACCGCCGGTCGCCGAGGTGACTGTCTCATAGGCGATACAGGTGGCACCGCTGGCCATCAGTGCCTTGGCTTGCTGCGGATCCGGCGCCAGATGCAGATAGGTAAACAGGATCTGACCCGGTCGCAGCTGCTGACACTCGCTCAGCTGCGGCTCCTTGACCTTGACGATCATCTCGCTGCGAGCAAAGACTTCGGCGCGGTGTGCACCACCTCGGCGCCGGCCTGACGGTAATCCTCGTCACTCATACCGATTCCGGCACCAGCCTGGGTCTCAACCAACACGCTATGACCACGTTCAACCAATTCGCGCACCGAGGCAGGAGCCAGGCCAACGCGATACTCTCTGATCTTAATTTCCTTGGGGACACCGATAAGCATATGAACTCCTGTAATGGATGCAGACAATGAACTTCCAGCAGATTGTTTTGATAGCAACTGCATTAACAGCTAGCACACCCAGCATCCATGCACATGAATAGATGATGAGACCACTCTGCGCCCATAAAACAGCAAACAATATACCAACAAGCCAACTTGTTGATAATTAATGAATTTTATTGATGACGGCGATTAAAACCGTTATTTAGGCACCAAATCAATCAGCAGCTCACCAAAACAGAACACCAGTAAAAATCCACCTGCATAGCAGGTGGCTTTGATTAGCCCCCTAGAAGGGGGC
>JASDSW010000086.1:0-9177 GCA_041441555.1 Aeromonadaceae bacterium
CGGATTTTTACACAGCCTGAGGATCGGTCAATGGATCCTTAACTGATCGGCATTAAGTCATGATGACTGGCTTTTTTAGTATCTCAGATCCCGTGGATCAGTAATCGAGGTTGGCGACCTTCAGTGCGTTGGTTTCGATAAACTCGCGCCGAGGTTCAACCGCATCGCCCATCAGGGTCGCAAACAGCTGATCGGCGGCAATCGCATCGTCAATGGTCACCTGCAGCATACGACGGCTGGCCGGATCCATGGTGGTTTCCCACAACTGCTCCGGGTTCATCTCACCCAGCCCTTTATAGCGCTGGATGTAGACGCCGCGCTTGCCTTCATCAACCAACCAGTTGATCGCCTCATCGAAGCTGGCCACCGGCTTCACCTTCTCACCGCGCTTCACATAGCCACCTTCCTCGATCAAGTGGGCAATCTGGGCGCCCAGTGCCGAGATCTGCTTGTAATCGTTGGAGATGATGAAGTCATAGCTGAGGTGATAGCGATGGTCGATCCCGTGTTGCCGCAGGCTGACCACCGGCAGGTAGAGCTGCCGTTCGATGTTGTGTTCAACCGCGATGGTGAACTGGGAACCGTTGGTGCCCTGATCCAGCAACACCTGTTGCAGGTTGGCACACCACTCAGTCACCCGCGCCTCATCCTGCAGCAGCTCCGAAGACAGAGCCGGCTGATAGATGAGCTGCGTCAGCACAGCCTCCGGCAGACGACGGGACATACGACCGATCAGGCTCTGCACCGCACGATACTGCATGACCAGACGCTCAAGCTGTTCACCCCCGATGCCGGGAGCCGACTCATTGACGTGGATCGCCGCACCATCCAACGCCAGGGTGGTCTGATACTGTACCAGCACATCTTCGTCCTTGATGTACTGTTCCTGTTTACCCTTCTTGACCTTGTAGAGCGGTGGTTGCGCAATATAGATGTAGCCACGCTCGATCAGCTCCGGCATCTGCCGGTAGAAGAAGGTCAGCAACAGGGTACGGATGTGAGCACCGTCGACGTCGGCATCGGTCATGATGATGACGTTGTGGTAGCGCATCTTATCCGGGTTGTACTCATCGCGACCGATGCCACAACCCAGGGCGGTGATCAGGGTAGCGACTTCCTGAGAAGAGAGCATCTTGTCGAAGCGCGCCTTCTCGACGTTCAGGATCTTGCCCTTCAGTGGCAGAATCGCTTGATACTTGCGGTTACGCCCCTGCTTGGCTGAGCCGCCCGCCGAGTCACCTTCCACGATGTAGAGTTCGGAGAGAGCCGGGTCGCGCTCCTGGCAATCCGCCAGCTTGCCCGGCAAGCCCGCCAGATCCAGAGCCCCCTTGCGGCGCGTCATCTCGCGCGCCTTGCGGGCCGCCTCACGGGCACGGGCCGCATCGATGATCTTGCTGACCACCACCTTGGCATCAGCCGGGTTTTCCAGCAGGTACTCGTCCAGCCGTTCCCCCATGCACTGCTCAACCGCCGTCTTCACCTCGGAAGAGACCAGCTTGTCTTTGGTTTGTGAGGAGAACTTGGGATCCGGGACCTTGACCGATACGATGGCTGTCAGACCTTCACGGGCATCATCCCCGGAGGTCGCGGTCTTGGCCTTCTTGCTGTAGCCCTCTTTATCCATGTAGTTGTTCAGGGTGCGGGTCAGCGCCGCCCGGAATCCGGCAAGGTGGGTACCACCATCGCGCTGCGGGATGTTGTTGGTGAAGCAGTAGACGTTTTCCTGATAGGCGTCGTTCCACTGCATCGCCACTTCCACCGAGATGCCATCGTCACGCTCTTGCGAGAAATAGAACACCTTGGGGTGGATGGGCGTCTTGTTCTGATTCAGATACTCCACGAAGGCACGGATACCGCCTTCATAATGGAAATGCTGCTCGCGGCTATCACGCTCATCCTCCAGGCGGATGGAGACCCCGGAGTTGAGGAAGGAGAGCTCCCGCAGGCGCTTGGCCAGGATCTCGTAATGAAACTCGATGTTGGTGAAGATGGTCAGGCTCGGCCAGAAGCGGATCTCTGTGCCGGTCTTATCGGCATCGCCAATCTGCTTCAGCGGGGCCACCGGATCACCCAGGTTGTAGGTCTGCTCGTAGACATGACCGCCCCGACGGATGGTCAGCAGCAGCTTGTCGGAAAGGGCGTTAACCACCGAGACACCCACGCCGTGCAGACCACCGGAGACCTTGTAGGAGTTGTCGTCGAACTTACCGCCGGCGTGCAGAACCGTCATGATGACTTCCGCTGCAGAAACTCCCTCCTCCTCGTGAATGTCGACGGGGATGCCGCGACCGTTATCCCGCACCGAGACCGAATTGTCGGCGTGGATCTTCACCAGGATTTCGCTGCAGTAACCCGCCAACGCCTCGTCGATGGAGTTATCGACCACTTCGAACACCATATGATGCAGACCAGAGCCATCATCGGTATCGCCGATATACATGCCGGGACGCTTGCGTACCGCGTCCAACCCCTTCAATACCTTGATACTCGAAGAGTCGTAAGTGTTTTCGCTCATGTCTTACTCTCGCTCTCACGTGCTTGATATTCGGTAATAGTGCCACGTTCCACGTGAAACAGATGGCACTCGAGTTCCGACATCATGTCGGCCAATGGCGCCTCATCGATGGCGGTGATGAAGACCTGGCTGGCACACTGCTTCAAGCGTTGTGCCAACCGACGCCGTTTCTCCGAGTCGAGCTCGGAGGCAAAATCGTCAATCAAAAAGATACATTGCCGGTCACCCTGCTGGTTCAGGTAGAGCCCTTGCGCTAGGCGCATGGCACAGACCAGCAACTTGAGCTGTCCCCGCGACAACATATCCTGTACCGGCACCCCATCGGCTTTCAGCCTCAGGTCCGCCTTGTGCGGCCCGATCGCGGTGTGGCCCATCAGCCGATCGCGATCAAACCCCTCTTGTAACAATTGCTCCAACGGTCGCTGCCTATCCCATCCGGGATAAAAGGCGATCTTGAAATCAAACTCCGGCAAAAAATCGGCAGTGATCGCCTGCAACAGCGGCAGCAGAGCCTCGCAGTAGCGCTCGCGATGCTCGGCCAACCGCAGGCCCAGCCTGGCCAACTCCTGATCCCAGAAGGCCAGGGGGGCATAACTGTTGCTCTGCCGCAGCAGAGCGTTGCGCTGTTTCAGCAATCGGCGCACCCGGGACCAGAGCGGAAAGAAACTCTGCTCCACATGGAACACGCCCCAGTCGATGAAGGCGCGTCGCTGCTGCGGACCGCCGGTCAACAGCGAGAAGCCTTCGGGATGAATCAACTGCAGCGGTAATATCTCGGCTAACTGAGCCAGGCGTTCCGCCGGGCGACCTGACAACTTGAGCTGAGTCTCCCCGGTACGACTCTTGGACAAGCCCAGAGGAATCACGCCTTGCCGAGCCGAATCGACTTGTGCAAACAGGGTAAACGACTTTTCGCCATGACCGATGACCCGATTGGTCAGGTGGGTACGAAACGAGCGTCCCAATCCGAGATAGTGAATGGCCTCCAGCAGACTGGTTTTGCCACTGCCATTTCGCCCCAACAAGACATTGAGCCCCTTACCGGGGCTCAACTCTGCCAGCTGGATATTGCGAAAATCGCGGACCTGTAACCGGAGCAGAGCCATGGTTAGAGCCGCATCGGCATCACCACATACAAGGCGGCATCGCTGCTGGCATCCTCCAGCAGCGCGCTGCTGTTCGCATCGGTCATGCTGATTTTGATCTGCTCACATTTTAACGTATTCAGTACGTCGAGCACATAGGAGACGTTAAAACCTATCTCCAATTCGGGACCTGAGTAGGAGACATCGAGCAACTCCTCGGCCTCTTCCTGCTCCGGGTTGTTCGCCGTGATGCGCAGCAGGTTTTCCTGCAGATTGAGGCGCACGCCACGCAGCTTGTCGTTGGAGAGTATCGCGGCGCGGGCAAAGGCCTGACGCAGCCCTTCCCGATCGGCCAACACGTACTTGTCGCTGTTGCGCGGCATAACCCGGCGATAGTCGGGGAAACGGCCATCCACCAGCTTGGAGGTAAACACGAAGCCTTCGGAGACCGCGCGCAGATTATTGCGTCCCATCTGCAGACGGATCGGTTTGTCATCGTTGTCCAGCAGACGCACCAGCTCCAGAACCCCTTTGCGCGGCAAAATCAGCTGCTGCTCCGGCAGATCCTGTTCCACTACCTCCCGGCGGCACGTCGCCAGGCGGTGACCATCCGTCGCCACGGTACGCAGACTCTTGCCGGAGGCCTCGAACAGCATGCCGTTGAGGTAATAACGCACATCCTGGCTGGCCATTGAAAACTGGGTCGATTCGATCAGGCGCTTCAACTCCAGCTGGCTGATGTCGAACTCCAGCAGGGACTCCCAATCTTCGATATTGGGAAACTCTTCGGCAGGCAGGGTCGACAGCGAAAAGCGACTGCGACCGGAGCGCAGGATCAGGCGATCCGCCTCCAGTTGAAAGCTGATGGTGGCCGATTCGGGCAGGCCCCGACAGATATCCAGCAGTTTGCGGGCCGGCACCGTGGTTTTGCCCGCTTGGGTCCCCGGCTCCAGCATGACACGCCCAATCATCTCGACTTCCAGATCGGTACCCGTCATCGACAACCGATCCTCATCGACATTCAACAGCACGTTGGAGAGGATCGGCAGAGTCGGGCGGCCCCCAAGGGAACCAGACACCAGCTGCAAAGGACGCAAAAGAGTCTCACGATTGATGGCAAACAGCATCGAAACGCTCCGTTATATCAAGAGGATAGGGTGCGGATCAGGTTGGAATAATCTTCTTTGATGTCGTGGCTCTCTTCCCGCAGCTCGGCAATCTTGCGACAGGCATGCAGCACGGTCGTATGGTCACGTCCGCCGAAGGCGTCCCCGATCTCGGGCAAGCTATGGTTGGTCAACTCCTTGGCCAGGGCCATGGCCAGCTGACGCGGACGGGCCACCGAACGGGAGCGCCGCTTGGAAAGCAGATCCGCCACCTTGATCTTGTAGTACTCGGCCACCGTCTTCTGGATGTTGTCGATGGTGACCAGCTTCTCCTGCAACGCCAACAGGTCGCGCAGCGCTTCGCGCACGAAATCGATGTTGATGGCGCGCCCGGTGAAGTTGGCATTGGCGATGACGCGATTTAATGCCCCTTCGAGTTCACGCACGTTGGAGCGCAACCGCTTGGCAATGAAGAAGGCGACCTCATCCGGCAGATGGATCTTGTTCTCTTCGGCCTTGCACATCAGGATCGCCACCCGAGTTTCCAACTCAGGCGGTTCGATCGCCACCGTCAGACCCCAGCCAAAACGGGATTTGAGCCGATCCTCGACCCCATCGATCTCTTTCGGATAACGATCCGAGGTCAGGATGATCTGTTGATTGCCTTCCAGCAGCGCATTGAAGGTGTGGAAAAACTCCTCCTGGGAGCGCTCCTTGTTGGCAAAGAACTGGATATCATCGATGAGCAGGGCATCGACGCTGCGGTAATAGCGTTTGAACTCCTCGATGGCATTGGTCTGCAGCGCTTTGACCATGTCCTGCACGAAGCGTTCGGAGTGCATATAGACCACTTTGGCATCCGGGTTGCGATCCTTGATGGCATTGCCCACCGCATGGAGCAGGTGAGTCTTACCCAGACCGGTACCGCCATATAGAAACAGTGGGTTATAGGCAGTCCCCGGATTATCCGCCACCTGGCTGGCCGCGGCGCGCGCCAACTGGTTGGACTTACCCTCGACGAAATTTTCGAAGGTATAGGTGACGTTGACGTTGCTCTTGTGGTTGATCTCCGGCTTGGAATCGGGCTTGTCGCCCCAGCTCGGCCCGCTGACTGGCGCGGCACGGCCAGTAACCGGCTTATTCACAAGCGGAGCAGCGGCATGATTGCGGCTGCCGATGTCAAAACGCAGGGCCGGGGCATCGGCGCCGCAGAACTCGGCGATCAGCGCATTGACCCGCAACAGGTACTTGTCACGAACCCAATCGAGGATGAATCGATTCGGGGCATAGAGAGTGAGCATTCTGTCACTCAACTCCGCTTGTAGCGGCCGGATCCACATGCTGAATTCTCCCGAAGGCAACTCATCCTGCAGCCGGTTCAGGCATTGCTGCCATAGCGAAGCTGTCACAGTACACTCCATATGAAAGAGGGAAATCGAAGATCCGGTATTCTACGTTTTCGGCTTCTGGATCACCAGATCGAGTGGCAGGATCTTGCCAAATTTGCGGCTTGACATTTCGCGGTGGTGTGAATAAAGCGGTTCATACAGAGCACATTACCCACACCTTATCAACAGAAAAGCAACAGTTAACTCTTCATTTGACTCTTGTTTACCCGCGAGATGGCTGTTGCCGCCGGAAAACTGGCCGGCAATGACGAATCGATGTGGCCGCAACGAAGCCGAAGCCGGATCCCTGTGGGCAATCGGCGATCAACCTCTGCCGCAAATATCGCGAAAAGCCCCCAGGATCCGATGATCCTTGGCTTGTCTCCGCTCGGCGGCCGGGTATAATGCCTGGCCCCGATCCGTGAGGATCCTCGGGGATGGGGTTCTTGCCTGCTCTGTTCGGGCAGATAAGGATGAACTCCCCGCCCCCTCAGATTGACGCAACTCACGAATCTGTTTAGAATTCGGCCTCTTTTTATCGGGTCGCCCTACTCAGCATCGACTGTGTCCATGTGTGGGACTATCCAAACTGTACAGTTAAACCAACGGATAATGCTATGAAACGTACTTTTAATCCTTCAGTACTGAAGCGCGCTCGTAACCACGGTTTCCGCAGCCGTATGGCCACCAAGAATGGCCGTCAGGTTCTGGCTCGCCGTCGCGCCAAGGGTCGTGCTCGCCTGACCACTGTGAATGGCTAATCACGCCTTCCCTCGGGAGTTACGTCTGTTAACTCCCGAACATTTCAAAAATGTCTTCAATGAGCCTGTCCGGGCTGCCTCTCCTCATCTGACATTGCTTGCCAAACCCAATGAGCTAGGCCATCCACGCCTCGGCCTCACCGTGCCCAAAAAAGCACTCAAGCGAGCCGTCTGGCGCAATCGCATCAAGCGGCTGACCCGCGAAAGTTTTCGGCACCAGCAACATGAACTGCCAGCCATCGATATTGTCGTGATTGCCAAAGCCGGTATCGGCCAACTGAGCAACGCCGAGATTAGCCACCTGCTGGATAAGTTATGGCGCACCCTGTCTCGCCGCTGCAATGGCTAGCCATTAAGCTCATTCGACTCTATCAAACAGTCATCAGTCCGCTGTTGGGACCGCGTTGCCGCTTCCATCCGAGCTGTTCCCAGTACACCATTGAAGCAATCTGCCTGCACGGTCTCATAAAAGGCGTTTGGTTAGGCATCAAACGTCTATTAAAATGTCACCCTTTACACGCTGGGGGCTATGACCCGGTCCCGCAACCCAAGCCGAAGAAGCGAAGCAAATAACTATGGAATCTCAACGTAACCTACTTGTCATTGGATTGCTGATCGTCAGCTTCCTGCTGTGGCAACAGTGGAATGCCGACAAGGCCCCGAAGCCACAACCCGTCCCCACCACGCAGAGTGACAGCTCTGTCCCGGAAGCCTCGGTCAGTGCCCAAGCGGGCGATGTGCCAGCCGAGAAGGCAGCTCCTCGCGAGCGCAAGCTGATCACCGTGAGTTCCGACTTGCTGGCCCTGCAAATTGACACTCAGGGTGGCGACATCGTCTCTGCCAAGCTGTTGCAGCACACGGTTGCTCAAGATTCAAAAGAACCGTTCGCCCTGCTGATGGATAAGCCAGGTCGCGTCTACATTGCCCAGAGTGGTCTGATTGGTCGCGATGGCCCGGACAGCCGTGCCGAGGGGCGCCCGACCTATACCAGCACCCAGACCGACTACCAACTGGCTGACGGCCAAGAGAAGCTGGTCGTCCCCCTGACCTGGACTAACGCCGATGGCATCACCTTCACCAAACAGTTCGTGCTGACCCGCGGTCAGTACACGGTGGGGGTCGATTATCAGGTTACCAACAGCGGCAGCAAACCGCTGGAACTGCAATTCTACGGCCAGCTCAAGCAGACGGTTGCCGCACCGGACGATCAACAGGGACACGCCCTGATGGCCAGTGCCTATCGAGGTGCCGCTTACTCCACGACCGATGTGCGCTACCAGAAAGAAACGTTCGACAACATGAAGGAAACCAGCCTGAACACCAGCACCACTGGTGGCTGGGTTGGCATGCTGCAACACTACTTTGTCACCGCCTGGGCTGGCGATACCAAGGGACAGAATCATCTGTACAGCCGGGTCGTCGCCAACGGGCAGGAAGCGATTATTGGTCTGAAAGAACCGGTTGCCAACGTGGCCGCGGGTGCGACGGTAACCTTAGGCTCCACCCTGTGGATCGGGCCGAAGCTGCAAGATGAAATGGCCACGGTCGCCAAGCACCTGGATCTGACCGTCGACTACGGCTGGCTCTGGTTCATCGCCCAACCGCTGTTCCAACTGCTGCAGTTCCTGCACAGCCTGGTCAGCAACTGGGGGGTTGCCATCATCCTGATCACCCTGATCGTGCGCGGTGCCATGTATCCGCTGACCAAGGCCCAGTACACCTCCATGGCCAAGATGCGGATGCTGCAACCCAAGCTGACCGCCCTGCGTGAACGCTTCGGTGACGATCGCCAGAAGATGTCCCAGGCCATGATGGAGCTCTACAAGCAGGAGAAGGTCAACCCGCTGGGCGGCTGCTTCCCGATCCTGATCCAGATGCCGATTTTCATCGCCCTCTACTGGACGCTGATGGAATCCGTCGAGCTGCGCCACGCACCGTTTGCCTTGTGGTTGACTGACCTGTCGGTCAAGGACCCCTACTATGTGCTGCCGCTGCTGATGGGTGCCACCATGTGGTGGATCCAGAAGATGAGCCCGACCACGGTGACCGATCCGATGCAACAGAAGGTGATGCAGTTCATGCCCATCATCTTCACCTTCATGTTCCTCTGGTTCCCGTCCGGTCTGACCCTGTACTGGCTGGTCTCCAACATCGTGACCATCTGCCAGCAAACCATGATCTACCGCCAGCTGGAGAAGAAGGGGCTGCACAGCCGCGAGAAGAAGTAACTTCCCGGCCAAAGCGCACCAATAAGGCGACCCTCGGGTCGTAATGCCGATCAGTTAAGGATCCATTGACCGATCCTCAGGCTGTGTAAAAATC
>JASDSW010000087.1:0-44177 GCA_041441555.1 Aeromonadaceae bacterium
CCCGCCCGGCGGGTGGGGGAGCGACCATCCTACTTTGGATTTGATCAACAAGGCCCAAAAGCCCCCGAAATCGGGGGCTTTTGTTTATGGATTTTTACTGCTTCACGCGGGTTTAGTGTTGGGTGACGACCACGTCATCCGCGGTGTGTTGCGGCTCTTCGACATGGCCTTCGGCACCGTGCATCCAGTAGATCAGCTTGTTGGCAAAGGTCAGCAGGATCCCGCCGCAGACGACGGCCGTGGCGGCGATACCACCAAAGATGGCCATGGGGCCTGCTTCACCGACGAAGGAGCCGATCATGCCGGCGGCATAGTTGGCCAGTGCGACGAAGCCGAACCAGGCGCCCATCATCAGCGAGGCCAAACGCAGCGGTGCCAGTTTGGTGACCATGGAGAGTCCGATGGGGGAGAGGCACAGCTCACCGAGGGTGTGGAACAAGAAGGCGCCCACCAGCCAGAACATGGAGGTCTTGACCGTGGTATCGCCCCCTTGTTCCAGCACGGCGCCGATCATGAACAGGAAGCCCAGTGCCAGGAAACCCAGTCCCATGGCGAACTTCACCGGTGAACTCGGCTCGCGTTGGCCCAGTTTTACCCAGATGGCGGCAACCAGCGGAGCCAGGGTGATGATGAAGAAGGGGTTCAGGGATTGGAACCAGGCGGTCGGAACTTCGAAGCTGCCGATCATGCGATCGGTGTAGTTCTCGGTGTAGAGGTTCATCAGGCCACCGGCCTGCTCGAAGCCAGCCCAGAAGATGATGGTGAACAGACCCATCACCAGAATGACCTTGATGCGATCCACTTCCTGCTTGGTCAACGGCGTTTTTTGTGCCGAGCTGCGCAGGGCGGCTGAGCGCTTGGCGGCAGAGACCTTGCCGATGTCACCGAGGTAACGTTGGGCAAAGAAGGCCTGGATCACCAAGGAGAAGAGCATGCCGATACCAGCGGCGACGAAACCAGCTTGCCAGCCCCATTCTGCGGCGACCGCACCGGCCACGAAACCAGCCAGCAGAGCGCCCAGATTGATACCCATGTAGAAGATGGTGAAGGCGCCATCACGGCGGTGATCGCCCTGCTCATACAGGTCACCGACCATGGTGGAAATGTTTGGTTTGAACATGCCGTTGCCGGCGATCAACAGGGCCAGACCGACATAGAACACCTGATCGACGAGGCCGGGGAACATGGCGTGGGGCAGAGCCAGGGTAAATTGACCGGCTGCCATCATGATGGCACCGAAGATAATGGCGCGGCGCTGGCCCAGGAAGCTATCGGCCAACCAACCCCCGATCAGCGGGGTGATGTAGACCAGCCCGGTATAGATGCCGTAGAGCTTCAGAGCATCCGCTTCGCTCCAACCCAGACCGCCGGCGGTCGTTTGGGCGGTCAGATAAAGCACCAACAGGGCACGCATACCGTAGTAGGAGAATCGTTCCCACAATTCGGTACCGAATAGCAGAAACAACCCCTTGGGGTGGCCCCAGAGGGTTCCTGCTGGATTTTGTATGGATTTGGACATGAACTTCACCTTGATTCTGTTGTTATTGTGTTCTCGCTCAGCGAGCGGCAGATGTTATAAAACAGCGTTAGATGAAAATCCAGAATATTGGTCAATTAATTGGTTTAATCGTTGGTTGGGATCTAATAATTCAGATGGATGATTTGCTGCAGTCTGCTTTTGTAGAGTGAAAAACGTTTGCGTGGTCGAGTTTGCTTTGCGGGGGCGCAAGGATTGAATGTGGATGGCAGGCAAGAAAAAGGGCGGATAAACCGCCCCCTGATCGCGTGTGGTTGGCCGACGATTAATCCAGACGGGCCACCACCTCTTTGAGGTAAGCCTGGAAGTCGGCCCCGATGCTCTTATGGCGCAGACCATACTCGATGTTGGCCTTCATATAGCCGAGCTTGCTGCCGCAATCGTGGCTCTTGCCCTTCATGAAATAGGCGTTGACCTGTTCTTTCTCCATCAGCATGGCGATGGCGTCGGTCAGCTGGATCTCGTCACCAGCCCCCAACGGGGTTTTCTCGAGCAGTGGCCAGATGTTGGCAGAGAGCACGTAACGGCCGACCACGGCCAGGTTGGAGGGGGCATCCTTGACGGCCGGTTTTTCGACGATCTCGGTCATCGGCAGCGATTCCCCCGCCGCCAGCCGTTCACCATTGATGTTGGCTATCCCGTATTCGCTGACCTTCTCTTGAGGCACCGGCTCGACCATGATCTGGCTGACCGAGGTCTCCACAAACAGTTTTACCATCTCGGCCAGGTTATCCTTGAGCGGATCGCTGGCGACCTCGTCGATCAAGACATCCGGAAGCAGCACGGCGAATGGGTTGTCACCGACCAGCGGGTGGGCGCAGAGGACCGCGTGGCCCAAGCCTTTGGCTTCCCCCTGGCGGATGTGCATGATGGTGACATCCTTGGGACAGATGTTTTGCACTTCGGCCAGCAGCTGACGCTTGACCCGTTTTTCCAGGGTCGCTTCGAGTTCGAAGCTCTTGTCGAAATGGTTTTCAATGGAGTTCTTACTGGAGTGAGTCACCAGGATGATCTCCTTGATCCCCGCCGCGATGGCCTCTTTGACCACGTACTGGATCAGCGGCTTGTCGACCACGGGTAACATCTCTTTGGGGATCGCCTTGGTGGCAGGCAACATGCGGGTACCCAGACCTGCAACCGGTATCACAGCCTTGCGCACAATGACTTCTTTTTTCATTTCTCATCCTTGCTTGGACAGCGAGTCGCTGTCGATATGATAGCCGAGCTTGGCAGATGCTCCAATCGGATTCCGGATGAGGAACGGTTGAAAAAGAGCCGAACGCACGGGCCAGTTAGCAACTGCGTTCGGCTACCCGGGTTAGTTGAGTGTCAACTCGGCCTGATGTTCGCTGACGAAGCGCTCACTGATGCCCTTGACCTCGGCCAGCTCTTCGAGGGTTTTGAAACCGCCATGTTCGGTGCGCCAGGTGATGATGGCGTCAGCCTTCTTCTTGCCAATCCCCTTGAGTGCCATAAATTGCTCGGCGGTGGCGGTATTGATGTTGAGCTTGCTGCTCTGGACCTGTTGCTTGGCGGGTGCCTCGGTGGCGACAGCCAGGTCGTCGGCCGCCAGTGCCATGTTGCCGATAAAAGGTTGGGCCGCCAGTAACAGGGCAAAAACAGTTGGTTTGAATTTCATCGAGTTCTCCTGATGGTGAATGGGTGAAGCGCCGTAAGCATCGATGAAAAATTGGTAGTCCAGCACTGTGGCAAGCGGCAGTTGGCGAGAGGAGGCATTACCGTGCTTGGCAGCTCCGGGCCGCGCGATTGGCTATAAGGCATTGATTTTTGGTATTAGAACCGCGTTTCCCCGCGCGCTAAGATGAGCCATCACGAGGAAATAGCATGATGCAACTGACAGACAAACTGATCGAATCCCTACTTACCCTGTCCGAAGAGGCCGGGCGAGCCATTCTGGGAGTCTATGACGGCCCGATAAAGGTAACAGTCAAGGACGATGAGAGCCCGCTAACCCAGGCGGATCAGGCCGCTCACCGGGTGATTGAACAGGCGCTGGAGCAACTGACGCCGCAGTGGCCCGTGGTCTCCGAGGAGTCGAGCCCTGAGCGCAAGCTGCTGCGAACCCAGAGCCCTTGTTACTGGTTGGTGGATCCGCTGGACGGCACCAAGGAGTTCATTCAGCGCAATGGCGAGTTCACCGTCAACCTGGCGCTGATCCGCGAGGGGGCTCCGATCTTCGGGGTGGTCCATGTGCCGGTGCCGGGTCTGACCTATTGGGGGGGGGCGAGCCTGGGCGCCTGGCGACGCAGTGATCGCGGCATTCAGGCGATCCGGGGGCGGGCGCCTATCGCCGGCGAACCCCTCCAGGTGGTGGGCAGCCGCTCGCACAGCAATCAGCAAACGCAAGCCTATCTGGCAACCCTGGGGGAGTATGAGCTCATCAGTGTCGGCAGTTCGTTGAAATTCTGCCTGCTGGCCGAGGGGCGAGCCCATCTCTACCCGCGTCTGGCACCGACCTGCGAGTGGGATACCGCCGCCGCGCAGGCGATCCTCGAGGGAGCGGGAGGGCGAGTCGAGACCCTGGAGGGAACGCCGCTGCGTTACAGCAAGGCGGAGATCCTCAACCCCTCGTTTGTGGCCCGTAGCTGGTAATTAGCGAACCGTCGGAGCGCTGGGCGACCAGGTGTTATTGAGCGTTTGAAGCCAGAGTCTTGCTCTGGCTTGGTTGTTTCCTGGCGGTCGGGTCTTGTGCTCTGCCGTTATCGCAGGCCGGTGGTCTGGCTGACCTGGGCCGCCAGTTGCTGCAGGTAGGTGGCCGATTGCTGCAATTGGGCCAGTTCATCCGGAGTCAGCGGATATTCGAGTATCTGTTCGACACCGCGACTGGTCACCAGCGTCGGCACACTCAGCACGCAATCCTCGATGCCATATTGCCCGGTGAGCCATACGCCGATGGGCAGGATCGACCCTTCGTTGAACAGAATGGCCTGCACGATCCGGTAGAGGCTGGCGGCGATGCCGTGGTTGGTATTTTGCTTGCGCTGAAAGATTTCAAAGCCAGCCTGTTTGACCTCCTCTAGCAACTGCGCCGGATCGAGGCGTGGGCGTCCCACCATGTCGCACCAGGCATCCAGCGACAGGCCGCCGATGTTGGTGATACTCCAGGGGATGAAGCTGGTATTGCCGTGTTCACCCAGCACATAGCCCATGACGTTTTTCGGATCGAGCCCCACCTGGTCGGCGACGATTTTCATGAAACGGGCGGAATCAAGCACGCAGCCGGCGCTGATCACCCGCTCGGCCGGGTAGCCCGTGTTGCGGATGACGAAGCGGGTCACCAGATCCACCGGATTGGTGGCAAATAGCAAGATGGCCTCGGGGGCGACCCGCTCCAGCTCGTGGGCGATCTCCACCGTGATGCGGGCATTGATCTGCGCCAGCTCATCGCGCGTCTGCCCCTGCTTGATTTGCGCCCCGGCGGTGATGATGACCAGGCGGCTGCCGGCGCAGTCGGCATAGTGGCCGTGAGTCAGCTTGACGTTGCGGCTGAAGGTCAGCGAGGTGGTATGACCGAAATCGAGGATCTCGCCCTTGGCCTTCTCGTCGTTCAAATCGACCAGCACCAGATTGTCACAGGCGCCGTTGAGCAGTAGGTATTGACAGACAGAGACGCCGACTGCGCCTGAACCTATGACTGAAACTTTCATCTTGTTCTCCTGACGGAGCATCCCGGATCCGGATGCGATGCTCACTGTAGTGCAAAACCTTTGCCATATATATATCTGCATTATTTGCTATTAAGTAGTGCAAAACCACAAGTTCAGACAATTTTATGGGTGCAATCGCTTGAGGCTGGTGCAGGCGTGTCGGCGTGCGTTTCCCGGTCGATGTCCTGCGAGCAAGAGTCGCTCGTTCGAGAGCGAGAGCCAACAGGGTGGATGGTTGATGAGGGTGCAACAGGGCGGAAAACAAACAGGGCGGCTTGCTGCCGCCCTGCTGGAGATCCGGCAAAGACGCGGCGGTTTAGAAGAAGGCTTGTTCCGGTTTGACGGTGACTTTCAGTGGCTTGACGGTGACCTTGGCATAGACTCCGGCGGCGACATAGGGGTCGGCGTCGGCCCAGGCTTGCGCCTCGCTCAGGCTGGCAAACTCGGCGATGACGGTGCTGCCGGTAAAGCCGGCTTCGCCCGGATCATCGGCATCGATGGCAGGGTTCGGGCCCGCCAGCAGCAGACGACCGGCATCGTTGAGGGCCTGCAAGCGGGCCAGATGGGCGGGGCGGGCTTCCTTGCGCAGGGGCAGGCTGTTGGCGACATCTTCGGAATAGATCAGGTACCACATAAGCACTCCTTGGCTCGTTCGGTCGATGAGACAGCAGAGGCGCACAAGGCGCCTCTGGTTTGAGTTATTTTTCCTGCTCGGCAGGTAGGTGTCGATAAAGGTAGAACACGGTGGCGACGGTAAACAGCAGCGTCATGCCGAGTAGACCGAACACCTTGAAGTTGACCCATACCTCTTGCGGCAGGTTGAAGGCGATATAGGTGTTGGTGGCGGCGGCCACGGCAAAGAAGCCCGCCCACGCCAGATTGACCCGACGCCAGATGGCATCCGGCAGCTGCATCTCCTTGCCCAGCATCTGCTTGATCAGCGGCTTTTTCAGCACGAACTGGCTGACCAGCAGGGCGGCGGAGAAGAGCAGGTTGATGACGGTCACCTTCCACTTGATGAAGGCATCGTCGTGGAAGAAGAGGGTGAAGCCGCCAAACACCAGCACCATCCCTAGGGTGATGAGGTGCATCTTCTCCAGCTTGCGCAGGGTGAACCAGGTGATGGCGATCTGCAGCACGGTCACCACCATCAAGGCGGCGGTGGCGGTGTAGATGTCATAGAACTTGTAGACCGCGAAGAACACCAGCAGCGGGATAAAGTCGAAAAACTGTTTCATGGCTGAACCTCAGCAAAAGCGAGGCCCCAGTCTAACGGCACTGGGCGGGGAAAAAAAGCAGGTTATCCAGAGAGTGGCTATCGTCGATGCCATCGCACGGGTGGTCGGTTGGCTGCCTTGGTGGCTGCGGGCAACCACAAACCCGTCACCCAGGCTTTTGACCATCTGTTTTTCGTTGCGACGATCCTGGTTTACTTATTGAATGGCGGATATGATTGGCACCCACAATCCATCTCGAATGGATGAAGACGAATGGTGAAGGCGTATTAATTTAAGGAATGAAGCGTGTCTATTTATATAACCGCGTTGTTATGGATATTATTTTGTATAACCGGCACCGTTAATGCGGCGGAAAAACAGCCGGTGCCAGAACGAGCGTATGCGGCTGATGATTTAGATTCTGTCAGAAATATTGCAAAATTTATGGCTAAACAAGCGGTCGATCTGAATCTTGGTAATCCACTAAGTCCGATGACGTTTACTAATTTTGGCACTGGTTCGCTTTATTATGCGCTGTATGAAAAGCCCATGCTTCGTCTATTTGATGTCGCTGGTAAAAAATATCTTGGAGGTTGGGATTTGACAATTCGAACCGATGTCGCATTGGAACGCAAGCTTGGCGAACAGTTAAATAAACAGAAAATGGAGCCAGCATATGAATACTATGCAGGACTCAGTGGTTCAGGATGTTTATGGAAAAGCCCACTTCGCTATACGGATTTGGATAAAGATGGTCTATCTGAGTTGTTTGTTTTGTTTGGCGGGCGGGGGCCATCTAGCTTGGCTATTTTCTCTACTCGGGTCAATAAGGTCATATTCTCATCACTATTAGAATATGACAATGCCTATGCCCCAGTGAAAGACCAAGATGGGGTTAATGGTTGGACCAACTCTACCGGTCTTCCCCAGTACATTTATGATCTTGGTGATATTTATGGCAGTTATGAACGAGGCTATCGCTCTTTCGGTAAACTCTTCTTCGGTGATACCAATGACGATGGAATACAAGATATCATTCTATGGCGTAAATATTTCGAGTCACTCAATGTTGGTGATGCCAAAAAAGGCTTTGCCAAAAAAGATGAACTGTTTGTTCATTATGCGTTGGTGGATGGTGACTATAAAAAACAACCGACCGATGCAGAGACCATCAAGGGGTGGCTGGCGGCCAAGCAGTTGAGCTGGCAGCAGGGCTTCCCCAGTCGCAGTGAATGCCCAGGCCAGGAGGGGCAGCTCATCCCTGAGTTGCATGACCCCTTGCTCAATGATCCAGATGTATTGCACTGATGGCGCGTCATTCAGCGGTTGGATTGTTAGCGGGGCTGGCGCCGCAATAGGCGGTTTCCGTTGCGACGATCCAGGTTTATGGATGGAATAACGGATATGATTGGCACCCACAATCCATCTTGGATGGATTCAGACGAATGGTGAACGCCGCATATTAGAAATGGAGGTTGATCTGTCATGTTAAGAGAATATAACAGCAGTGATTGGCAGGTTTCGGATAAGAAGTGGGTGAAGGCCCGTAAGTTGCAGTGGAAGGATCTGGAAAAACGGTTGCTGTATATAAATCAGTGCAAGCGCAAGGATATTCCGGTGCTGCGCGAATTCTATCTGAGCGGGAACATGGATTGGGATAGATTTCATTTGATATCCTTTCGCAGCAGTTTCTATTTAATGCTGCTGCACCCCTTGCAGACCTATGAGCAACTGAAAATCATCTATGATGCCATTGATGACTATTCCGATATGCAGCAATCTCTGGCCTGCTATCGAAATGCTGAAGATGCTGGCATTCGAGGTGCGCAAGGGGACATTTTTGTTGAATTAGGCAATGCCGGTATGTTTAGCGGCTTAGATAGTATCTACGCTCGAGTGTTTTATGGTGAGCGTTGCCAGCCGCCGCATAAATATGACAATAAAGGTGAGTTGTTATATCATAGCCAACCCGATAAGCCTGAATGGGCATTCGAAGTCTATCTTGGCCCAGCGCTGTTTTTTATGCTGGGCATCACCCGCTATCCATATTGCCGGCAGCAGTATATGGCTGAATATGCCTACAGCTCGATCGATTATAACACTACACCCATATCGGAATTGAAAGACCTGATACCGTTTATGCAGTGTGTCTGCTATTTCGATGAGCTGGCTGTTCCCGATGAACTCCCCGCTCGTCGTCAATTAGCTGAGGAGTGGAAGAACATTTTTGAAACGCGACAATTACCGGTTGAAATGGCTGATTTGTGGCAGAAAATAAAATCAGATGAGGGTCGTGAATTCTCTCGGATTATTGACTTCAAAAATGAATATCTGGGTACAAGCCGCTGCCCGTGCGGTTATGTCTGCTAGCGACGCATATTTAATGAAGGATTTAGTTAGTCATGGATGCCACTCTGTATTGTGAATTTACCACGCCCGCGCAATTGCAGGCGTGCCGCTACTATTTTGACCCGGCTACCAGCCTGCCCTTTGCCGATGAGGTTGAGCCGGAGGAGGCCGAACGGATTGAGGCGGTCGAGCAGTTGCCGGCGGCCGATGCCATCACCCAGCAGGGTGAGCTGGCAGCCTTTATCGATCTGCAACTCGATGACAATGATTGGGAAGAGGAGCTGGCCGGACTGTACCGGTTTATTCGCCGCTTTCAGCCGACTACGCTGGCGGTCTACTTCGATACGCTCGAGGAGTACGCCGCCGTGTGGCTGGCCGGCAAGAAGAAATGGCAACCCCTGTATACCTTCGGTGACGATGCCGCGCTCGATGCCGAGCTCTACGCCCTGGACAATACCCAACCGGGGTGGCACCAGCGCCTGCTGCGGGTCTTGGCACATAGCGGCAAATCCTGAGTGCCGCTGCGCGCTACCGCGTCGCGGCTTCCTGACTACCGGAATAGTAAGAGGGGTCAACACCTCGGTGTTGACCCCTCTCGTTATCCCTATTTCCCTGCTTTTATCAGTAGGCCGTGGCGGCCTTCATCTGCCGCACAAACTGCTCCAGCTGCGCCAGCATCTGGGCTGGGTCAGCCAGGTTCTTCTCGATGATCTTGACCACCGCCGAGCCGGAGATGGCACCGGCGGCACCTGATGCAATCGCCTCCTTGACCTGAGCCGGTTCGCTGATGCCAAAGCCCAGCAGCGAGGGGGCGGCCTGGAATTTGGTCAGCGCCTCGATGAGGTGGCCTACCGGCTTGCCCGCCCGGGTCTCGGTACCGGTTACCCCGGCGCGGCTGAGCAGATAGGTGTAGCCGGCGCCTAACTCGGCCACCTTCTGCAAGGTGGCGTCATCGGCGTTGGGCGGCGCGATGAAGATGGCGGCGACACCGGCCTTATCGGCGGCCGCCTTGTAGGGGGCGGACATCTCGACCGGCACGTCGGCCACCAGCACCGAATCGACACCGGATGCGGCGGCGCGTTGATAGAAGGTGTCGATCCCCTTGGCGTAGACCAGGTTGGCGTACAGCAGCAGGCCGATGGGCAGGCTGGGGTACTTGGCGCGGATGGCGGCCAGCATCTCGAAGCAGCTATCCGGGGTGGTGCCGGCATTCAGGGCGCGGCTGGTAGCATCCTGAATGGTCGGGCCATCGGCCAGCGGATCCGAGAAGGGGATGCCCAGCTCCAGGGCATCGGCGCCACCGGCCACCAGGGCATCAATGATCTGCAGCGAGAGCTCCCGGTTGGGATCGCCTAGGGTGACGAACGGTACGAAGGCGCCCTCGTTTTTGGCGGCCAGATGGGCAAACAGTTCGGCATAACGGCTCATTACAGGGCTCCTTGCTTTTGCAAAATGTCGGCGACGGTGAAGATATCCTTATCACCACGACCGGAGAGATTGACGATCAGCAGCTGTTCCCGCTCGGGATTCTCGCGGGCCATCTTCAGGCCGTAGGCCAGGGCGTGGGAGGACTCCAGCGCCGGGATGATCCCCTCGTGACGGGCCAGCTCCTGGAAGGCGTCCAGCGCCTCCTGATCGGTGATGGAGACATATTCGGCGCGGCCGATGGCCTGCAGGTGGGCGTGTTGCGGACCGACGGAGGGGAAGTCCAGCCCCGCCGAGATGGAGTAGGACTCCTCGACCTGGCCGTGCTGATCCTGCATCAGGTAGGAGTGCATGCCGAAGAAGACCCCCTTGCTGCCCTGACCCAGAGTGGCACCGTGCTCGCCGCTGTCGATGCCGTGGCCGGCGGGCTCGACGCCGATGAGGCGCACGCCGCTCTCTTCGATGAAGTCGGCGAACAGACCGATGGCATTGGAGCCACCGCCGACGCAGGCGATGACCGCGTCCGGCAGACGGTGTTCCACCTGCTGCACCTGCTCCTTGGCCTCCTCGCCGATCATGCGCTGGAATTCACGCACTATGGTCGGGAAGGGGTGCGGGCCGGCGGCGGTGCCCAGCATGTAGTGGGTGTCTTCGTAGTTGGCAGTCCAATCGCGCATCGCCTCGTTGCAGGCATCCTTGAGGGTGGAGGAGCCGGCGTGCACCGCCACCACTTCAGCCCCCATCAGGCGCATGCGAAAGACGTTGGGCTTCTGGCGCTCCATGTCGACAGCCCCCATGTAGATGCGGCAGGGCAGATCGAGCAGGGCACAGGCCAGGGCGGTGGCCACCCCGTGTTGACCGGCGCCGGTCTCGGCGATGATGCGGGTCTTGCCCATGCGCTTGGCCAGCAAGGCTTGTCCCAGCACCTGGTTGGTCTTGTGGGCGCCACCGTGCAGCAGGTCTTCACGCTTGAGGTAGAGCTTGGTCTTGGTGCCCTTGGTCAGGTTGCGGCACAGGGTCAGCGGGGTCGGCCGGCCGGCATATTCGGTCAGTAGGGCGCGAAACTCGGCGTGAAACGCCGGATCGGCCTGGGCATCGAGGAAGGCTTTTTCCAGCTGTAACAGCGCCGGAACCAGGATCTGCGGCACATACATGCCGCCAAATTCGCCGAAGAAGGGGTTGAGCAGAGTCATACACAATTGTCCTTAAAGTAAGAGGCTAAGCCTTAAGCTGTGCCGTGGGCTTAGTAGGCGCGTAGCGCCGTGAAGACGCGCTGGAGTTTGTCGGCATCCTTGATGCCGGGGGCCGACTCCACGCCTGAATTCAGATCCAACCCGAGGCAGCCCACCTGGCTGGCACTCTGGGCATTGTCCGGATTGATGCCGCCGGCCAGCATCAGCTGGGTCTTGTCGAGTTCGTCCAGCAGGGTCCAGTCGAAGGCTTGGCCGGTACCGCCGCTCTGCTGGCCGACCTGGGTATCCAGCAAAATGCGATCGACCTGATTGGCCAGCTCCTGCAGCGCATGCCGTGGCAGTTGCTCACCGATGGCGACCGCCTTCCAGATCTGGCAGCTCTCCGGCAGCGCCGAGCGCAGGGCATTGATGTAGTCGGCGTCCTCCTGACCGTGCAACTGCACGGCGGCCAGACCCAACTGGCGGACGGTCTGCAGCACGGTGTCGAGCTCGGCATTCTGGAACACGCCGACATAGCGCAGCGGCGCGCCGGCCATCACCGTCTTGGCCTGGGGAATATCGACGCAGCGCGGGCTCTTGCCGACGAAGATCAGGCCGCCGTGCACCGCACCGACCTGGTAGGCGGCTTGGGCGGCCTCCGGGGTGGTGAGGCCACAGACCTTGTTCTGCCCCAGGATCAGTTGGCGACAGGCCAGATCCACATCGGTTTGCCCCATCAGCGAGGAGCCGACCAAAAAGCCGTTGGCATAGCTGCTGAGCTCCTTGACCTGGGCGTGGTTGTGGATCCCCGATTCGCAGATGACGATGCGATCGCTCGGCAGCCTTGGCGCCAACTGCTTGGTACGGTTCAGATCGATGGTGAGATCGCGCAGGTTGCGGTTGTTGATGCCCACCACCTTGGCGCCTAGGGCGATGGCCCGCTCCAGCTCCTCCTCGTTGCTGACTTCGGTCAGGATCCCCATCTGCAGGCTGCTGGCCACGGCGGCCAGCTCGCTGTAGGCGCGGTCGGTCAGCACCGAGAGCATCAGCAGCACGGCATCGGCCTGATAGTGACGGGCCAGATAGATCTGGTAAGGGTCGATGATGAAGTCTTTGCACAACACGGGGACCGACACCTGAGCGCGTACCAGCGGCAGAAAATCGAAGCTGCCCTGAAAGTACTTCTCGTCGGTCAGCACCGAGATGGCGGCGGCGTAACGGTCGTAGATGCGGGCGATGGCGGCCGGATCAAAGTCGTGGCGGATCAGCCCCTTGGAGGGAGAGGCCTTCTTGCACTCGAGAATGAAGCCGGTGCGCTCACCGGACAGGGCGCCGGTGAAGTCCCGATCGCTGGGAACCAGGGTGTCGATAAATTCGGCCAGCGGTTGGGCGCTCTTGCGGGCCGCCACCCACAGCTGCTTGTCGGCGATGATCTTGCCGAGCACCGTCTGGTTGATGGATTCTAGGTTGATCATGCGGTTGGTTGCTCCTCAGAGTGGCTCAAGGCGGCCAGGCGGCTGACGCGTTCGAGCGTCTTGCCGCTGGCCAGGGTGGCGAGCACCAGCTCGGCCCCTTGTTTCAAGTCATCGACACGGCCGCCCATCACCAGCAGCGGCGCCAGATTGATGGCGATGGCGCTGTTCTGGGCATCGCTGCCGCGACCGGCCAGGATGGCCTCGCTGATGGCTCGGTTCTCCTCCGGCTCACCGCCGCGGATGGCGGCCAGCGGGAACTCTGACAGACCAAAATCGGCCGGGCTCAGGCTGTACGGGTGGATGGCGCCATCGCAGATCTCGGCCACCTGGCTCACGCCATGGATGGCGATCTCGTCAAGCCCGGCTCCGTGCACCACCATGCCGCGGGTCAGCCCCAACTGGCGCAGCGTTTCGGCGATGGGTTCGACCAATGCCGGGCTGTAGACCCCCATCAGCTGATAGGTCGGCCGCGCCGGATTGATGAGTGGCCCCAGCACGTTGAAGATGGTGCGGGTCTTCAGGGCGTTGCGCACCGGCATGGCGTGGCGCATGGCACTGTGATAGTGGGGGGCGAACAGGAAGCAGACGTTCTCCTCATCCAGGCAGCGGCGAGCCAGCTCCGGGCTCACATCCAGGCGGACCCCCAGTTTATCCAGCAGATCCGAGGAGCCGGTCTTGGAGGAGACGCTGCGGTTGCCGTGTTTGGCCACCTTGATGCCGCACTCGGCACCGACCAGCGCCGACAGGGTCGAGACGTTGATGGTGTGCAGGCCATCGCCCCCGGTGCCGACGATGTCGCAGAAGTCGTAATCCGGGCGCGGGAAGGGCTTGGCGGCGGCAATCAGGGCGCTGGCGGCGCCGGCGATTTCGCTCGGGGACTCCCCCTTGATCTTCAGCGCCGTCAGCAGGGACGAGAGCACGATGGGATCCATCTCGCCGCGCAGCAGCAGCTCGAACAGCGCCTGACTGGCTTCGAGGCTGAGATCCTCACCGCGATAGAGTTTTTCCAGTGACTCATGCATGGGCGGACTCCTTGCTGGTGATGAAGGCCAGACTCTGGGTCAGCAGGCGTGCCCCCTCGGTGGTCATGATGGATTCCGGATGGAATTGGAAGCCCAGCACCCGATCGGCGCGATGCAGCACCGCCATCGGCATCTCCTTGTAGTGGGCAACCACCTCCAGCTCGTCCGGCACATAGGTGGCGACCAGCGAATGGTAGCGGGCCACCGGCAGCGGATTGGCAAAACCGCTGAACATATCCTTGCCGCTGTGATCGATGAGCGAGCTCTTGCCGTGGATGATCTCCCCGGCCGAGCCGACGGTGCCGCCATAGTATTCACAGATGGCCTGGTGCCCCAGGCAGATGCCGAGAATGGGCACCTGGCCGCGACACAGGCCGATGAGCTCAAGCATGCAGCCGGCTTCGTGCGGGGCGCCGGGGCCGGGGGAGAGCACCAGTACCGGGTCATTGGGGCAGGCGGCGATCTGGGCATAGATCTGGGCGGCCGGCAGGCTGTTGCGATAGATGCGCACATCGCAACCTAAGGAGCGGAACTGATCCACCAGGTTGTAGGTGAAGGAGTCGAAGTTATCGAGCAGGAAGATGGTCTTAGCCATGGGTCACCTCCGCGAGAGTCTTGCCGTGGGCCAGGGCGATGGCGTTGAGGACGGCCGCGGCCTTGCCGCGGGTTTCGTCGGCTTCGGCCTGGGGACGGGAGTCATAGACCACACCGGCACCGGCCTGGACGTGGGCAATCCCGTGTTTGACGAAGGCGGAGCGGATGACGATGCAGGTATCCATGTCGCCGTTGCCGGAGAGATAACCGACGGCACCGCCGTAGCTGCCGCGCCGCTCGCCTTCGACTTCCCGGATGAGCTCGGAGGCGCGGATCTTCGGCGCGCCGGTCAGGGTGCCCATGTTCATGCAGGCCTGATAGGCATGCAGGGCATCCAGATCGTGGCGCAATGTGCCCACCACCTTGGAGACCAGGTGCATGACGTGGCTGTAGCGATCGACTTTGAGCAGGTCGCGCACATAGCGGGTACCCGGCTCGCTGATGCGGGCGATGTCGTTGCGGGCCAGATCGACCAGCATCAGGTGTTCGGCGGTCTCCTTGCTGTCCTGGCGCAGATCCAGCTCGATGCGACCGTCCAGATCCAGGTTGATGCTGCCATCGGCGTTCAGGCCTCGGCGACGGGTGCCGGCAATCGGGTACATCTCGACTTGACGGGTACTCGTCTCGAATTTCACTGCGCTCTCCGGTGAGGCGCCGAACAGGGTGAACTCCCGATCGTTCATATAGAACATGTAGGGGCTGGGGTTGGTCTTCTTCAGTTGGCGATAGGCCAGCAGCGGCTGCGGGCAGGGCAGCGAGAAGCAACGAGAGGGCACCACCTGGAAGATGTCGCCCTTGCGAATGTGCCCCTTCAGACGCTCCACGTCGGCGCAGTAGGCCTTGTCATCCCGGTTGGTCTGGATGATGCCTTCCAGCGGCAGGGCGGCGGGCAGCTCGGGTTTGACGAAGTGATTGCAGCGCTCGGCCAGGCTCGCCAGCCGGGTCTGCAGCCGTTGGTACTCGCTGGCGAAGTGGTCACCACCGAAGGCGACCGCCCGCAACTGGGAACGCTTGAGGCGGTGGTCGATGTGGATCAGGGTCTCGGCCACATAGAAGCAGAAGTCCGGGCAGTCGTTGCTGGCCTCGGCGACGGCGGGCAGGGTTTCGTAGTTGGCGATGAGATCGTAGGCGAAGATGCCGCCGAGGAAGATGGCCTCCTGGCCCTGCTCGCAGTGCAACTGGGTCAGCAGGGTGCGCAGGCTGTCGAGCACCGACAGCGCCTTGAGGCGGCTGTCCTCATCCTGGTCGGTATCGATGGCCGGGAAGTTCAGGATCAACAGGCTGTCGCTCACGCGTTGCTGTTGCACGCTGCTCGGCAGGCCGCTTTGCAGGCGCTCCAGCACCGCCAGACCGTTTAGATTGAGCGCCTCGGCTTGCACGCTCAGGCCGCGGCAGGTCAGGCGCACGCAGCTATCGACCAGCAGCAGACTCTGGGTGCCCGCCTTGGTGTCAATTTCGGCGGATTCGAGCAACAGGCTGTTGTCGTTGGGTTGGGTCAGCTGGCTGAAGAGTGCCAGCGGGTCGGCGACGTAGGCGGCATCGCTCAGGATGGCATGCAGATGATTGGGATGAAGCTCAGTCATGGCGAGCCTCCCGTGTCTGGAGGCCACTTGGCCGGGTCGTGCAGATAATAGTCATGGCGAAATCCTTATTCATGGTTTGAAAAACAACGAGTTATGTCGGTTGTCTTCACCATCGCCAGGTCTGCTTGTTGTGTTTTGGTTTCATCTCGTCCCTGTTTCCCGGATAATAAAAAAGCCCGCTATTCCTGGCGGGCTTTTCTTGGGTATTCTGTCTGCTTAACCGTTTTTTGACATAGCAAAAGTCCCACGCCCGCTTATTTGGGAGTGCGCCACCACCAACGAAGGTTCAGGGTGAATTGCTGTGCCATGTAAAACGTCCTTGGATGACTGCAGTTGGATGACGGGGCTGCCCGTCGGATGGCTACAGTAAAACGATAAAGCCGGAAGTTTGTCAAGTTTCTTTTGTGGTGGAACTCTGATGCGTGTCGATCTGCATAGTCATTCAACGGCCTCCGATGGACGCCTGACGCCGGCCGAACTGGTACGTCGCGCCGTGGCCCAACGCGTCGATGTTCTGGCGCTGACCGACCACGATACCGTGGCCGGGCTTGGCGAGGCCGAAGCCACCATTGCAGCAGAAAATCTTCCCGTGCAGCTCATTCACGGGATAGAACTGTCAACCAGTTGGGATGCGCTAGAGATCCATGTGGTTGGTCTGCATATCAATGCAGAGTCGACTGAACTGATGGCGGCCATTGCCAGCCAGGAGGAAGCTCGGGTGGCGCGCGGTATCGAGATGGGACGGCGGCTGGCCAAGCAGCGGATCGACGGCGCCTATGAAGGGGCTCTGGCGTTGGCTAATGGCGCCAGTTTGACCCGCGCCCATTTTGCCCGCTATCTGCTGGAGGCGGGCCACTGCGCCAGTCTGCAGAAGGCGTTTGACCATTACATCGGTCGCGGCGGCAAGGCCTATGTGCCACATCAGTGGATGTCGATTGCCGAAGCAGTACAAGTTATTCATGCATCTGGGGGTTTGGCTGTACTTGCCCATCCCGGACGCTATAAACTTTCTACCAAGTGGCTCAAACGCCTGCTCCAGTTGTTCAAGGAAGCCGGTGGCGACGCCATGGAAGTCAGTTTGCCCCAGCAGAGCCCCCAGGAGCGGGCCAATCTGGGACTCTGGTGTCGTGAACATCAGCTGCTTGCGTCGGTGGGATCCGATTTCCACGCCCCGACCTCGTGGCAGGAGCTGGGACGCAATCTCTGGCTGCCCAAGGATGTCACCCCAGTCTGGCATGCATTTATTGACTCTGATGAGTCTGAAACATTCCGGGAGGAATTATGAGCCAGTTTTATGCCATTCATCCTGAAAATCCGCAGGCGCGGCTGATTTCCCAGGCCGTTGCCCAGATCCGCGATGGCGGCGTCGTCATCTATCCGACCGACTCCGGCTATGCCTTGGGTTGTCTGCTGGAGAACAAGACCGCGCTGGAGCGCATCTGCCGCATTCGGCAGATCGATAGCAGCCACAACTTCACCCTGGTCTGCCGGGATCTCTCCGAGCTGTCGCTGTATGCCCGGGTCGAGAATCAGGCCTTTCGCCTGATCAAGAACAATACCCCGGGCCCCTACACTTTCATCTTCAAGGCGACCAAGGAAGTTCCTCGTCGTCTGATGAACGAGAAGAAGAAGACCATCGGCATCCGGGTGCCGCAGAACCCCATCGCGCAGGCGCTGCTGGGCGAGCTGGGGGAACCGCTGATGTCCACCTCGCTCATCCTGCCAGGCTCCGAGGTCGCTGAATCGGATCCTTATGAGATCCGCGATCGCCTCGGTCAGGTGGTGGATCTCATCATCGACGGTGGTTATCTCGGCGAGCAACCGACCACGGTCGTCGATTTCTCGGCCGACAACCCGGAAGTGGTGCGCTATGGCGCGGGTGATCCGGCACCGTTCGAATAAACAAGATTTTTCATCGCCGAGAGGGCGATGAGCCCCCAGTAGGAGTGAATACTCCGCGAAGTGGCCGGGACAGGGAGGTTCGGGCGACTTCACTCACGAGAGATGAACAGCATGAGTGATGAAAAGTTACAGAAAGTGTTGGCGCGGGCCGGTATGGGCTCTCGGCGCGAGATGGAAGCACTGATCAGTGAAGGACGGGTCAGTGTCGACGGCAAGACGGCGACCTTAGGTGATCGCGTCGGTCCCAATGTGGTGATCCGCATCGACGGTCACACCATCACGGCCAAGCCGGCTGAAGAGGTGGTCTGTCGGGTGCTGGCCTACCACAAGCCCGATGGCGAGATGTGTACCCGCAAGGATCCGGAAGGTCGGCCGACGGTGTTTGATCGCCTGCCGCGTATTCAGGATGCGCGCTGGGTGGCGGTAGGGCGTCTGGACGTCAACACCTCGGGGCTGCTGCTGTTTACCACCGATGGTGAGCTGGCCAACCGCCTGATGCACCCGCGTCACGAAGTGGATCGGGAGTACGCGGTGCGTGTGTTTGGCGAGGTGGATGATGCCATGCTGCGTCGTCTGCGGACCGGGGTACAACTCGAAGATGGCCCGGCCAAGTTTGACG
Organism: Aeromonadaceae bacterium; assembly: GCA_041441555.1. Classification (GTDB taxonomy): domain Bacteria; phylum Pseudomonadota; class Gammaproteobacteria; order Enterobacterales; family Aeromonadaceae; genus Pseudaeromonas. Next base: position 18,564 of record JASDSW010000087.1, read on the forward strand.
AGATCACCCGCGCCGGCGGCGAAGGGTTGAACAACTGGTTCAACGTGACCCTCAAGGAGGGGCGTAACCGTGAGGTGCGCCGCCTGTGGGAAACCCAGGAGGTGCAGGTCAGCCGTCTGATCCGCGTCCGTTATGGTGACATCAAGCTGGAGAAGAGCATCCCGCGCGGTGGCTGGATGGAGCTGCCGCTCGACAAGGTCAACTACCTGCGGGAGCTGGTGGGCTTGCCGCCGGAGACGCGCAGCAAGGTGCTGGTGGATGACAAGCGCAGCCAGTTCAAGCAGAACGCGCAGATCCGCCGCGCCGTGCGCAAGCACCGCGAGATGCAGCATACCGAGAATCGTCAGGCCCATCCGGAGCGTAACTATGGCGGCGCCTCTGAGCCGTTGAGCGCCTCTCCTGCGGCCAAGAACCGGAAGCCGACCCGCTCACAGGCGCCTCGCAGTCGTCTGGGCACCAGCGATGCCCCGCGCGGCGCTGAGCGTCGACCGGCGGCGCGCAAGCCGCGCGGTTAAGGAGTGGCCGCATGAATAGCCCTCAACAGCCGCTCGCCGTGCCGAGCAAGGCGGTGGTGGTGTTTAGTGGTGGTCAGGACAGCACCACCTGCCTGATCCAGGCGCTGGCGCAGTACGACGAGGTGCATGCGATCACCTTCAACTATGGTCAGCGCCATAGCCAGGAGATTGCGGTGGCCCAGACCATCGCGGCCGAGTTGGGCGTCACCGCGCATAAGGTGCTGGATCTGGCCCTGCTCAACGAGCTGGCCATCTCCTCGCTGACCCGGGATGCGATCCCGGTCAGCACCCAGTTGCAGGAGAATGGCCTGCCGAACACCTTCGTGCCGGGGCGCAATATCCTGTTCCTGACCCTGGCGGCCGTCTATGCCTATCAGGTGGGGGCCGAGGTGGTGATCACCGGGGTCTGCGAAACCGACTTCTCCGGCTATCCGGATTGCCGCGATGAGTTCGTCAAGGCACTCAATCGGGCGCTCTGTCTGGGGCTGGAGAAGCCACTGCGTCTGGTGACGCCCCTGATGTGGCTGAACAAGGCCCAGACCTGGGCCCTGGCCGATCGCCATGGCCGCCTGGACTATGTGCGCGAGCGGACCCTCACCTGCTACAACGGTGTGGTGGGTGATGGCTGTGGCAGTTGTCCGGCCTGTCTGCTGCGCCAGCGTGGCTTAGCGGAGTATCTGGCCGATCGCGAGACCATTCTGCGCCAGTTAGACGACAAGTTGCCTGCCTGATTGTCGTCGTGCCGCGACCGGTTGCGGCCCATCACTTGACCAAAAACACCGCTGCACATACTCTGTGGCGGTGTTTTTATCTGATGAGGCCATTATGAACAGCGACAGTAGTCCTTCGTGCTACTCCATTTTCTCTCTTCCTGCCGTGCTCCGCTCTTCGCTCCTTCGTCTGTTTTGTTCACCTCTGCTGCTTTGAATTGGCACGAACGCCATGAATTTCTGTGTATTTATTTTTGATATTGCTGTGGAGCCGTGATGTTTGATCTGGTCTGGATGTTGGAGCCAACCGCCTGGTTGGGACTGTTGACCCTGGTGGTCCTTGAGATCGTGCTGGGGATCGATAACCTGCTGTTCATCGCCATTTTGGCGGAAAAATTGCCGCCCGAACTTCGGGATCGGGCGCGGCGCATGGGGCTGGCGTTGGCCCTGCTGATGCGGATGTTGCTGCTGGTCAGCATCTCTTGGCTGGCGACGCTGACCAACCCCATGGTGCATCTGTTTGGTCATGGCTTCTCCGGGCGGGATCTGATCTTGCTCATCGGCGGTCTGTTCCTGTTGTTCAAGGCGACCCGTGAACTGCATGGCCGATTGGAAGGCGAGATGGAGGGCGAGGGCGGCAGCAAGGTCTATGCCGCCTTCTGGACTGTGGTGGCGCAGATTGTGGTGTTGGATGCGGTCTTCTCGCTGGATGCGGTGATCACCGCCGTCGGCATGGCCGAACACCTGTCGGTGATGATGCTGGCGGTGGCCATCGCCATCGGCATCATGATGTGGGCCAGCAAGCCGTTGACCGCGTTCGTCAACCGCCACCCAACCCTGGTGATCCTCTGTCTGGGCTTCCTGCTGATGATAGGTTTCAGCCTGGTGGCCGAGGGCTTCGGCTTCCACATTCCCAAGGGCTATCTATATGCCGCCATCGGCTTCTCCATCCTCATTGAGCTGTTCAACCAGGTGGCGCGCTCCAATCAGACCAAGTTATTGACGGGCAAATTGCGCCGCCGCGAACGCACCGCCGAGTTGGTGATGCGACTGCTGGGCGATAGCAAGCAGCCAGACAGTGCCAGCTTCCAGGAATCGCTGCTGCCGAGTGCCGATGAGAGTATGTTCGCCGACGAGGAGAAGGAGATGATCTCACGGGTGCTGCAGCTCTCCTCGTTGCCGGTGCGGGCCGTAATGACGGTGCGGCGTGATGTCGAGATGATCGACTTGGCGGACTCGCAAAGTCTGATCCTGCAACGGCTGGCCGAGACTCCCCACTCCCGTCTGGTGGTGATCCGTGATGGTCACAAGGATCAGCCGCTGGGCATCATTCGCAAACGCGATGTGTTGGCCCGTCTGCTGAGCCAACAAGAGCTCCAACTCGAGCAGTTGGTGCAGCAACCGCTCTGTTTGCCCGAGACCATCAGCGTCCTGAGTGCGCTCGAGCAGTTCCGTCTGGCCAAGAATTATCTGGCCTTCGTGCTGGATGAGTTTGGTAACTTTGAGGGCATTGCCTCGATCCGCGATATCATGGAGGAGATCGCTGGCAAGTTGCCGGAGAGTGGCGAGGAGGAAGAAGACTTCGTCGAGCTGGGTCCGGACAGTTATCATGTCAGCGGTGATAGTCTGCTGCAGGATCTGCAGCGCCGCATCGGCTTTCCTGCGCCCGCCACCGCCCACTACCATACCCTAGCCGGTTGGTTGATGGACTGGTTGCAACGTCTGCCTGAGGTGGACGAGGTGCTGGAGCTCGACGGCTGGCGCATTACCGTGGTGGCGGTTCGCTCGCACCGGATTGAAACGCTCTGGCTGACCCGGCAGGATAGTCAGCAGGCCGGCGCCGAGTAGTCGCTTCGGCCGGTACAGTGTTTGGTAGCAGAGGCCCCATCGGGGCCTTTATTTCGCATGGCTTGACGACTGGTATCCAGGTTGACGTTAGGTCGATGCGCTCAACGAGGATGTTGAATGAAGACAAGATGGCAAGCCTTCAGTAACGGCCACTGGCTGCAAGTGTGGGAGTTGCGCCAGCGTCGGGTTGAGGAGGCGGGATTGTGGGGCCCGATCAGCCTGTTGCTCTGTGGCATGGCACTGTTGCTGGGGATCCAGAACCCGCTGTTGTACGGCATGGCGCCCGGCTTCGACGCCTCGCTGTTCGCCGCCATGGGCAAGATGTGGGCCGATGGTGATGTCCTGTATCGGGACATGCTGGATATCAAGGGACCGGTTATCTTCCTGCTCGACGCCATCGGTTACAAGCTCGGTGGTTTCCCGGGGATGGCCTTGCTGGAGACGGCCTTGCTGGCCTGGGGGCTGAATAACAGTTACCGCGCCCTGGCCCTGCTGGAGATAGCACCGCTGGCACGGCTGGCCGCCTTGCTGGGGGTGGTCAGCCTGTGTGGCTATCGCTACTACTACGGCAACATGACCGAGGATTACACCCTCTGCCTGGCATTGATTGCTCAGTTGCCGTTTGTGCGGATGTTGGTGGCGGGACGCTTCAGCTGGCGCCAGGCTTGGCTGCCGGCCCTGACCTTCGGCCTGATCGCCATGATGCGGCTGAACAACGGCGCCTTCTGGGGTGCCTGGTACGCCACCTTGTTCCTCGGCTGGTGCTGGCAGGGGCGCTGGCTGGACGGAGCCAAGCTGTTTGTCTCGGCCCTGCTGGGTCTGGCCGTGGTGGCCGGCCCACTGCTCGGATACTTCTGGCAGCAAGGGGTGCTCGAGAGCTTCTGGTACTACTCGTTTGCCATCTTCATGGGGCAGAGTTACGGCTCCGGTTTCTCTCCCCTGGTGGGGAGCGTCGGTCTGCTGCGCACCGGTCTCATCCTGCTGTTGCCGATGGCCCTGTATGTGCTGCATCGCTGGCATCACGACGAGCCGCGACAAAGCCCGGCCGTCGGACGCTCTTTGGTGGCGGTGATGCTGTTCGGTGCCCTGTTCGGGGTGATTGCCAACTCGGTCTCCGGCCACATCTTCGATCACTATGATCAGCTCTACCTGGCCTTTATTCCGCTGCCGCTGGCACTCGTCATCGAAGCGGTGCGACGGCAGTGGGGAGAGTGCAATCCGTTCGTCACCTTGGGCTGCATGACGCTGGTGGGCTGGGGTGTCTACCTGGTGGTGCCTCATCTCCTGTTCACCTGGACCCGTTTCGAGTGGCCCATGGCGCAGGTGGCTCGGGTGCTGGCGGTCAGTCTGGGCGTGGCACTGCTGATCGCGCTGGGTGTGGCCGCTCTGGTGCGCGGTGCGACCGGACGCCGTTGGCTGACGCGGCTGGTGGCGATCGGCTTCTGGCTGGCGCCGCTGGCGCTGCTGGGTTATTCCGCAGTGATCGGCACTCATACCGGGCGCCCCTTCGGCGAGTCGGGGCGTCAGCAGATCGCTCAGATCCGCGCCGAGACTACCCCCGATGAGCGGATCTGGGTCGATGGCACCATGCCGCAGTTTTATGTCTGGACCGATCGCAAGGCGGCCTCGGCCTACCTGTTCTTCGATAACGTGCATCCACCGTTCGATGTGAAGGCGCGGGTGCTGGAGGATATCCAACGGGTGCAGCCGACCTTCATCGTCATCCGCAAGAAGCGTCTGGAGCAGTATAAGGCGGATGCCGCCAGCTTCCCGCCGTCGCAACAGGCCTTCTACCGCTACGTGTTTGCCCACTATCAGCAGGTGCAACCGGGCCTCTTCAAGCGCCAAGCAACGCGCTGAAGAGAGACTCAGGAGCCGAGTACGGCTCCTGGGTTTTCAGCCGCATCTAGCAGGTATAAAAGCAGTTAGCCGCTATAAAAAAAGTCCGCTTCAAGCGGACTTTTTTATGAGGGGCGAAGAGTGGCCGTTTCAGGAAACCTCTCGCTTAGGGCAGGGGCGGGGTATCGAAGATGCCGAAGTGTTCCATGGCAAAGGCGACCCGCTCTTCAACGCTCATCTTGACGTTACCGAGCTTCTCCACCATGCGCAGCCGTGGCAGCAAGCCAGCCGCATTGGCGATCTGGATGGAGAGACCTGGACGGGCGTTGAGTTCCAGCAGCATGGGACCGCGTTGCTTGTCGAGAACCATGTCGGTGCCGATGTAACCCAGACCGGACATCTCGTAGCAGGAGGCCGCCAGGTTCAGCAGTTTGAGCCAGTGCGGAACCTGCAGATCGAAGAGATCCTTGTTGGTGTCCGGATGGTAGCGCAGCGGCTGGTTGTACTGCACTCCGCGTACCGCGCGACCACTGCGCAAACAGATGCCGACCCCGACCGCCCCTTGGTGCAAGTTGGCCTTGCCATCGGAGGAGGCGGTAGACAGACGCATCATCGACATCACCGGGAAGCCCTTGAAGATGATGACGCGGGTATCGGGAACCCCTTCGAAGGAGTAGCCATCGAACACGTCGTCAAAATGGATCAAGTCCTCGACCATGACGAAGTCAGGTTTTCCGCCCAGGGAGAACAAACCGGCCAGGATGTTGGAGATATGACGCTCCAGATCCGCGACCGTTTCCCCCTTGCCATTGGGCTTGTAATAGAGACCGTTCTCCTGGCGCATGATGACCAGGATGCCCTTGCCGCCGGAGCCGCGCGCCGGCTTGATACAGAAGCCGGGCCAATCCTTGACCATGCCGGCAATCTTGGTGACTTCGTGCTGGTGCTGAATGGTGCCGATCAATTTCGGCACCGTCACACCGGCTCCCACCGCGATATGCTTGGTCTTGAGCTTGTTATCCACCAGGGGATACAACTTCCGCGGATTGTAACGACCGATATAGTTCACATTGCGCTGGTTCATCCCCATGATGCCGAGGCTGCCCAGCTTGAACGGTGAGGTATAACGTTCCCAGAACCACATATTACTTCTTCAACTCATCGGCCAGAGGTTTGAATCGCTTCAGTTCAGAGAGGCGATAGCCTGTGTAGTTACCCATCAGCAGCACGGTGGCCATGATGACCAACTGCAGACCCAGATAGTTGAAGGTCAGATGCTGGATCAGGCTGTTGTCCATGGCCAAGTAGGCAATGACCGCGACCAACAGAGAACCACCACCCTGCTTGACGACCTCTTTCGGACCCTCTTCTTCCCACAGGATGGACATGCGTTCAATGGTCCAGGAGAGGATGATCATCGGGAAGAAGGTGATCCGCATCCCCTCGGTCAGCCCCAGCTTGTAGGTGAGTACCGACAGCAGGGCGATGATGGCGATGACCGTGATGATCACCGTGGATATTCGCGCGACCAGCAAGAGGTTGAGTCGTGACAGGTAGGAGCGGATCACCAGCCCCACACCGACAATGGACAGGAAGCCGAGCAGGCCAACCACCAGGTTGGTCTGGATGAAGGCGACGGCGATCAGCACCGGCATGAAGGTCCCGGAGGTCTTCAGACCAACGATGACGCGCAGGAACACCACCACCAACACACCGATAGGCAGCAGCAGTATCCCCTTGAACAGCGCCTGCTCCTCAACCGGTAAGGTGTCGATGGAGAAGTTGAGCATGTTGGTATGTTCAAACTTGGCGGTCAGAGCCTTGGCCACCGCGACCTGCTTTTGCACCACCGAGTAGGTGACTCGGGAGTTGCTACCACCGGTCACATCCAGCAGCGGCTGGGAGTTGTACTCCCACAGCATCAGCTGTTCCGGACGCCCCTGCAGACCGCTTTGCGGATCGAACAGGTCATACTTGTCGCCTTCGAACACCTGGACATAGTCGATCAGTTGCTGACGACGACGACCATCCTCGAGCTTCAAGGCGCGGACGACACGAGCCGGAATGTCGGCTTGGTTCAGCATGTCGACGATGAGGTGGGCGCGCCCCTTGTGATTGCGCAGCAGCTGAGCATTCTGTTCCTGATTGTCGAACTCCCGCATGATTTCGCGGGTCAGGGTGAAGGCATCGGCAGAGCGCTCCTTGGCCCGTTCGAGGATCTGCGTCATGGCCGTGGCAATGGGTTCTTTCTCGATCTGCTTGTCGATGGCCGGAATTTCACTGGGGATCGCCTTGGCATACGGGTCGCTCATCATATCGGCGCGATAGTAGAGCTCCTGATGGCCACGCGCGGTGCGAATGGACCACTCGGCGCGGGTGATGCCGTTGCGTTCGACAAACGAGAGGCCATAACCAGGGCTCGCCGCCGATTCATCGACCAGCGTAAAACCTGGTTGGGTGGCCGGAATGGCCAACGAGGCAATGATCGGTTGTTCACCTGCATCAAATTCAACCTTGGCTTCCACCGACCAGACTTGGCGGTATTCACCAGGCAACCAGGGCACGTCGAACGCGACATGGCGATAGATCATCAGGCTGATGCCCAGGATGAATAGCAGGGCGACAACGATATAAAAGGGGCGGCGAGAGACCATGATTTACTGCTTGTCCTTGCTCGGAGTGGTTTCCTTGGCGGCATCAGTCGGGGCAGCGGCTGAACTGCCTGCGGCTTCGGACTGATTCACCTCTGTGGCGGTTTTGCTGGCCGGCTTGGGTTCAGCCTTGGCCTTCTTGCTATCGGTTTTCTTGGCCGTGCTCTTCTTGGCTGGGGCCTTCTTGCTATCCGCCTTCTGCTTGTCAGCGGCAGCCGCTGCCGCAGCGGCTTTTTTGGAGGAGATCAGCAGCGCCACGTCCGGCTTGGGTTGCACGAATTCACGGGCCACATCGACGACGGCCACATCCTTGATGAACTCGCGGCCCAGCAGCAAGGAGAAGTCCATGTCGGAGCGATCCTTGAGGCTGAATTCGGCCTTTTCGGTCAGGGAGCCCAGTTGCATGGTCAGACGCACCACGGGGCGACGGTCGGAACCATCGGCAGAGGCTTGCTTGATCTTGACGTAACGGACGAAGGGCGCTTCGATGTCCAGGCTCTTGCCATTGTCCATCGGCATCTTGAACTTGACCCAGCGCTTGCCTTCGCGTTCGAAGACCGTGATGTCGGTGGCGCTGATGGAAGAGGTAGCAGCCCCGGTATCGACCCGGCTTTGGAAGGCGCCATTGGCCTCTTCGACGTAAACCCATTCGGATTCCCCGAGGATCAGCTTGCCGTCCTGGGTGGTGAGGCCCGGTTCAACGATCGGGCATGCCTTGCTGTCATCTGTGGCCATGCTTTTACGCGCTACCTGTTGCATCTGACGGGAGAGTTGTTGCTGCAGCCCCTTGATCTCTTGGAGTGCTTGCCGGGATTTTTCCTGTTGGGCCTGCAGTAGTTTGAGTTCCGTGTCCATTTGATAGCCGTGATCCAGCAACTTCTGATTGCCCTGGATCACGGTCTGCTGTACCCGGTTTTCACTGCCAGTCAGCTCGTTCTTCAGTTGTTCCGGGGTGATCTCCGCCATGACGGAGCCAGAAAGCATGAGCAGGGGAAAGAGAGCACTGCAGGTGAGAGTTTTAGTTGTCATAGACGTCGTCTGTATGGATTAAACAAAGTGACATAAGTGTATCTCAGCAGGGGAAGGCAGGACTAGCCTTCCGCGCGACGAGATGCAACCAATACGGCCCGTTTCGGTGCCGGATGCCCCTCAATAGTAAGGGTTGGATCGGTCGGGTCAAGGAATTCAGCCAGAGAATCGTTCCTCATCCAGGGGGTTCTGCGTTGTTCGTCCGTTGTGGTTAACGATTGGTCAACAATTCGGACATTTTCGAAGCCACATTTCTCCAACCAGCCGACTAGCGCGGCTGCCGAGGGAATGAACCAGACGTTGCGCATCTGGGCGTAGCGCTCACCGGGAACCAGTACCTCGTTGGGGCCGCCATCGACGATCAGGGTCTCCAGCACCAGTTCGCCGCCATCCCGCAACTGATCCCGCAACTGGAACAGGTGATCGATGGGAGAGCGGCGATGGTAGAGCACCCCCATGGAGAAGACGGTGTCGAACCCCTCGAGTTTGGGTAATTCTTCAATGCCCAGGGGCAGGAAGTGGATGTTGTCCGGGTTGCCGGCCAGTTGTTTGATCGCCGTGAATTGGCACAAAAACAGCGGGGAGGGATCGATGCCGACCACCAACTCGGCCTCTTCACCGAGCATGCGCCACATGTGGTAACCGCTGCCGCAGCCGACATCCAACACATGACGCCCTTTCAGGGGCGCGATGTGCGGTAGCACGCGATCCCACTTCCAGTCGGAGCGCCATTCGGTATCAATATGGATGCCAAACAGGTGATAGGGCCCCTTGCGCCACGGGTGCAGGTGTTGCAGCAGGTTTTCCAACCGGGTGCGCTCGCCTTCGGGCAACTCTTCCGGCAGGCCCAGGGTCACCGAGCTCTTGAGATCGCGGTAGTGCGCCTGCACCCCCTCGAATTTGGCTAGCACCCGCTGCCAGCGCGGCAGATCACCGTGTTGTTGGGCATGCTGCCAGGCGTGGAGTTGGGCGGGCAGTACCGTCAGCCACTGGCTCAGCCGATCCTTGGCCAGGCGTTGATAGAAGGTGGCGAAGTCGATCATGCCGGTACTCCTTGCGTGCTAGCGACTTGCTTGATGGCGACCAAGGAGCCGAAGTTGAAACACTGGAACCAGAGATCGCAATGGTCAAAACCGGCTTCCTGCAGCCGTTGCCGATGGCAAGCCACCGTATCGGCCCGCAGCACATTTTCCAGCAGGGTGCGCTTTTGGCTGATCTCCAGCTCGCTGTAGCCATTGGCGCGCTTGAAATCCAGGTGCAGGTCGATGATGAGATCGCTGACCGCCGCATCCTCAAACTTGAACTTCTCGCTCAGGATCAATAAGCCGCCGGGTCTGAGCCCCTGATAAATGCGTGTAAGCAGCGGTAACCGCTGCTCGGGCGCGATGAACTGCAGGGTGAAATTCAAGACTACCACGGAGGCATCTTCGATCTCGGTGTCACAGACGTCACCTTCGCGGATCTCGACCGGGATGTTGGATTTGAAGGCGCTCAGATGGCTACGGCAGCGTTCGACCATGGCGGGCGAGTTGTCGATGCCGATGATGCGGCAATCATCAAAAGGAAGATGACGCCGCATCATCAAGGTGGCGGCGCCGAGCGAACAGCCGAGATCGTACAGGGTGCTGCCGGGTTGGGCGAAACGTTCGGTCATCATGCCAATGGCCGAAAGAATGTTGGAGTAACCGGGGACTGAGCGCTGGATCATGTCGGGAAATACATCCGCGACCTGCTCGTCAAAACAGAAATCACCGAGCTGAGCGATGGGCGCGGCGAAGAGTTGATCTTTCTTTTGCATGGTAGGAGTAACCCGATGCGAAGCTGTGAGGAGATGGCGAACGGGAGGCCGCCCGCAAAGTGGGCGTATAGTAGCAGAAAATCGGACGAATTGTGACAGATGCCGCGGCGAATGGACCATTTACGGCTTCAACCCGGGGCGGGTGTTATCACGGCCGAATATTTGCCCTATAATGGCGGGCCTTTTTCTCCTGGTGACTGACATCATTCGTTTCTGGTCTTATGCCTATCTACGAATATCAATGTGCACAGTGCGGTCACTCGCTGGCCAAATTACAGAAGTTGTCTGAGACGCCGTTGACCGATTGTCCGGCCTGTCAGGCGCCTGCACTGGGTAAGGTTATTTCTCTTCCCGGCCTTCGGGTCACGAGCCGGGGCGGGTGTGCAGCCGATTTTCGCGTGGGACAGCAGCCTTATGCGCCCGCGTGTGAGGCTGGCGGCAGCTGTCAGGGTTGTCCGGCCAGCAAATAACATAATTTCAAAGGAACAGTTCATGCGTACCATCTATTGCGGACAGGTAAATGCCAGCCATGTGGATCAGCAGGTCACGCTGTGTGGTTGGGTTCACCGTCGCCGTGACCTCGGCGGCTTGATCTTCATCGACATGCGCGATCGCGAAGGGATCGTGCAGGTTTTCTTCGACCCGGATCGCCCCGAGGCCTATACCCTGGCTTCCGAGTTGCGCAATGAGTTCTGTATCCAGGTGACGGGTCTGGTGCGCGGGCGCCCTGAGTCCCAGGTCAATCGGGATATGGCCACCGGCGCCATCGAGATCTTTGCCCATGAGTTGGTGATCATCAACCGCTCCGAACCGCTGCCGCTGGACTTCAACCAGACCAATACCGAAGAGCAGCGCCTGAAGTATCGCTATCTGGATCTGCGTCGCCCCGAGATGGCGCAATCGCTGAAGACCCGGGCACGCATCACCAGTTTTGTCCGTCGTTTCATGGACGCTCATGGCTTCCTCGATATTGAAACACCGATGCTGACCAAGGCCACCCCGGAAGGCGCCCGTGACTATCTGGTGCCGAGCCGGGTGCACAAGGGCAAGTTCTACGCCCTGCCGCAGTCCCCGCAGCTGTTCAAGCAACTGCTGATGATGTCCGGTTTCGATCGTTACTATCAGATCGTCAAGTGCTTCCGGGATGAAGACCTGCGGGCCGATCGTCAGCCGGAGTTCACCCAGATCGACGTCGAGACCTCCTTCATGAGTGCCGAACAGGTGCGGGCCGTCATGGAAGAGCTGATCCGCGGTCTGTGGCTGGAGGTGGCCGGTGATGATTTGGGCCAGTTCCCGATCATGACCTTCGACGAGGCCATGCGCCGTTACGGCTCCGACAAGCCGGATCTGCGTAACCCGATGGAGCTGGTCGACGTCGCCGATCTGCTCAAGAGCATCGAGTTTGCGGTGTTTGCCGGCCCGGCCAATGATGCCAAAGGGCGGGTTGCCGCACTGCGCGTCCCGGGCGGCGCCCAACTGACCCGCAAGCAGATCGATGAATACACCCAGTTTGTGGCCATCTATGGCGCCCGCGGTCTGGCCTGGATGAAGGTCAATGAGGCCAGCAAGGGGATCGAGGGGGTGCAATCTCCGGTCGCCAAGTTCCTCAACGATGCCATCGTGCGTGAGATGCTTGTGCGCACCGGTGCGGCCGATGGCGATATCCTCTTCTTCGGCGCCGACAAGGCCAAGATCGTCTGTGATGCCATGGGTGCCCTGCGCCTGAAGGTCGGTCGCGATCTCAACCTGGTGGCCTCCTGCTGGAAGCCGCTGTGGGTCATCGACTTCCCAATGTTCGAAGAGGATGGCGAAGGCGGCTTGACCGCGATGCACCATCCGTTCACCGCTCCGAAGGAGATGACGGCCGAGCAGCTCGAAGCCGCTCCGTGCGCCGCCTATGCCAATGCCTATGACATGGTGATCAACGGCTATGAGGTGGGCGGTGGCTCGGTGCGGATCCACCGCAACAACATGCAGCAGGCCGTGTTCCGCATTCTGGGCATTTCCGAGCAGGATCAAAAAGAGAAGTTCGGCTTCCTGCTGGATGCGCTGAAATTTGGTACCCCGCCGCACGCCGGCCTGGCCTTCGGTCTGGATCGTCTGACCATGTTGCTGACGGGGACTGACAACATTCGTGATGTCATTGCCTTCCCGAAGACCACGGCGGCGGCCTGCCTGATGACCGATGCGCCGAGCTTCGGTCATCCAGCCGCGCTGGCCGAACTGGCTATCCAGACCACGGTGGCCAGCAAGGTCGAGGCCGACAAGGAATAGGCGCAAGCCGGACTGCAGACCGACTTCCGCCGAAGTGGGTGTCGGGGCATGATTTTCAGCGTGGCCGCATTGCCAGCGGTCGCGCCATACAAACTGTGTTAACGGAGAGTTTCCTATGGCAGGTCATAGTAAATGGGCCAACATCAAGCACCGCAAGGCCGCACAAGATGCCAAGCGGGGCAAAATCTTCACCAAGCTGATCCGCGAAATCACCACGGCAGCGCGGGTGGGGGACGCCGATCCGGCGGCCAATCCCCGTCTGCGGGCGGCGGTTGCTGCGGCGCTGTCCAACAACATGACCCGTGACACCGTCAACCGGGCGATCCAGCGTGGTGCCGGTGGTGGCGATGGTGCCGAATTGGAAACCCTGATCTATGAAGGGTACGGTCCGGCGGGCACCGCGGTCATGGTCGAATGCATGACCGACAACCGCAACCGCACCGTGTCTGAAGTGCGTCATGCCTTCAGCAAGTGTGGCGGTAACCTCGGCACCGACGGTTCAGTCTCCTACCTGTTCAGCAAGAAGGGTGTCATCACCTTCAGCGGCGTGGATGAGGATGCGTTGATGGATGCGGCGCTGGAAGCCGGTGCCGATGATGTGGTGAGCGAGGAAGATGGCTCCATCGAGGTGTACACCACCCCGAACGACTTCGGAACAGTGCTTGATGCTCTGGAAGCGGCCGGGTTTAAACCGGCGGATGCTTCTGTGACCATGATTGCCTCTACCGAGGCCGATCTGGATGTGGAATCAGCCCCTAAATTGCTGCGCCTGATCGACATGCTCGAAGATCTGGACGATGTGCAAGAGGTCTATCACAACGGTGCCATCTCCGACGAAGTGGCCGCCACGCTCTGATAGCCGTTGGCAAGTCGTGATCGCGTTGAATGAGGGGAGCTGCGGCTCCCCTCGTAATTGGTGGCAACCGCAGGAGGTTGGGTGAGTATCATCTTGGGGATCGATCCGGGGTCGCGCATCACGGGGTACGGTGTGATCCGGACCCTGGCGGGCGGCCGTTGCGAGTATCTGGGCTCGGGTTGCATCCGCACCAGCGGTGAGGTGCTGGCGCCGAAACTCAAGCAGATCTATGACGGTATCAGCGAGGTGATCCTGCAGTTTCGCCCCGATCTGTTCGCCATCGAGCAGGTGTTCATGGCCAAAAACCCGGACTCGGCCTTGAAACTGGGTCAGGCGCGGGGAGCTGCCATCGTGGCGGCGGTTAACGCCGGGCTCGAGGTGGCCGAATACTCGGCGCGGCATATCAAACAGTCGGTGGTCGGCACCGGCGGCGCCGACAAGGAGCAGGTGCAACACATGGTGCGCCAGCTGCTCAAGTTACCCGGTAATCCGCAGGCGGATGCCGCCGATGCGCTGGCGGTGGCTCTGTGTCACACCCATACCCTGCAGAGTCTGATCCGCATGTCGGGGCGTGGTGCGACGGCGCAGGGCAGTGTGCGTGGGCGGTTGCGCTGAGCGCGTCATCATTTTGCGGTAAAGTGCTGGATGCCCATCCAGTTATTCATTATCCTAGCCGCAATCAATCTGGACGGAGAATGCGCAGGTGATAGGTCGACTACGCGGCACCCTGATCGAAAAACAGCCCCCCGAAATCCTGCTGGAGGTCGGTGGGGTCGGCTATGAGTTGCAACTGCCGATGACCTGCTTCTATGAGTTACCGCCCATCGGTCAGGAGGTGGTGCTGCACACCCACTTCGTGGTGCGTGAAGATGCGCAACTCTTATATGGCTTCATCAACAAGCGCACTCGCGCTCTGTTTCGCGAGCTGTTGAAGGCTAACGGGGTAGGGCCCAAATTGGCGCTGGCGATCCTCTCCGGCATGTCGGCCAGCCAGTTTGTCAATGCGGTGGAGCGCGAAGAGATTGGCGCTCTGATCAAGTTACCTGGCGTGGGGAAAAAGACCGCCGAACGGCTGGTGGTCGAGATGAAGGATCGTCTCAAGGGGTGGAGTGAAGGGGCTCTGTTTACTCCTTATACCGATGCCATGACTGCCCAACCGGCAGAGACGGCGATGCCCTCCAGCGTCGAGGATGAAGCCATCTCGGCGTTGCTCGCTCTGGGCTACAAGCTGCCGCAAGCGACGTCGGTGGTCAGCAAGATCTATCAACCCGAGATGAAGGTCGAAGCGGTGATCCGTGAAGCCCTGCGCTCGATGCTCTGAGGAGTTGCGCCATGATTGAAGCCGATCGCCTGATCGCCCCGAAAGAAATGCGTGAAGATGAGCTGATCGACCGGGCCATTCGTCCCAAGCAACTGGTGGACTACCAGGGGCAGGATCACGTCCGCTCGCAGATGGAGATCTTCATCGAGGCGGCGCGCCGACGCGGCGAGGCGCTGGATCACCTGCTGATCTTCGGCCCTCCGGGGCTGGGCAAGACCACGTTGGCTAACATTGTGGCCAACGAGATGGGGGTGAACATCAAGACGACCTCGGGTCCGGTGCTGGAGAAGGCGGGGGATCTGGCCGCTCTGCTGACCAATCTCGAACCCAACGACGTGTTGTTTATCGATGAAATTCACCGCCTGAGCCCAGTGGTCGAGGAGGTGCTCTATCCGGCGATGGAGGATTATCAGCTCGATATCATGATTGGCGAGGGGCCGGCGGCGCGCTCTATCAAGCTGGAGTTACCCCCCTTCACTCTGATTGGGGCCACGACGCGGGCTGGCTCGCTTACCTCTCCGCTCCGGGATCGTTTCGGGATCGTGCAGCGTCTGGAGTTCTACAAGGTGGCCGATCTGGCCGATATTGTCGCCCGTAGTGCCCACTGCCTTGGGTTGTCGATGGCAGGCGAAGGGGCCTACGAGATTGCCCGGCGGGCGCGAGGGACACCGCGGATCGCCAACCGGCTGCTGCGTCGGGTACGGGACTTTGCCGAAATTCGCGCCGATGGTCATATCAGCTCGGAAGTTGCCTCACAGGCGCTGGACATGCTGGATGTCGACAAGGAGGGGTTTGATTACATGGATCGCAAGCTGCTGCTGGCGGTGATCGACAAGTTTATGGGCGGGCCCGTCGGGCTGGATAACCTGGCTGCCGCCATTGGCGAGGAAAAAGACACCATCGAGGATGTCTTGGAGCCATTCTTGATCCAGCAAGGCTTCTTGCAACGCACGCCCCGAGGCCGTATTGCGACGCAACGGGCTTATCAGCATTTTGGGTTGCCCGCATCCACGGCCTGAGCCGAGCCTCCCTCCCTAATCCCGTCCTGATTGCCACCCTCAGCTCTTGGCAAAAAAAAAGACCTGGGCCCGTCAGGGCGCAGGTCAACAATAGTGTGAGTTCACGAGTAAGCAAACAAACCCTCCGGCAATGCAGAACAGGGACCGAACCCAATCCGTGAGTTCGAATTTCTGTGTGCCGAAGTGCTATGGCGACATTCTAGGGAGGGGATGAATTGTTAACAAATGATAAAAATCGAGGGCGCGGATTAGAAAAACTAATCAAGGGCTTTTCATCGGCAGTTTTCCCGCCTTTTATAACAAATTGTGACTGCTGCAGGGTTCTGATCGGCGCAGTGGCCGGTTAACTCACTGGCATGGTTTATTATTTGACGAGAAATTGTCACTCCGCGAATTGGGGTCTTTATTGCTCTGACCGGTTACAAAATGGTATAAAGTTTCTTTCAAAATGCAGCTTTAATGGCTTTGTGTTGTGATTTTGTTGCATTTGATCTGGTTTTGTTGCCGATTGCTGGTTTATGCGGCGGGGCGGGTACGCCACGGTGAGAGGCCATACCAATGCAAGGAGAGGCATTCCAGTGCTGGAAAGGCCAAAGGTAAAAATCGATGAGGAATTATCATGATCAATGAGACTGTGGTCGAACTGTCGCGGATCCAGTTTGCCGCAACAGCGCTCTATCACTTTTTGTTCGTGCCCTTGACGCTGGGGATGACCTTCATCCTGGCGATCATGGAGTCGGTCTATGTGGTGAGCAATAACCCCATCTACAAGGATATGACCAAGTTCTGGGGCAAGCTGTTCGCCATCAACTTTGCTCTGGGGGTCACGACAGGTCTGACCATGGAGTTCCAGTTTGGTACAAACTGGTCCTATTACTCGCACTATGTCGGGGACATCTTCGGGGCGCCGCTGGCTATTGAAGGGCTGATGGCCTTCTTCCTGGAGTCCACCTTCGTCGGCATGTTCTTCTTCGGTTGGGATCGCATGAGCAAGACTCAGCATCTGGCCTGTACCTGGCTGATGGCTCTGGGCACCAATTTCTCGGCGCTGTGGATCCTGGTGGCCAACGGTTGGATGCAGTTCCCCATCGGTTCGGAGTTCAACTTCGAGACCATGCGCATGGAGATGGTCAGCTTCAGCGAGCTGATATTCAGCCCGGTTGCCCAGGTCAAGTTTGTGCATACGGTCGCCGCGGGTTATACCACGGGGGCTATGTTCGTGCTGGGTATCTCTTCTTACTACCTGCTCAAGGGGCGCGACATTCCATTTGCTCGTCGTTCATTCGCCATCGCGGCGGCATTCGGGATTGCCTCCATTCTTTCCGTGCTGTTTTTAGGGGATGAGTCGGGGTATGAGCTCGGTGAGGCCCAGAAGGTCAAGTTGGCTGCCATCGAAGCTGAATGGCATACCGAAGAGGCTCCGGCGGCCTTTACCGTGATTGGTATTCCCAACCAGGAGGAGATGCGTACCGATTACGCCATCAAGATCCCCTATCTGATGGGCATCATCGCCACTCGCTCGCTGGATAAGCAGGTAACCGGACTCAAGGATCTGGTCGCTGAACACGAAGAGCGGATCCGCACCGGCATCCAGGCTTATGCGCTGCTCAACAAGTTGCAGGCTGGGGATCGCAGTGCGACCACGCTTGAGCAGTTCAATGCGGTCAAGGGCGATCTGGGCTACGGCTTGTTACTCAAGTCCTATACCGCCAACATCACGGATGCGACTGATGAGCAGATCCGCGCCGCGGCCAAGGCAAGCATCCCGAATGTGGCGCCTTTGTTCTTCGCCTTCCGCATCATGGTTGGGGCCGGGGTCTTGATGCTGCTGCTCATCGGCATTGCCTTCTATGACAGCGCGCGGCACCGGATCGGCCAGCGTAAATGGCTGCTCAAGGCGCTGTTGTGGGGGATCCCGCTGCCCTGGATTGCCATCGAATGTGGTTGGTTTGTCGCCGAATATGGGCGTCAACCCTGGACCATCTCGGAAGTGTTGCCCACTTTCATGTCCGCTTCGACGCTCAAGGAGAGCGATCTCTGGTTCTCTTTGATCGGTATCTGCGCCTTCTACACGGTACTGCTGATCGTCGAGATGTACTTGATGTTCAAGTTCGCTCGCAAGGGGCCCAGCAGTCTGAAGAGTGGCAAATACCACTTTGAAACACATTCTGCCTAAAGGAGTTAGCGCATGTTGGATTATGAAGTTTTACGCGTGATCTGGTGGGCTCTGGTCGGGGTTCTGCTGATTGGCTTTGCCATCACCGATGGCTTTGATATGGGGGTGGGGGCTCTGTTGCCCATCATCGGCAAGAGCGACACCGAGCGACGGGTGATGATCAATACCATTGCTCCCCACTGGGATGGCAATCAGGTCTGGTTGATCACTGCCGGTGGTGCCATCTTCGCCGCCTGGCCGACCGTGTATGCCACCGCCTTCTCTGGCTTCTACGTTGCCATGGTGCTGACCTTGATGGCGTTGTTCTTCCGACCGGTCGGTTTTGATTACCGCTCCAAGATCGAGGACCCGCGCTGGCGCACTACCTGGGACTGGTGTCTGTTCATCGGTGGTGCGGTGCCACCCATCGTCTTTGGCGTGGCCTTCGGTAACCTGCTGCAGGGTGTCCCCTTCACTCTGGACACCTTCTTGCGCTCCAGTTATGACGGCAATTTCTTCGGTCTGCTCAATCCGTTTGGCTTGCTGGCCGGGATCATCAGTCTGCTAATGGTGCTGAGCCAAGGCGCCGCCTGGCTGATGCTCAAGAGCGATGGTGCTCTGTTGGCCAGAGCCCGTGGTGTGGCCAGCGTGACCGGTCTGCTGACGGCCATCTTGTTTGCCGCCGCTGGCTACTGGATTGCCCATGGCATTCAAGGCTACAGCATCACCGAGTTTGCCGGCATCGATGCGGCATCCAACCCGTTGCGCAAGACGGTTGCAGTGGCCACCGGCAGCTGGATGCAGAACTATGAGCTCTATCCGTGGATGCTAATTGCCCCGTTCCTGGGGGTATCGATGGGGTTGTTGACCTCGCTGTTTGCCAAGCTGGGACGCGCCGCCGTCACCTTCTTGTGTTCGTCACTGACCATGGTGGGGATTATCCTGACGGCGGGTTTTAGCATGTTCCCCTTCATCATGCCATCCAGTCTGAACCCGGCGCATAGTCTGACCATCTGGGACGCCACTTCGTCGCAGAATACCCTGAGTGTCATGCTGGTGGCGGCGGTGATTTTTGTGCCGATCATCCTGGGGTATACACTATGGACCTATATGAAGATGTTTGGGCGGGTGAATGCCAAATTCATCGAAGAGAACAAACACTCGGTTTATTAAGGAGACGTCGATATGTGGTACTTCGCTTGGATCTTGGGTCTGTTGCTGGCCTGTGCGTTCGCCGTCATCAATGCTCTCTGGCTGGAACGAACCGAAAACCTGGATCGCAAACTGGACTGATGCTTGGTCCTCGAGAACAAAAGCCACCTGCGGGTGGCTTTTTTGTCGCCGCAGGAAGGCCAAACAAGTGATTGAGATCACCTTCTTTCCCTAATCTAGCTGGGGTACACTAGGCCAAATTTTTTCACCGCGGGAGCTCAGCGCTTTCATGCAGCCAGACTTATTTCAGTTTCCAGTTCGTGTCTATTACGAAGACACGGATGCGGGTGGCATCGTCTACCATGCCAACTATCTGAAATTTCTGGAAAGAGCGCGTACCGAATGGTTAAGAAGTCTGGGCATTGAACAGGATGTCTGGTTGGCGCAATCCATTGCCTTCGTGGTGCGTCATATGGATATCGATTTTCGTCATGCCGCCTGCTTTAACCAGCAACTGATGGTGAGCAACCAGATCGCTGAACTTAAGCGAGCCTCTTTGGTTTTTGCCCAACAAATTCAAGATGAAACCGGCCGGTTGATAGTGAGTGCCAAGGTGACCATTGCCTGTGTCCACCTCGATGGCATGAAGCCAACCGCATTTCCTGATGTAATCAAGGGAGTCTTTACCCGTGCAACCGTCACAACTGTCGTTTACTAACCTGATTTTCGAAGCCAGTCCGCTGGTGCAGATCGTCATGCTGATCCTGTTGGCCATGTCCATTGCGTCATGGGCCATCATCTATCAACGCACGCGTCTGCTGCGTGAAGCCAAAAACTGCTCCGAACAGTTCGAAGAGCGTTTCTGGTCCGGAATCGATCTCAACCGCCTCTATCAGGAGTGCTCTTCCCGTCGTGATGAGCTGACCGGCATGGAGCAGGTCTTCTTTGCCGGCTTCAAGGAGTTTGCCCGCCTGCACACCGGGGGGCCTCGCAGCCAAGAGATGGTGATGGATGGCACCTATCGGGCGATGCGCGTTGCGTTGTCGCGCGAGGTGGATGATCTGGAAACCAGCCTGCCTGTATTGGCAACCATCGGCTCCATCAGTCCATACATTGGTCTGTTCGGTACCGTCTGGGGGATCATGCACGCGTTCATCGCGTTGGCGGCGGTTAAAAATGCCAGCCTGGCCATGGTGGCGCCACCGATTGCCGAAGCCTTGATCGCCACGGCCATGGGTTTGTTTGCCGCTATTCCGGCGGTAGTGGCGTTCAACCGCTTCAGTACCAAGGTTGGCAAGCTGGAAAATGCCTACATCAATTTCATGGACGAGTTCTCTACCATCCTGAACCGTCAATTGGTCAACAAGGGTGATCAATAATGCAAGTCCATCCTCGCAGCAGAAAACGCGCGGTTGCCGAGATCAACGTGGTTCCCTATATCGACGTGATGTTGGTGCTGCTGATTATCTTCATGGCGACGGCCCCGGTCATCATGCAAGGGGTAACGGTCGATTTGCCGCAGGCCGATTCTGAACCCATGTCGGAGGATCAGAAGACTCCGGTGGTGGCCTCAGTTGATGCCACTGGTCGCTATTTTCTCGATATCGGTGACAGCCACAAAGAGACGACCGATCTGCTCGATCTCGCCGGCCAGGTGGCACAATATCTGCGTGTGAATCCTGACTCTCCGGTCGTCGTGCAGGGTGATGCCAAGGTGCAGTATGACGCCGTGGTGCAATTGATGGCGGCACTCAAAGAGGCCGGAGTTCCCAGCGTGGGACTGATGACTGAGCCTGTTGGCAACAAAAAATAATCGGGAGTAACAGACGGTGAAACGTAGTATGACCGGCCCCGTGGTAGTGTCACTATTGTTGCACGCTTTGCTCATTCTGGCGTTTGTGCTCAAGTGGAATCTCGATAAACCCAAACGCCCGGGCGGCGGCGGTGGCGGCGGTGGCGTCGTCCATGCGGTCGTGATCGATGAGTTGCAGTTCAAGCAACACGCTGAGTTTGTGAAACAGCAAAAGCAGCAAAAGCTTGAGGAGCAGCAAGAGCGGCTTCAGGAGCAGAAAAAGGAAGTCGAGGCGATTCGTCAGCAGAAGGAGCAAGAGACTATCCGTCTGCGCAAGGAGCAGGAACAGCAAAAAGCCAAGAAAGAGCAGGCGCGCAAGCAAGAAATTGAACGGCAGAAGCTCGAAGCCGAGAAGAAGATCGCGCTGGAGAAGAAAAAGAAAGAAGAGCTAAAGAAGAAAGAGCTTGAGCAAAAGAAACTGGAAGAGGAGCGCCAGAAGAAGCTAGAAGAGCAGAAGAAGGCGGCCGAGAAGCAAAAAGAGGAAGAGCTGAAGAAGAAAGAAGAGGCTCTGAAAAAGAAAGAGGCTGAGCTCAAGAAGGCTGAGCAGGAGAAGAAAAAGCAGGAGCAACTGGCCGCCGAGAAGAAAAAGCAGCAGGAGCTCGAGCGCAAGAAGGCCCAAGAGGCCAAGCAGAAGGCGTTAGAGAAGAAGCAGGCGGAACAGGCGCGCAAGAAGAGCCAACAGGAAGCCAAGCAACTCGAGGATGATCTGTTTAGTGATCTCGACAGTGACACCCCAGGTGCGCCGGGCAACAAGGCTGGTCCAGGGATGGGTGGAGAAGGCGATGCCTATTCGGGTCTGGTTTCTGCCACTATCCAACGAAACATGTTCATCGACCAGAACATGAAGGGTAAGTCGGCGGTGCTCAAGGTGAAGATTGCGCCCGATGGGTTGATCATCAGTATTGGGGCTTGTGATGGTGATGCAGCCATCTGTTCTGCCGCCACGTCGGCCTTGAACAAGATTGGTTCCTTGCCGGATCCCAAGCCCTTCAATGTGACGGACTATGATCTGGCGATTAACTTGCAACTCTAGATCTTGAACTGACCTTTCCCGCTGGAATGTGAGAAAAACCCTCGCATTCTAGTGGTTAAATGTTGTACAAAGCGTGCATCGCGATGGCCTGAGGGGGTATGTAGTATGAGCAGTAACCGAATGACTCTGGGTGTGATGACGCTGGTGCTGATGGCGGGGGCTCCTGTCATGGCAAAGCAACAGGCTAGTGATTATGAGACTCAGCTGGTGCAACAGATCCAGCAACACTGGCGAGGTGACAAGCGGCTGCATGGCCGGCAGTGTGTCGACCTGCCGGTTCATATCGAAACCGACGGTACCGTGAGTGCGGTCGGTCAGGGAAGTGGTGATGCAGCCGTGTGCAATGCGGCTCGAGCGACGATTAGCCGTCTCAAGCATTTTCCGGCGCCGCCCAAAGATAGTTATGAACGCTATAAAAACATGTTACTGACATTGCAACCTGGAATTAGGTAAAAATGAAAAAACTTGTAGGTCTTCTGATTTTCTGGCTGTTTGCGAGCCAAAGTGCGTTTGCAGAATTGCAGATCCTGGTTACTGGCGGGGTTGATAGCGGTCGTCCCGTGGCCGTTCCCCAGTTCAAGTGGGCCGGCGGTACCCAACTGCCGGAGGATGTGGCCAACGTCATCAGCTCTGACCTGATGCGCAGTGGCAAATTTGCTCCTTTGACTCGCAATCAGATGCCGCAGTCCCCGGCGACTTCGGCAGAGGTGACTTATCCGGTATGGGCCAACATGGGTATTGAAGCCATGGTGGTCGGACATATCGAACCGGCAGGAGCTAATCAGTACAAGGTTACATTTGAACTGCTGGACGTGCTCAAGGGCAAGAGTGGTGGTGCCGATGCGGTACTCGAGAGCCGGGTTGCCACAGTTCCGGGCAAGCAGCTGCGACAGTATGCGCATCGCATCTCCGACATCGTCTATGAGCGGTTGACCGGTGAGCGAGGGGCCTTCTTGACTCGCATCAGCTACGTCTCGGTTCACCAAGGGGCTCAGTATCCCTACCAGTTGATGATGGCGGACTATGATGGCTACAACGAGCGGGTCTTGCTGCGCTCCCGTGAACCGCTGATGTCGCCCGCCTGGTCTCCGGATGGTCGTAAGCTGGCCTATGTCAGCTTCGAGAAACGCCGTGCAGCCATCTATGTCCAGGATCTGTACAGCCAATCTCGTACCCTGGTGGCTTCTTATCCGGGCATCAATGGGGCTCCGGAATGGTCACCGGATGGTCGCAAACTGGCGATCGTTTTGTCCAAGGATGGCCAGCCGGATATCTATATCATCGATGTCGGATCCCGTCAGTTAACTCGGGTGACATCGGATCGCTCCATCGATACTGAACCCTCCTGGGCACCCGATGGCCGCAGCCTGGTATTTACCTCGGAGAGGGGTGGAAAACCGCAAATTTATAGAGTAGATTTGGCCACTGGCAACACGCAACGCGTGACTTGGGAAGGTGATATGAACTTGGCGGCATCCATGAATCCAGACGGTAAGTCTGTGGTGATGGTGAGCAGAGTTCAGGGTCAATATCGTATTGCTCGGCAGGATCTCGTGTCGGGTGCCGTCTACGTGCTGACCCAGACCTCGTTGGACGAGTCTCCGAGTGTTGCACCAAACGGCAGCATGATTATTTATAGCACCATCTACCAAGGTCGAAAGGGGCTTGCGCTGGTATCTGCTGATGGCCGATTCAAGGCAAATCTCCCTTCCACCTCTGGAGAGGTTCGTGCGCCGTCTTGGTCGCCGTTCCTGAACTAACCCTCAAATAGAATATCCAAGGAAAAAAGATGCAAATCAACACTCTGCTGAAAAGCCTGATGATCGCACTGCCGATGTTCACTCTGGCTGCGTGCAGCAGCACCGAAGACTCAGGTGCCGGTGTGCAAGAACAAGGCGCTGAAACTCTGAATGGTGGTGATCAAGGTCTGTCTGCTGACGAGCAAATGCGTCAGAAGTACGAAGCGCTGCGTCAAGACAACACCATCTACTTCGGTTTCGACCAGGATGCTATCGATGGTCAGTACACCGAACTGCTGCAAGCTCACGCTAACTTCCTGCGTGAAAACAACAGCATCAAGGTACTGGTAGAGGGTCACACCGATGAGCGTGGCACCCCGGAGTACAACATCGCTTTGGGTGAGCGTCGTGCCAAGGCAGTTGCTCAATACCTGCAGAATCTGGGTGTCGATGCGACCCAACTGTCTGTCGTGAGTTACGGTGAAGAGAAGCCTGCGGATCCGAATCACTCAGAAGATGCCTTCTCCAAGAACCGTCGTGCGGTTCTGGTTTACTAAGGTCTAGCGGTTGATGAATACCGTATCGATGAAAGCGGCCATTTTGATGGCCGCTCTTTTTTCTATCGGCGTCCCAGTTTCTGTCGTTCAGGCCGATGACTTGTCGGTTGAGGAACGCCTGGCGAAGCTGGAACGATTGGACAATTCTCGCAATCTGATGCAAATCGAGATGCAGCAGCAGATCGATGCATTGAGCACCGAAGTCAGGCAATTGCGCGGAAGTCTGGAAGAAGCCAATTACAAGCTACAACAGGCGACCGAGCGGCAGAAGGGGCTTTATCAAGAGCTTGATAAACTTAAGTCGTCACCTGCCGCGGCCCCTGGTACTGGCGGTGCTGCTGCAACCACAACCGCCATGACGGCACAGGCTTCGGCAGGAACACCGATCGTTGGCCAGACGGCGGCAACGCCTGCAGTTAAACCGGCTAGTGCCGAAGAGACTCAGGCGTATGATGCGGCGGTCAATCTGGTGCTGAAAGATAAAAACTTTTCGAAGGCGATTCCGGCTTTTGAAGGATTTGTCCAGAAGTATCCGCAATCCGGTTATGTCCCCAATGCGCATTATTGGCTCGGTCAGTTGCTCTACAATCAGGGTGATAAAGACAACGCCAAGGCAAACTTCCTGATTGTTGCCCAGAAGTACAAAGAGTCACCGAAGCGGGCCGACGCCCTGCTGAAACTGGGAATGATCACCCTGAGTGAGGGGGATAAGGAAAAAGCGAATAAGTTTTTCCAATTGGTTCTGAAGCAATATCCGGACACACCGTCGGCGCAGTTGGCGCAAAAAGCGCTGAATGCCAAGTAAGATATTCGAGCGGCGGCTATAAATTTCGTTGGTTGGATGAAGGCTGAGCAAACGGACAAAAATCTGAATTTTTCTGTTGCGCCAATCATCTAAATCCGTAATATAGGCCGCCGTTGGCGCCGGGAAGCATAGCTGCCGGAGGTGACAACAAAATAGCGTGGGTCGTTAGCTCAGTCGGTAGAGCAGTTGACTTTTAATCAATTGGTCGCAGGTTCGAATCCCGCACGACCCACCACGAATTCCCAGGTCGCTTAGCTCAGCTGGGAGAGCACCTCCCTTACAAGGAGGGGGTCATTGGTTCGATCCCAATAGCGACCACCAGTTTAAAATGGGTTGTTAGCTCAGTTGGTAGAGCAGTTGACTCTTAATCAATTGGTCGAAGGTTCGAGCCCTTCACAACCCACCAAATACCCAGGTCGCTTAGCTCAGCTGGGAGAGCACCTCCCTTACAAGGAGGGGGT
>JASDSW010000088.1:0-43994 GCA_041441555.1 Aeromonadaceae bacterium
ATCACAGACGATCTGCCTGTTCAAATTTCATTAACAAAGTGCGATCCCGCCCTGATCTTCCCGTCAAAACTTGATCGTGGTGAGCTTTCCCATTCGAACTCATTCCAACGGACAAACCATTGCGCTAGCCTTAGGGCTCAAAAAGCGCGAGATGCTTGCCGTGTGGTGTCGGGTTGCGCCATAAAAGTCCATCGGCGCTAGGATAAGCGCAACTCCGGGGTGGCTTTGACGTTGCGGCCGAGGTGGCGAGCGGAGGGAACCGAATGTTCAAGGGGGGAGACAAACCGTGCTGAGTCCACAACGAGAAGCTCTCTGGCAGCAGATCAAGGCCGTGGCGGTCTATATCACGCTGGCCATCTGGGGCTGTGGTGCACTGGCCGTACTGCATTGGCATTATTCCGGCTGGTGGTTGTTATTCGCTCTGTTACTGGGCTGGGCCTTCTATTATCCGTTTGTCCGTGGCTATATCGAACGCAAATATTTTCGCAGCTGATCGCTGCTATTGATGATTCAATGCGTAATCCAAACAACCGGGCTTGACCGGACGCCTTTGCGCAAGTGACACCGGTGTTGATGTTTGAAAACTGAATTTTATAAAGGAAATTAAAAGTGAAGTTTGAAACCAACCGTTTGATCATCCGGCATCCAAACATGGACGATGCGGCGGATATCTTCAGGAATTATGCGCAAGATAGCGAAGTTACCAAGTATTTGACTTGGAAGCCCCATAAAGAATTAAAAGAGACCCAGCGTTGGATTAAATATTGTATTGAAAACGCGAATACCAAGAGCAGTTTGGTATTTGTCTTGTATTCCAAGGAAGCGACTGAAGCCATTGGCATGATTGATTTTCGCCTGGAAGGGTTTAAAGCCCACTTTGGCTATGTGTTGGCCAGAAGATATTGGAATCAAGGTCTGATGACCGAAGCCATGCAGCCGCTCATCGAATATTTTAATGAAAACCCCAATATATACCGGCTTTGGGCGGCGCACGATATCGAGAATGAAGCATCCGGGAAGGTGATGTTAAAGTTAGGAATGAGATGTGAAGGGGTTATGTCAGGAAAACTGATATATCCTAATATTTCCAGTGAGCCAAGAGATAGCACATATTATTCATTAGACTGCAGGCGGTATATTTAGATTAATAAAATTAGAATTGTCATTTATCGCTTTTTTCAATTGTAGATAACCAGTGAGGCCCGTTGGTGTTCGGCGTTGATCAGCTAATAGTGGCGGAGTCTGGCCAGCTAACCCTCTGATTCATCATCAGGAGTAATTATGTCCCCCCATTATTACCGCGGGTTGATTGGCGCTCTGCTGGCGCTGCCAGCCCTCTGGCCGGCTCTGTCGCCCGGGCCGCTGGAGTGGCAGTGGTTCTGGCCCAACTACCTCTTTTATGCGGCCCCCCATGGGGTGGTCGTGGCACTGAGTCTCTGGTCACCGGCGCGGGGAATACCGACCCTCGTCATGCTGTTGCTCCTCAATCTGCAGTTGGCACTGATCTATGGTTGGGTGCGCTGGGTGGTCCCGGGCAACGAGAGCGGATTGGCCTGGTTACTCTATATCCCTGGCTATGCGGTTTGCCTGGTGCTCTATGGTGTTTATCTGGCTTGCTCGTTGCGCAGAGCAGCCGTCAGAAAACAGGATGATCGTCGATATGCAGGATGAACAATGGAAGCGACTGTTGGAACTTGCCCGAGCCACGCTGGGCAGGGGGGCCTCGGCCAGTTGGGCGAGTGACTCTTGGTGTGGCTGGACCACGTTTTCCAGCCTGGAACATCAGCTGACTTATTGGGCGCGAGGTGTACCGGATGCCGAGGAGCTACTGGCGGATAGAACCGTCGATGGAGGTCTGTGGCCGCAATCTTTCTACTATCAGGATTTGGCGCACATCATCTTCCCTGCTCGCTTTTATTGGGAACACCTGGTTGCCGGTGTGTTTCAATCAGGCTACAAGACACAAGACATTGCCCGTCTGTCGGCTGAGTTACACAAGGCTGCAATTCCACATCGTCTGACCGAGATGGTGCTGGAGGTGAAGCTCTATTGATGTGAGTACCAGCCAGGAGTGCGTCTCTCTCACTTTAATAATCACCGGAGTCATGGATGCAGATCACCGCGATACACCTCGACCCGCTGCGCTGTCCGTTATGTGGCCAGGCGAATGGCTGCCAGGATCTGGGGGCGAAGGATGACCTCCACGGATGCTGGTGTCACGATCCGGTACTGCGTTTTTCGCCAGAGCTCCTGGCTCGAGTGCCGCAGTCACTGCGCGGCAAGGCCTGCATCTGCAAGGCTTGTGTGGTGGCGTTTGCTGCTCAGCCACCCAAGGCATAAAGGAGCCGTCGTTGCTCTTGGCTGCCACTCTGCTGGGCCGGAAGCTGTCCTATACTCACGTCGTTAATCGATTCGGTGCGGGGGCTGCATGGGATTCGGCTGGCGGTGGTTGGTGGTATGGCTGGTGCTGATGGGGCCGGGCTGGTGTGGTGCGCAGCCGTTGGCTCGTAATGCCGCCATCACGCTGATCACCGAGGAGTGGCCGCCGTACAACTATGTTGAGCAGGGGCACCTGTCTGGCGTCTCGGTGCGAATTGTGCGGGCTCTGCAGCAGCAGCTGGGACGCAGCGATCCGATCCGGCTCTACCCGAGCATGCGAGCCAGTAAGATACTTCAGACCCAACCGCGCACCATGATGTTCTCCATGTTCCGCACCCCGCAGCGCGAGGCGAGTTACAAATGGATCGGTCCCATCGGTCGCGATGCCATCTATTTCTATCAGCGCTGTGGCAGCCCGCTGCAGATCCGCACACTCAAGGATGCCAAGGACGTACCAGTGATCGCCAGTCGGCAGGCCGTACTGGTGTTCAATACGCTGACCTCGCTCGGTTTTACCAATCTGGATGCCAGCGCTTACAGCAGTAAACAGGTGTATGGCAAGCTGCTGCGAGGTCGAGCGGAGCTGGCGATCAGCGATTCACCACAAGGGGTTCAGTATCTGTTGCAACAGATGGGGTTGCCGGCCGATGCGTTACAACAGACGCCGGTCAAGGTGGTGGAGTCGGATCTCTATATCGCCGCCTCGCTGGATTTTTCCGATGGCGAAATCGCGCTGTGGCAACAGGTGCTGAATCGTCTGAAGGCCAGCGGCGAGTTTGAACGGTTGTATCGGATGCCGCCGTTGACACTGGCAGACGTCGCGCCCCTGCCGACGGACGGCGAGGGCAAGACGCGATAGGAGCGAACTTGAGTTCCGAGCGTGAAAAGAGATAAGGCGGCTGGTGGCCGCCTTGTCATTATCGCTTGGCCGACCGGCCACCGAGCCCCTCTTAGTAGTTCAACAAGAAAGCATCCAGCGCCGTGGTGGGCTTGCCGCTGTTATCCATCAGCCCCAGGCTGTAGTTCTGCCAGTTCTTGTAGCTCTCGGGCTCCCAGTAGAAGACGCCGAGCCCCTTGCCGTTGGGGATCCACCTCATCTTCTCCAGCAGGCTGGCCACGGCATCATGGCTGTTCTTGGGATCATCCCAGGGCATGCCGACCTCGACCACCATCACCTCCTTGTTGTAACGACTGACCATGTCGCTGAGATTGTCGTAGCACTGGTTGTTCATGGTGTACCAGTCGCCGTTGCCGGTCTGGGTGGGGTAGATGGAGGCACCGACCACGTCCCACTTGCCCCCGTTGGCCTTGAGGCCGTCGAACATCCAGCGATAGAGGCTGTTGTTCTCGCAGTTGGCGAGGTGAACGATCACCTTGGTGGAACTGTTGACCGCCTTCACCGCGTCGTAACCGCTGTTGATGAGCCAGGCGAAGTTCTTCATGTTGACCGAGGCCTTGCCCTCGGGCCACAGCATGCCGTTGTTGGTCTCGTTGCCGACCTGCACCCACTTGGGGGTAATGCCGGCATTTTTCAGGGTGGTCAGCGAGTTATAGGTGTGCCAGTAGACGTTCGACATCAACTGGTCAAAGGTGTACTTGCTCCAGGCGGCGGGTTTGTTCTGTTTGCCCGGATCGGCCCAGGAGTCGCTGTAGTGGAAGTCGATCAGGAGGTCGAAACCGGCGGCCTTGGCGCGTTTGGCCTTGGCGACCACATCGCTGATGTTGCTCC
The DNA here is from genome assembly GCA_041441555.1 of Aeromonadaceae bacterium. GTDB lineage: Bacteria > Pseudomonadota > Gammaproteobacteria > Enterobacterales > Aeromonadaceae > Pseudaeromonas. Next base: position 4,109 of record JASDSW010000088.1, read on the forward strand.
AACCATCGGCCGGATTAACCCAGACCCGCAACCGGATGGCGTTCATGCCATGAGCCTTGAGGATCGGGAACAGATCCTGTTGTTTGCCACTGTCGTTATAGAATTTGTAGCCGGCCTTCTCCATCTGGGTCAGCCAGCTGACATCGGCACCTTTGACCATGGCGTTGGCCAGTGGTTGATAGAGGGCGCTTGCGGCCAGTGCGAGCGCGGCCAGGGTGTTGCACTTCCACTTCATTGTCTATCCTCCAAACCTGTTTTTATCAGACCTGTTGTTGTCAGACGCTTGTTGCGCCTTGTCGTCAGGCAATGAACGGCTTATGCCTGCGTGGATGCGCTATCCCGTTGGCGCATGCACTCAGGGGCGGGCAAGGCTGCCCGCCACAGGAGCCTCAGCCCTTCTTCACCGTGACGGTGATCTTGCTGGCATCACGGCGGTCCAGGACGAACTCGTAGGTGCCATCGGCTGGCGGTGTGAACTTGATGTCGCCCCACTGATAGCCAGACTTGATGACCACCGGGGTATCGAGTTCAACCTTGCTGGTCGGATCGAACACGCCATAGGTGCTGTCACCCTTCCACTTCTCATCGGCGAACTTGAACTTATAGGCATCATGACTGGCTTGCAGGGCAGCCTTGGCGCTCAGTACCCCTGCTTCGACCTGCTGCAGCTGCTGAGCCTTGGGAGCTTCCCAGTTATTCATTTCACCGCGCAGGAATATGGCACGGGTCTCGGCGCTATCGGCATCGGCCGCCAACGAGGGGAGGGCACAGCACAGCAGGCCAGCAACCAACATCATCTTCTTGAACATATCAATTCCTCTTCCATAAACGCTAAACAGTGGTCTGTGTGGCCAGGTCGTGATGACCCGGCTCGCAGAGCCGCCGTGGTGTCAGCGGCTCTGCGAGCCGTTCGGGATGGCGGTGAACCACCACCCCGAGGGCTTACAGGGTGAACTTATGCACCAGTGCTTGCTGCTCACGGGAGAGCTGTTGCAGTTGTTCGCTGGTATGGCCGACCTGATCCAGGGCGGTCCGGTTCTCGTCGGCAATGCCGTTGATATTGCTCATGTTGCGAGCAATCTCGGCGCTGGTGCACTGTTGTTGCTCGGCGGCGGCCGCGATCTGGCTACTGAGATCGGCAATGTGCTGCAGCTCGTTGGAGATGGTGTCGATGGCCTGCTTGGTGTTTTCGCTGTCCTCGGTGCAGATGGTCATAACCTCGCCGCTGGCGCGGATTGCTTCGACGGCTTGGCGCACGCTCGACTGCAGGGCGTTGATCATGTTCTGGATCTCGGAGGTGGAGGCGGCAGTGCGTCGGGCCAGATTGCGTACCTCATCGGCCACCACGGCAAAGCCGCGACCCTGATCACCGGCACGGGCGGCTTCGATGGCTGCGTTCAGGGCCAACAGGTTGGTCTGCTCGGCGATCTGGCTGATGACATCCAGGATGCCGCCAATATCGACGCTGAGGCCATGGACCTTCTCGATCACCGACTGGGAGTCCTGCAGCTGATTGGCCAGCAGGTTGATACGGCCGATGGTACCTTCACTGATGGTGCGCCCCTCATCGGCCTTACGGGTCACGGCGACCACGGATTGCAGGGAGTGATGGGCTGCACTGGCCACATCGCCCACCGTGTGCTCCATCTCCACCATGGCGGTAGCGACGCCGGCGGTTTCCAGCCGTTGCTGTTCGAGCTGCTGGTGGGTGATTTCCAGAGTGGACATGTTCCGTTCGGCGACGGCACCGAGCTCATTGGCGCTTTGCACCACCTGACAGAGCATGGTGCGCATCTCCTGGGCCAGACCGTTGATCCCGGTGGCCAGGCGGCCAAACTCGTCCTGGCGGTTGTAATCGATCCGTTGGGTCATGTCGCCGTGGCTCAGGGCATCGAGCACCTGGAGCGTCTGACGCATTGGCGTGCGGATGGAGTCGATGACGCGCCACAGCACCACACCAGCCAGCAGCAGGGCGATCACCAGACCGACGAACAGCACCGATTTGAGCTGCGACAGCACCTGTTGCGACTCCTGCACCCGGCTTTGCAACTGCTGATCGATGGCGGAATCGATCTCGGCCAGTTCGCCGAGGACCGAGTCGATGATGCGGCTGGCCTGTTCACTCTGGTTGCGCAACTGGCTGCTCTGCTCGGTCAGGCGCAGATGCTGGGCCAGCAGACCCTGATCGCCCGAGGTGGCAGCCAGCAACTGATCCAGTGCCTTGCCGAGTGAGGCTTCAAAGTCGATGCTGCCGCCGAAGGCGCTCTCCTGCTTGAGCAGCTCGGCCGCCAGCTCCTTGCGCTGGGCCTGCAGCTTCTCGACCAACTGACGGTTGGCATTGAGCCGTTGGCCGACCTGGCGGGCATCGTTCTGTTTGAGGGCTTCCTGGGTGGCATCGACCAGCAGCTCCAGGTTGTTGGCCAGGTTATGGCTCAGCCCGACGGTGTAGTGGGTGCCCAGCGGGGCGACCAGCAGCCCCATCTCCTTGAGCAGCCGTTTGTTGGCGCTGGCCAGTTCGCCATTGCTGGCCACCTTCTGTTGATCGCTTAGATTGGCGGCGTAGTCGTCCACCAGTTGCGAGGCGAGTTGCCAGTAGATGAGTTGCTGCTCTTGCAGTTCCCCTATTTTCTTGAGAATGGCGGGATGGTTGCTGGCCTTGGTGCGCAAGGTGCCGAGATCCTTGATGAAGGCATCCTGCCAGTGCTGCAGCTGGGCCTTGCCATTGCGCACGCTGTCGCTCTCCTGCTGGGCCAGCAGACTGAGCAGTGTCTTGTCTTCCGAGAAGAGATCGCGTGTGACCGAGCGGCTCTGCACCAGGGTGGGGGCCACCTGACCGGCCAGGATGTCGACCTGAGACGCTAGCTGTTGGCCGGCGTGCAAGGCCATCACCACCGCCAGAATCATCAGCACTATGATGAAGCCAAAGCCAAAGAGTATCCGTTGGATGATTGAGCTACTTTTCATACGGTCACCATTGATATCGATTACATTGCGTGCTTTGCAGCCATGAACGGTCGTCAAACCAGCCTTTCTTGACGGCAGGAATCCTTTTATCGCATTGAATAATAAAGAACAAACTCAATGAAACTTGGCTTTTTGCGGTATGGGTTTTGAAATCCACTCGCCGACGGATGCAAAGGTTTTCATCTGTTCTTGTGTAAAATTACACTAATGGTGATTTGCGTTACACTGGTTTTTCGAGAGAGGGAGACACTGCGCGCGAGGGATGGGATCTTGCTCGCACTTTGGCGGTACTGACGGGGTTTCTGGCGTGTCGATGTTCGTCTCGCACTCAGCTACCTTGGCTCATACCACCGAGGATCTGCGCGCAAAAAAAGCCCCCGGCAGGCGGGGGCAAGGGTGGGATAACATCTCTGCAGGAGATGGCTTACTTGCTGATGCGATCGCCTTCGGCGTTGAAGACCAGACAGTGCTCGGGCGAGAAGAAGACATCCAGTTGCTGGTACGGCTTGAAGGCGTTATCGCCGGCCAGCAGCAGCTTGAAGTTGTCGATGCCACAGCATTGGCCGAACAGATAGGTGCTGTTCCCGAGGCGCTCAACCACCTCGCAGGTGAAGGCCAGGTGCACGCCGAAGCCTTCGGGCAGCACGTGTTCCGGACGCAGACCCAGGGTGATAGAGCTACCTTCTTCCTGGTGGCTGGTCTCGATGGGCAGCTTGAGCTGCAGCTGATCGGCGATGCGCACCTCGATGGCCTTGGGTGACCAGTGCACCACCTTGGCCGGCAGGAAGTTCATCTTCGGCGAGCCGATGAAACCGGCGACAAACTGATTGACCGGCTTGTAGTAGAGCTCCATCGGTGAGCCGACCTGTTCCACCTTGCCGTAGTTCATCACCACTATCTTGTCGGCCAGGGTCATGGCTTCGACCTGATCGTGGGTCACATAGATCATGGTGGTCTTCAGCTCCTGGTGCAGCTTGGCGATGTGCAGCCGCATCTCGACCCGTAGTTCGGCATCCAGATTGGAGAGGGGCTCGTCGAACAGGAACACCTTGGGATTGCGCACGATGGCGCGGCCGATGGCGACGCGCTGACGCTGACCACCGGAGAGTTGTTTCGGTTTGCGATCCAGCAGGTGGGAAAGCTGCAGGGTTTTAGCCACCATGCCGACCTGATGCTGGATCTCCTCTTTCGGCACGCCGTTGACCTTGAGGCCATAGCCCATGTTCTCGGCCACCGTCATGTGCGGGTAGAGGGCGTAGGATTGAAACACCATGGCGACGCCGCGGTGGGCCGGGGCCACGTCATTGACCACGGTATCACCGATGGCGATTTCACCATCAGATATCTCTTCGAGTCCGGCAATCATGCGCAGCAGGGTCGATTTGCCGCAACCGGAGGGGCCGACGAATACAGTGAACTCGCCATCTTCCACATCCAGATTCACATTATGAAGCGTCACGTTCTTGCCAAAACGCTTGATGACATTATTCAGTCTGATACTCGCCATCTTGTTTAACTCCTTGATATTAATGGGTTTCATTGAATGATGCAGAATCAAGTGATCGATTCTTGGCGCGCATCAGAAGTGCTTCTTCGTCATCCAGAAACTAATCTGGGATGAATCGGCACGCCACCATTCTCTGCTGCGATGAATGCAATATAACAGCGCTGTGTAATCGCTTGCACAAACTGCTGTTACTTTTGTGCATAAGATCACAGCCTTTGCATGTGCCGCTGGCAGATATGGCGCGCTCCGCTTAACGTAAACGCATCTGGTGTAATCGTTACCCTAATGCTGTAACCAGCCTCTTTCGGATGTATGTGGAGGAAGCTGTCTCACAGAAAAGCACGATGCTCGCCAGAGTTTATAGCTGAGTAAATAAACTAAGCACTTTGTGGTCAATGAGTTAAGTGGCTTTTGCTCGATAGTGTTCGGTGCGTTGTCATGTACTGTTTCCAAACGAGCCAGGGCTGACGGTTTGAAAATTATGTGGGTCGGCAGTGATCCGTGAGTGATGTATCACGACCGCGTGAAAACGTGAAACTCAACTGAGACACGGCGACCGAATCGTGCAATCGAACACCATCGTTTTGTCCAAACATGGATCAAGGAGCAATGATGAAGATTAAGACTTTAACCGCAGTGGTCATGATGTCACTGGGTGTGGCTGGTGCGTTGAACCAAGCCGCCATGGCGGCCGACGGTGAGCTGTTGGTCTGGGAAGATATCAAGAAGTCCAACGGTATTGCGGATGCCATCAAGGCGTTCGAAGCCAAGTACAACGTCAAGGTCAAGGTTCAGGAGATGCCCTATGCGCAGCAGATCGAGAAGCTGCGTCTGGACGGCCCGGCCGGCATCGGTCCGGACGTGCTGGTTCTGCCCCATGACCAGGTGGGAACCGCTGTGGTTCAGGGCTTGATTTCCGAGCTCAAGAGCGACCCGGCCTACCTTGGCACCTTCACCAAGCCGGCAGTGGATGCCCAGACCTATGAAGGCAAGCTGTACGGTATTCCGAAGGCAGTCGAAACCATCGTCATGATCTACAACAAGGATCTGCTGCCGAAGGCGCCGGAGAAGTTTGACGACCTGGTGGCCTTCTCCAAGGAACAGCGCAAGGCCGGCAAGTATGGTCTGCTCGCCAAGTTTGACGAAATTTACTACTCCTTCGGTGTCGTCTCAGGCATGGGGGGGTACATCTTCGGTCAGAACGGCAACGGCTCCTTGAACGTCAAGGATGTGGGTCTGGCCAATCAGGGCGCGGTCGATGCCGTCAGCTACCTGAAGAAGTTCTATGCCGAGGGTCTGTTCCCGGCGGGTATCGTCGGTGAAACCGGCGCCAACGCCATCGACTCTCTGTTCACCGAGAAGAAGGCGGCCGCCGTCATCACCGGTCCCTGGGCCTTCCAGCCCTACAAGGATGCCGGTGTGAACTACGGTGTGGCGCCGCTGCCGGTGCTGCCGAACGGCGAACACATGCGCTCCTTCCTGGGCGTGAAGGGCTACAGCGTCTCCACCTACTCCAAGCAGAAGGAGATGGCGCAGAAGTTCATCGAGTTCATCAACCAGCCGGAATACGCCAAGATCCGCTTCGAGAAGACCGGCGAAATCCCACCGGTGAAGGCGCTGATCGACGATCCGCTCATCAAGAACGACGAGAAGTCCCGCGCCGTGGCCATTCAGGCTGGCTATGCCATCCCGATGCCGAGCGTGCCTGAGATGCAGGAAGTCTGGTCACCGGCCAACAGCGCACTGCAACTGGGCGTGACTGGCAAGCAGGACGTCAAAGCCGCTCTGGAAGCTGCTGTTAAAAATATCAATATGCAGATCGAAGCAAACCACGCCGCCAACGAGTAATCGGGAGCGCGAGCGAGTGGAAAACATGGGTAGCCAGCCGTTTGAGTTACCCATGTTCTTTATGGATAGGAGGTGAATTGTGGTTGTCGATTCCAGCGGTATTACGCAGGTCGGTGCAAAAACCAATCATGCCAAGATTGCGATGTTGTTGTCGCTGGTTCCCGGTCTTGGCCAGATTTATAACAAACAAGTCGTCAAGGGGGCTGTGTTTTTCGTCCTGATGGCCTGTTTCTTCAGCGTGTTCCACGAGTTCCTGCGAGTCGGTTTCTGGGGGCTGTTTACCCTGGGGACTGAGTTGCCGCGGGATAATTCGGTGTTCCTGCTGGCCAAGGGGGTGATTTGCCTGATCGTGGCGGCATTCGGTCTCGGGGTCTACTACTGGAGCATCCGCGATGCCTATCTGTGTGGTGACAAGCGGGATCAGGGCATCGAGCTGGTCGGCGTCAAGAAGCAGTATCAGCTGCTGCTGAGCGAAGGCTTCCCCTACCTGATGATCACGCCGGGCTTCATCCTGCTGGTGTTCGTCGTGGTGTTCCCGATCATCTTCGGCTTCTCCATCGCCTTTACCAACTACGACCTCTATCACACGCCGCCGGCCAAGCTGGTGGATTGGGTCGGACTCAAAAACTTCTTCAACATCTTCCGTCTGGACCTGTGGCGCTCCACCTTCTTCGATGTGCTGCAATGGACCGTGATTTGGACCCTGATCGCCACCACGCTGCAGTGCTCCGTCGGTGTCTTGCTGGCCATCCTGGTCAACCAGAAGGATCTGCGCTTCAAGCCGCTGATCCGTACCATCCTGATCCTGCCGTGGGCGGTGCCGGGCTTTGTCACCATCCTGGTGTTCGCCGGCATGTTCAACGAGACCTTCGGCGTCATCAACAACGGCATCCTGGCCTCCCTGGGGATCGATCCGAAACAGTGGATGACGGATCCGTTCTGGACCAAAACCGCGCTAATCCTGATGCAGACCTGGCTGGGCTTCCCCTTCGTGTTCGCCATGACCACTGGTGTGTTGCAGGCGATCCCCGATGATCTGTACGAGGCGGCCACCATCGATGGTGCCAGCACCTGGCACAAGCTGACCACCATCACTCTGCCGCTGGTGCTCTACTCGATTGCCCCGATCATCATCACCCAGTACACCTTCAACTTTAACAACTTCAACATCATCTACCTGTTCAACAACGGTGGTCCGGCGGTGATCGGCTCCAATGCCGGTGGCACGGACATCCTGGTCTCCTGGATCTACAAGCTGACGATGTCTTCATCCCAGTATGCGATCGCGGCCAGCATCACCATCTTGTTGTCGATTTTCGTGGTCGGTATCGCGTTGTGGCAATTCCGCGCGACCAACTCCTTCAAGCAAGACGATATGGCCTAAGGAGCAGCAGAGCATGAGCGTCAAACACAGCGTCAAAAAAAGTAATTTCGTGCGGCTGAGCCTCTCTTATCTGCTGCTGTTCATGGTGTCGGTCATCATCATCTACCCGCTGGTGTGGACGGTGGGGGCCTCCCTGAACCCCGGCAGCAGCCTGCTCAACACCTCGATCATTCCGGACAACTTCTCCTTCTTGCACTATCAGGAGTTGTTCAACGGCACCATCGACTACGCCGCCTGGTACTGGAACTCCATGAAGATCAGCTTCCTGACCATGGTGCTGACTCTGATCAGCGTCAGCTTCACCGCCTATGCCTTCTCGCGCTTTCGTTTCCGCGGTCGGCAGAACGGTCTGATGCTGTTCCTGTTGCTGCAGATGATCCCGCAGTTCTCCGCGTTGATTGCCATCTTCGTGCTGGCGCAGATGCTGGGTCTCATCAACAGCCACCTGGCGCTGGTGCTGGTCTACGTCGGCGGCATGATCCCGATGAACACTTACCTGATGAAGGGCTACCTGGATGCCATCCCCAAGGATCTCGACGAATCCGCTCGGATGGACGGTGCCGGTAACTTCCGCATCTTCATCGAGATCATCATGCCGCTCTCCAAACCGATCATCGCGGTGGTGGCCCTGTTCTCCTTCACCGGGCCCCTGGGCGACTTCATCCTGGCCAGCACCATTTTGCGGACCCCGGATAAGTTCACCCTGCCCATCGGCTTGTACAACCTGGTTTCCCAGAAGATGGGGGCGAGTTACACCACTTATGCTGCCGGTGCCGTGCTGATCGCCGTGCCCGTGGCCATTCTTTACCTCTCCTTGCAGAAGTACTTCGTCTCCGGCCTGACGGCTGGTGGCACCAAGGGCTAATTCAACCGACAGGATGTGAATCATGAAATTGAAAACGAGTTTGTTGATGGCCGCCATGCTGGCCGCCGGAACCCTGACCATGCCGCTGGCCGTGCAGGCCGCCGAACAGGTCACCATCAAGCCAGTCGCGGGTATTCCGGCTGACTTCATCAAGGGGGCCGACGTCTCCATGCTAGCCGAAGTCGAGAAGCACGGCGGCAAGTACTACGACGAGAAGGGGGTCGAGAAGGATGCGATGCTGATCCTCAAGGAAAACGGCTTCAACTACATCCGCCTGCGCATCTGGAACGACCCCAAGGATGCGGCCGGCAATGGCTACGGTGGCGGCAATAACGATCTGGCGACCACCATCGCCCTGGCCAAGCGCGCCAAGGCCAATGGCATGAAGTTCCTGCTCGACTTCCACTACAGCGACTTCTGGACCGATCCGGGTCGGCAGAACAAGCCGAAGGCGTGGGCCACCATGAACATCGAGCAGATGACTGCCGCGCTGCACGACTACACCAAGAGCACGGTTGCCGAGTTCAAGAAGGCCGGTGTGCTGCCGGACATGGTGCAGATCGGCAACGAGATTAACGGCGGCATGCTGTGGCCGGAAGGCAAGAGCTGGGGTCAGAACGGTGGCGAATTCGACCGTCTGGCCGGGCTGCTCAAGGCCGGGGTTCAGGGTGTGAAGGAAAACCTCGACGCCAAGGATAACGTCAAGATCATGCTGCACCTGGCCGAAGGGACCAAGAATGACACCTTCACCTGGTGGTTTGACGAGATCATCAAGCGCAACGTGCCGTTCGATGTGATTGGTCTCTCCTTCTACACCTACTGGAACGGTCCGATCAGCGCCCTCAAGTACAACATGGATGACATCAGCAAGCGCTACAACAAGGATGTCATTGTGGTCGAAGCTGCCTACGGTTACACCACCGACAACTGTGACAACGCCGAGAATAACTTCACTGCCAAGGAAGCGGCCGATGCTGGCTATCCGGCCAGTGTCCAAGGCCAGGCCGATTTCCTTGCCGATCTGATGAAGAGCATCGTCGAGGTGCCGGATCATCGCGGTAAGGGGATCTTCTACTGGGAGCCGGCATGGTTGCCGACCAAGGGGGCGACCTGGGCCACCAAGGCGGGCATGAAGTACAACAACGATGACTGGAAGGAGGGCAACGCCCGTGAAAACCAGTCACTGTTTGACTGCCAGGGCCATGTGTTGCCGTCCATGAAGGTCTTTAATTAATTCGCCAAGCGGCGTCCAGACCCGGGAATGTCTCGGTGCTGGATGCCGTTTTTTTTTTGCAACCGCCGCCTGGGCTCAGCCGCTGCGGTTCTGGTTGCAAACTCGGTCGTCTCTATTGTTTTGGAGGAGTGGCATGTTCAAGTTTCCCCCGTTAAGCGACAAGGCTCCGGTGCTGCTGCACGGCGCCGATTACAACCCGGATCAGTGGTTGGATAACCCAGAGGTTTTAGCTCGCGACATCGAGATGATGAAGCAGACTCGCTGCAACGTCATGTCGGTCGGCATCTTCAGTTGGTCAGGGCTGGAGCCCGAAGAGGGGCGTTACGAGTTTGGCTGGCTGGATCGGGTGCTCGATACCCTGCATGCCAATGGCATCTTTGTCTTCCTGGCCACCCCGAGCGGGGCTCGCCCGGCCTGGATGTCGAGAAAATTCCCCGAAGTGCTGCGCGTCAGCAAGGAGCGGGTCAAGGCGCTGCACGGTGGCCGCCACAACCACTGCCTGACTTCGCCCGTCTACCGGGAGAAGGTGCGCCAGATGAACAGCGCGCTGGCCAAACGCTACGCCAACCACCCAGCAGTCATCGCCTGGCACATCTCCAACGAATACGGCGGCGAGTGTCACTGCGAGCTGTGCCAAGCCAAGTTCCGTGACTGGCTCAAGGCCCGTTATGGCTCGCTCGAAGCGCTGAACCAGGCCTGGTGGAGCACCTTCTGGAGCCACACCTTCACCGATTGGCAACAGATCGAATCACCGGCGCCCCAGGGCGAGGTGTCGATCCATGGCCTGAATCTGGACTGGAAGCGCTTCAATACCGCGCAGGTCTGCGACTTCTGCGCCGAAGAGATCAAACCCTTGAAGGCGGAAAATGCGGCCCTGCCGACCACCACCAACTTCATGGAGTACTTCTACGACTATGACTACTGGCAACTGGCCAAGGTCATCGACTTCATCTCCTGGGACAGCTATCCGCTGTGGCACAACGCCGAAGATGACTGCACCCTGGGCTCCTACACCGCCATGTATCACGATCTGATGCGGACGCTGAAGGGGGGCAAGCCCTTCTTCCTGATGGAGTCCACCCCGAGCCTGACCAACTGGCAACCCATCAGCAAGCTCAAAAAACCGGGGATGCATATCCTGTCCTCGTTGCAGGCGGTGGCTCATGGTTCCGATTCGGTGCAGTACTTCCAGTGGCGCAAGAGCCGCGGTTCGGTGGAGAAGTTCCACGGTGCCGTGGTCGATCACGTCGGCCACATCAATACCCGGGTGGGTCGTGAGGTCGAAGCGCTGGGCAAGACCCTGAGCCAACTCGATGCCGTGGTCGGCAGCCGGGTCGAGGCAGAAGTGGCCATCATTTTCGATTGGGAGAGCCGTTGGGCCATGGACAACGCCCAGGGGCCACGCAACGCCGGTCTCTTCTACGAGAAGACGGTGGCCGAACACTATCGCCCATTCTGGGAGCAGGGGATTGCGGTCGATGTGATCAACGCCGACTGCGATCTCAGCCGCTACAAGCTGGTGATCGCCCCCATGCTCTACATGGTGCGAGAGGGCTTTGCCGAGCGGGTCGATGCTTTCGTGCAGGCCGGTGGCAACTTTGTCGCCAGCTACTGGACCGGCATCGTCAACGAGAGTGATCTCTGCCATCTGGGGGGCTTCCCGGGGCCGCTGCGTCCGACGCTCGGCATCTGGGCCGAGGAGATCGATGGCCTGTACGACCATGAAACCAACAGCGTCCGCGGCATCGACGGCAATGCACTGGGGCTGACCGGCCCGTACCAGGTGACCCATCTGTGCGAGCGGATCCAACTTGAGGGCGCCACCGCGTTGGCCAGCTACGGCAGCGACTTCTATGCCTGCGAGCCGGCGGTGACCGTCCATGCCCGAGGCGAGGGGCAGGCCTTCTATGTGGCTTCGCGCAACGATCTTGCGTTCCAGCGCGACTTCTTCGGTCGACTGGTGGCGGATCTGCAGTTGCCGCGCGCCCTGCCGACCGAGCTGCCATTGGGCATCACGGCGAGCCGACGTACCGATGGGGCTCAGGAGTTTATCTTCGTGCAGAACTTCACCGGTAATCCGGGGTATCTGCAGTTGCCGGACTCCTACCAGGAGATGACGACGGGTGAGACCCTCAGCGGACAGTTGATGCTCCCGGCCTATGGCTGCCGAGTGCTCTGTCGCGCGCTGGCCTAATCGACAAGCCCGCTCCGGCGGGCTTTTTTATCCCACCGATGGGATGCGTGTCGTAACACCAAAGGAGATGTAAATGGTCAAGATGCCGGATTTTAAACGCCTGTTTTCCTTTGCCCTGGGCCATGAGGTGGCGGGCGAGGTCGAGATGTCGAGTGTCGAGCGGGTTCATCTATTGGCGTTGGTCGACGCCCTGGGGGGACGGGATAACATCTTCAGCTTTGATGCCTGCCTGACCCGTCTGCGGGTGGAGGTCAAGTCGCTGGGGTTGGTCAACAACGACAAGCTGCAGCAGTTGGGGGCCATCGGCGTGGTCATCGTCGGCCACGAGGTGCAGGCCATCTTTGGCAAGCGTTCCGACAATCTGCGACGGGATCTGGCCGCTTGGTTTGAATTGGGTGAACTGGATCACTAATTTGATGTAACCGCTTTCCCTTTGTTGGGGTTGTCGCTATAGTTCATCTCGGAAGTACATTTTGTTATCCCGCTGATTCGCGATGTTAGGTTGACGCCTTACATCGCTTTTTTTTTGCTTTTTTGCATCTTGAAAGCGCTGTCTTAGCGTTTTTATGCGGTGAACCTTCTCATCTTGACGCCATCTTTCATAGGCGAAGCATGGAAAACAGTAAGTGTAATCGCTATCACTGTTTTGTTGGCCTCGTGCTGTTATTTTCATCGCCGATTGAGCCAACTGCTGGTGGTAGGCTTCAGAACTGACAAAAGGATGAAAGGCCATGAGGATGAATCAAGAAAAACCAAGGAGCCTGGTTCTTTGGTTTGGTATCGCGCTCTGCTCGGCGCTGCTGCTGGGGGGCTGTGGTGGGGGAGGCAGTGACAGTGGCTCGGAGACTCCGACTCCAACCCCCACCCCGACTCCAACCCCAACCCCGACGCCATCCGATCCCGATGAGCCAACGACGCTGGACAAGACGGTCCGTGGCGTCGATCTGTCGATGCTGGAGCATGTGGAGGCGGCGGGCGGTACCTTCCAGCTGAATGGCACCAGCCAGGATCTGCTGCCGCTGCTCAAAACTCAAGGAGTGAACCTGGTGCGTCTGCGCCTGTGGGTCGATCCCAAGTCGAGCAGCAGTGAAGCCTATGGTGGCGGAGATGCGGATCTGGCTCGTGTCATTCGTCTGGCCAAACGGGCCAAGGCGCAGAAGATGGCCTTCATGCTCGATCTGCACTACAGCGACTTCTGGACCGACCCGGCCAAGCAGTTCAAACCCAAGGCCTGGGCGACGCTGTCGACCGATGATCTGGTGGCTCAGGTGCAGAGTTATACCCAGGAGGTGGTCGGTCAGCTGATCGCCGCCGGGGTGGCACCGGATTATGTGCAGATCGGCAACGAGTTGAACTCCGGCATGTTGTGGCCCGAGGGCAAGAACTGGGGAACTGGCTCGGGGGGCTTCGATGTGCTGGCGCGTCTGCTGAAGGCGGGCGAGGCGGGCTTGCGGGCCGCCGAAGCTGCCGGTGGTGTGACCACCCCGGCGAAGAGCATATTGCACCTGGCTGAGGGGGGAAATAACGGCACCTTCCGCTGGTGGTTCGATGAGATTACTAAGCGCAATGTGCCTTTCGATATCATCGGCCTCTCCTATTACCCCTACTGGCACGGCACCTTGAGCGCTCTGCAGAGCAACATGGATGACATGGTCAGCCGTTACAACAAGCCGGTGCTGGTGGTGGAGACCGCCTATGCCTTCACCCTGAGCAACGGCGATTCGCTCGGCAACAACTTTGGCACCACGACCGAGGAGACCAATGGCGGCTATCCGGCGACTCCGGCAGGTCAACAGAGCTTCCTCAAGGATCTGAAAGCCAAGATAGCGGCGGTGCCCAATGGCCAGGGGCTCGGCTTTGTCTACTGGGAGCCGGACTGGTTGCCGGTGAACGCCACCTGGGCCACCGATGCGGGCATGAACTACATCGGCACCTCCGGTAATGTCGGTAATGCCTGGGAGAATCAGGCGTTGTTCGATTTCAACGGCGACGCCTTGCCGGCGCTGAGTGAGTTTGCTGCGGAGGCACAATGAGTTGGTCTAGCGTACGACCCTGGATTGGGGCTGGGATCGTCGGTGTGATGGCCTGGCTGGGTGGTAGTGCCGTACAGGCCTGCGATGAGGCGCGATTTGTCATGGATGGCGACGGGGTCGTCATCGACTCGCAATCCATGCTGATGTGGCGCGCCTGTCCAGAAGGACTCAGCGGAAGCAATTGTCAGAAGGGCTCTCTGCTGGGATTTAGCTGGCGGCAGGGGGTGGAGCAGGTGGCGCGCGTCAACGCATCAACGAGCGATGGCTATGGCGATTGGGCGATTCCCACCCTGAGTCAACTGCAGTCCCTGGCGGCACCGTCGAGCTGTGGCAAGGGCGGCAAGGATCCGTCGGCGGTGACGTTGCTCCCTTCCTGGCCGAGTGGCTACTTCTGGTCGCGAAATCATGAGAAGGGGCGCAATTATGTCAAACGCACCTTCTCATTTGACAAGGGCCAGGCTGCTTCGACCAATGAAGGCACCTTCGGCGTGCACCTGTGGCTGGTCCGCAAGGTGGAGTAAACCGCGGGTTCTTGTCAGGCTCACCAACACAAAGAGCAGCCCGCGGGCTGCTCTTTGATTATCGCTGGCTTCACGATTGCTGTTTACAACCAGGCAGGTTGCTTGGCCTCATAGGCGTCGATGGCGTCGCCGTGTTGCAGGGTCAGGCCGATATTGTCCAGACCGTTCATGATGCAGTAACGACGGAATTCGTCGATGGCGAAGTCAAAGCACAGCTCTCCGGCGCGGACTTGCTGGTTTTCCAGATCCACGGTAATGGTCTGCCCCTCGTTGGCTTCCACCAGCTTGAACAGCGCATCGACCTCTTCAGGCTTGAGACGCACCACCAACAGGCCATTATTCAGCGAGTTACCGTAAAAAATATCGGCAAAGCTCGGGGCGATAATGGCACGCAGGCCGTAATCTGCCAGCGCCCAGGGAGCGTGCTCACGGCTGGAGCCGTTACCGAAGTTCTCGCGGGCCAGCAGGATACTGGCACCCTGATAACGCGGGGCGTTCAGCACGAACTCGGGGTTCGGTTGTTCGCCGGCATCATCCAGGAAGCGCCAGTCATGGAACAGGTGCTTGCCAAAACCCAGCTTGGAGACCTTCTGCAGGAACTGCTTGGGGATGATCTGGTCGGTGTCGACGTTGGCGGCATCCAGCGGCGCGGCCAGCCCGGTATGTTGTTTGAACTCTTGCATGGCGCTCTCCTTACAGCTCGCGGATATCGACAAAGTGACCAGCAATTGCAGCCGCAGCCGCCATCGCCGGGCTCACCAGATGGGTACGACCGCCGCGGCCCTGACGGCCCTCGAAGTTGCGGTTGCTGGTGGCAGCACAGCGCTCGCCTGACTGCAGGCGATCATTGTTCATCGCCAGGCACATGGAGCAGCCCGGCAGACGCCATTCAAAACCGGCTTCGATAAGGATCTTGTCCAGCCCTTCTTCTTCGGCCTGTTTCTTCACCTGCTGGGAGCCTGGCACCACCAGGGCTTGTACTCCGGCGGCGACCTTCTGTCCCTTGGCCAGTGCGGCCTTGGCGATATCGGCGGCAGCGCGCATGTCTTCGATGCGACCATTGGTACAGGAGCCGATGAACACCTTGTCGATTTTCACGTCAGAGAGCTTCTGGCCCGCCTCGATGGCCATGTACTCCAGCGCCTTGGCGCAGGAGTGCTGCTCGACGGCATCGCTGAAATCAGCAGGTGCCGGGATTGGCTGATCGATACCGATGACCTGACCCGGGTTGGTGCCCCAGGTCACCTGCGGCGCTATGCTGGCGCCATCGAGCTCGATGACGGCATCAAACTGGGCGCCGTCGTCGCTCTTGAGCGTCTGCCAGTATTCGACAGCCGCATCCCAGTCGGCACCCTTGGGGGCAAACGGACGGCCCTGCAGGTAGTCGAAGGTTGTTTGATCCGGCGCAATCATCCCCGCCTTGGCACCCATCTCGATGGCCATGTTGCAGACGGTCATCCGCTCTTCCATGGTCAGGGCGGCAATGGCCTCACCGCAGAACTCCACCACATAGCCGGTGCCACCGGCGGTGCCGGTCTTGCCGATAATGGCCAGGATGATGTCCTTGGCGCTGATGCCCGGAGCCACCTTCCCCTTGACCTCGATCTTCATGGTCTTGGCACGGGATTGCTTCAGGGTCTGGGTCGCCAGCACATGTTCCACTTCCGAGGTGCCGATGCCGAAGGCCAGGGCTCCGAAGGCGCCGTGGGTGGCGGTATGGGAGTCGCCGCAGACGATGGTGGTGCCCGGCAGCGTCAGGCCGATCTCCGGGCCCATGACGTGCACCACACCTTGCCACTGGTGACCGAGGCCATACAGCGGCACACCGAAGTCGGTACAGTTCTGGATCAGGGTCTGCATCTGCACGCGCGCCATCTCACCGGAGGCGGCGATGTCGCTGCTCTGGGTCGAGACGTTGTGATCCATGGTGGCCCAGGTGCGATCCGGGCGACGCACCTTGCGTCCCTTTTCGCGCAAGCCATCAAAGGCTTGCGGGCTGGTCACTTCGTGAGCCAGGTGGCGGTCGATGTAGATGATCGGGGTTTCGCCGGCGGCTTCATAGACCACGTGTGATTCGAATACTTTCTGATAAAGGGTCTTGGCCATGGCTTAAATCTCCCGGATGCGGGCGGCAATCTGGCTACCCATGTCACTGGTGCTCTGCACCGGATGTTTGCCTTGTTTGCCCTGCAGCAGATCGCCGGTCAGGAAGCCATCGGCCAGGGTTTCGGCCACGGCGCGCTCGATGGCCTGGGCTGCCTTCTCTTCCTTGAAGCTGTAACGCAGCATCAGGGCGGCAGAGAGGATCTGCGCCACCGGGTTGGCGATGTTCATGCCGGCGATATCCGGGGCAGAGCCACCGGCTGGCTCGTAGAGACCAAAGCCGTCGGCGTTGAGGCTGGCCGAAGGCAGCATGCCCATCGAGCCCGTGATCATGGCGCACTCGTCGGAGAGGATGTCGCCGAACAGATTGGAGCAGAGCAGGATGTCGAACTGGGCCGGATCCTTGACCAGTTGCATGGTGGCGTTGTCGATATACATATGGTTGAGTTGGACGTCCGGGAACTCCTTGGCCACTTCGGTTACTACCTGACGCCACAGAATGCTGCTTTGCAGCACGTTGGCCTTGTCGATGGAGGTGACCTTCTTGCGGCGCACCATGGCGGACTGGAAGGCGATGCGGGCGATACGCTCAATCTCGTAACGGTGGTAGACCTCGGTGTCGAAGGCCTTCTCCATGGCGCCTTCGCCTTCACGCCCCTTGGGCTGGCCGAAGTAGATGCCGCCGGTCAGCTCACGCACGCAGACGATGTCGAAACCGCGATCGGAGATATCGGCGCGCAGCGGGGAGAGGGCATTGAGACCCTGGTGAATTTGCGCCGGACGCAGGTTACAGAACAGCTTGAAGTGACCGCGCAGCGGCAGCAGGGCGCCGCGCTCCGGCTGATCGTTGGGCGGCAGATGCTCCCACTTCGGGCCACCGACCGAGCCGAACAGTACGGCATCGGCGGCTTCACAGGCTTCGAGAGTGCTCTTGGGCAGCGGACAGCCGTGGTTGTCGATGGCGATGCCGCCGACGTCATGCTCGCTGAACTCAAAGCCGATGCCAAAGGTGGTGGATACGGCCGCCAGTACCTTGCGGGCCTCTGCCATCACTTCCGGGCCGATGCCGTCACCGGGCAGTACGGCGATCTTGTAACTTCCTGTCATCAGATAGTCTCCAACTTGGATTTTTGCGAAATTTGTTCTTTCTTCTCGGCCACCTGGCAGGCGCGATGGATGTTGTTCATCACATGGACCAGCGCCTGGGCGGAGGATTCGACGATGTCGGTGGCCAACCCCATACCGTGGAATTTGCGCCCCTCATACTCGGCGACGATATCCACCTGGCCGAGGGCATCTTTACCTTCACCCTTACTCTTCAATTCATACTTGTCGATGCGCAGATCGTACCCCGTGATGCGGTTGATGCACTGATAGACGGCATCGACCGGACCATTGCCGGTGGCCGCCTCGCAGACCATCTCGCCGCCCACTTTCATCCGTACGCTGGCAGTGGCCATCACGCTGCCGCCGGAGAGGACGCTAAGATAATCAAGTTTGAACTGCTCGGGCTCTTCCTGGATCTGGCTGAAGAAGAGCAGAGCTTCCAGATCGTAATCAAACACCTGTCCCTTCTTGTCGGCCAGCTTCAGGAAGCTGGTGTAGAGCTCATCCAGGTTGTAGCTGCCCTCGGCGTAGCCCATCAGCTCCATGCGGTGCTTGATGACGTGACGGCCGGAGCGTGAGGTCATGTTCAGGGTGTTCTGATTCAGACCGATGCTTTCCGGGGTGATGATTTCATAGGTGTTCTTGGCCTTGAGCACGCCATCCTGATGGATGCCAGAGCTGTGGGAGAAGGCGTTGGCGCCGACGATGGCCTTGTTTGGCTGGATCGGCATGTTGCACAGACGACTCACCAACTGGCTGGTGCGGTGAATTTCCTGATGTTTGAGGTTGGTATGGACCCCCAGGATGTCGGCGCGGGTCTTGAGGATCATGGCGATCTCTTCGAGCGAGCAGTTGCCGGCCCGTTCGCCGATGCCGTTGAGCGTCCCCTCGACCTGACGAGCCCCCATCTGCACGGCGGCGATGGAGTTGGCGACGGAGAGCCCCAGATCGTCGTGGCAGTGCACCGAGATGATGGCCTTGTCGATGTTCGGCACCCGGTTGAACAGGGTCTGGATGATACCGCCGAATTCAGAGGGCACCGTGTAACCCACGGTATCCGGGATGTTGACGGTCGTCGCTCCGGCCTTGATGGCGGCTTCGACCATGCGGCAGAGATTGTCGATCGGCGTGCGTCCGGCATCCTCACAGGAGAATTCAACGTCATCCGTGAATTTTCTTGCATATTTAACTGCATTTGCACCCATTTCCAGCACATCCTCAAAGCTCTTGCGCAGCTTGTTTTCGACGTGGATGGTGGAGGTGGCGAGGAAGGTGTGGATACGGAACTGGTCGGCGACTTTGAGCGCCTCGGCGGCGGCGAAGATATCTTTTTCCAGGGCGCGGGAGAGGGCGCAGACCCGGCTGTTTTTGATGTGGCGCGCTATGGTCTGCACCGACTCGAAGTCACCGGGCGAGGAGATCGGAAAGCCCACCTCCATGACATCCACCCCCAGCCGTTCCAGCGCCAGTGCGATTTGCAGCTTCTCTTTGACCGTCAGGCTGGCGGCCAGCGCCTGCTCGCCGTCCCGCAAGGTGGTATCAAATATGATGACCCGATCCGACATGATGACTTCCTCTCTTGTCTATTCGTCCATGCGCCAAAAGGTGGAATAAAAAACCCGTGCTGGCGCACGGGTTTGTGTGAAATTTGCTTTGCTGACACTCAGCCAAGACTAACCCGCGCGAGATCTCACGATTAGGGTTAGTCGTAGTAGCGGGCGAGTGAAACGCATAATTAATCAATTCCTTCTGGCAACTGCCCATACCAATAGCCGATTTTTCGGGTCTGTGTCAACCATTGCCTGCTGCGGGGCTGCTATTTCACGGGCGGCTCTCGTGTCATGGGTTGGTTACAAATCAGTCAATTCCCTGTCATCTGTTGCCGTTAGCGTGAGAGTCAACTGGCTGGCTTGTCGCCGTGACGGCGCTCCATTGCCACTCAACTCACCGTGAAGGAGTGGACTATGAATCAGGTCAAACGTCTGGACTTACGCTGCAGCGAGCTCTGCCTGTTGCATGATTATGGCTGGCTGCAGGCGCGTATCAGCCGGCTGGTTTCCCGCACCGGCGATGGCCCTCTCTATCTGTTGCTGGCGCTGGCGCTGCTAGGGTGGGATGGCGAACGGGGACGGGAATTTCTGTACACCGGGTTGCTGGCCTTCGCCATTGAGCTGCCCCTGTACTGGTTGCTGAAAAATTCCATCCGCCGCGAGCGGCCCAACGGCCTGCCGGTGTTTATTCGTCCGTCCGATAAATACAGCCTGCCCTCCGGCCACACGGCGGCGGCTTTCCTGATGGCATCTCTCCTCGCGGCATTTTATCCGGCCGTGGCGGTGGGGGCCTTCGTCTGGGCGGCCCTCATCGGCGCCTCCCGGCTGCTGTTGGGGGTGCACTATTTGACGGATCTGATTGCCGGAGCCCTGCTGGGGTCCGGTTGTGCCTTGTTGGCGCTGCGCTGAGGAGTCTCGATGCACATACTGTATGGCGTTCAAGGCACTGGCAACGGCCATATCAGCCGCTGCCGGACCATGGCTCTGGCGCTGGCGCGTCACGGGGTTCAGGTCGACTACCTGTTCAGTGGTCGGCCGGCGGAGGAGTACTTCGACATGCAACCCTTCGGTGATTATCGCACCTTGCCCGGCCTCTCGTTTGCCTCGCGCAACGGTCGGCTCTCTCCCTGGTTGACGCTCCAACAGATCCAGCTGCGCCGTTTCTGGCAGGATACCGAGCGTCTTTCACTGGCAGGTTACGATGCCATCATCAGCGATTTTGAACCGGTGACGGCTTGGGCCGCCTGGCGGCAGGGGCTTCCGGTGCTGGGCATCAGCCATCAGGCGGCCTTCTCCTACCCGGTGCCCCGAACCGGCGATGATTGGGTCTCCCGTCTGGTGATGCGTCGCTATGCCCCGGTCTCGAGTGCCGTGGGGTTGCACTGGTTTCACTTTGGCTTTCCGATCCTGCCGCCGATCATCGATCCCCTGACGCCGCAGGCCGACGATGGCTCGATTCTGGTCTACCTGCCGTTTGAATCGCTATCGGCCATTCAGGGGTTATTGGCTCGCTATGCGGCGGTCAACTTTGTCTGTTTTCACCCGGCCATCCGCGAGTCACAGCTGTGCGGCAATCTGTTGTTCCATCCGCCGGGCCGCGAGGCGTTCAAGCAGGCGCTGGCCCGCTGCAACGGGGTCATCTCCAACGGTGGTTTTGAACTGGCCTCCGAGGCGCTGACCCTGGGGAAAAAGTTACTGCTCAAGCCTCTGGTGGGCCAATTCGAGCAGATGTCGAATGCGATGACCCTCGAGCTGCTCGGGCTGGCGCAGGTGATGCAGACGCTGGAGCCAGGGGCGGTACGGGTCTGGCTGGATGCTTCGGCACCCGGACGGGTCTGCTACCCGGACGTGGCCGATGAACTGGCGCGCTGGTTGGCCGCCGGGCGGGTGGAAACCTTGCCGCGTTTGTGTGCCCGCCTGTGGAATCGGGTTCGCTTTCCCGAGCCGGTCTATGAGCGGATTGCCGAGATGGGGTTGGCCGATTCAATCCATTGCGGGCAGTTATTGCGCATCTGATTTCGTGTGGCTCTGCTAGTCTTAAACCAGATCCAGGGTGATCGCGGAGGTACGCATATGATGTTCAAGAATCAGCGCGGGGAAGAGGTCCATTTGGCCGACAACCTGACGCTCAAGGAGCTGGCCGAGATGGGAATGTCCATCCAGCTGGAAGAACAGTCCGATAATGAGAGCACCAGATTTGGCAGGACGAAGGGGTGGAGGAAAAACCGCCGCTCCCGCGCTGAACCGGACAGGGGTAAAACGTGTAGTCAAAACCCGATCGCAAGATCGGGTTTTTGTTTGTGCGCAGCCGGGGGCGGAATCGCCCCTGTTTTAGATGAGATGCTATGGAAGTTTCATAATTTAGATTAATAGCCCGTCTTTTTTGTTGTGTTCAAAATAATCTATTGGTGGTTCATCGCGAGGTCAGTTCTTAGCGCGAAAATGGGGCAAAGGTGCCCTTGGATGAGGCAGCAAATCCATAGACAAGCTGGGCGAAGCGGGGTAAGTTCAATTTTCCACGCTCACGCAGTGACAGGGTTTTGTTCGAATAATAACCCGTCTATTCAAAAGGTTATGCTGAATCGCCCCAACCAGGGGATTGAGCATAGCCTTACCTGTCCGATGAGCCTGGCGAAGGGAGCTATATCCCACCGACCTTACAACTGTTTTACGGAGTAAAGCCTGGAGGGCTTGAATCATGGAGATGTTATCAGGCGCGGAGATGGTGGTTCGTGCGCTGGAAGACGAAGGGATTGACCACATTTTCGGTTACCCCGGCGGTTCAGTGCTCGATATCTATGATGCCCTTTTTGAGAACAGCAAGATTGAACATGTGCTGGTGCGCCACGAGCAGGCGGCCATCCACATGGCGGACGGTTATGCACGATCCACCGGCAAGGTCGGTACGGCGCTGGTGACCTCGGGTCCGGGTGCCACCAACTGTATCACCGGGATTGCCACCGCCTACATGGACTCCATTCCGATGGTGATCCTGTCGGGTCAGGTGCCGACTTCCCTGATTGGCGATGATGCCTTCCAGGAAGTCGACATGATCGGGATCTCTCGCCCAGTGGTCAAACACAGCTTCCTGTGCAAGAAGGCATCCGATATTCCGCAGGCCATCAAGAAGGCCTTCTACATTGCCGCCACCGGCCGTCCCGGCCCTGTGGTGGTGGATCTGCCGAAGGATGTGCAGAATCCGAAAGAAAAATTCCCCTACGAGTATCCCAGCAGCGTCAACATGCGCTCCTACAATCCGACCAAGGCCGGACACAAGGGGCAGATCAAGCGTGCGGTCAAGATGCTGGCCGAGGCGAAGAAGCCGGTGCTCTATCTGGGAGGCGGTGCCGTCCAGTCCAATGGCTCGGCCCAGGTGCGTCGTCTGGCGGAGCTGTTCAGTCTGCCGGTAACCAGCACCCTGATGGGGTTGGGTGCCTTCCCGGGCAACCACAGCCAGTTTGTCGGCATGCTGGGGATGCACGGTACCTTCGAAGCCAACAACACCATGCACAACGCCGATCTGATCGTGGCGGTTGGTGCGCGCTTCGACGACCGGGTGACCAACAACGTCGCCAAGTTCTGTCCGAACGCCAAGATCATCCATGTGGATATCGATCCGGCCTCCATCTCCAAGACGGTGCAGGTCGATGTGCCCATCGTCGGCTCGGTGGATACAGTGCTCGATCAGATGCTCGAAGCGGTCGCCGAGCTGGGTGTCGAAATTGATGACGGCGCTCTGGCCGACTGGTGGGAGCAGATCGATGGCTGGCGCGCCAAGCGTTGCCTGAGCTACGAGAAGAGTGCCAGCGCCATCAAGCCGCAGCAGGTGATCGAGACGCTGTACAAGGTGACCGAAGGCAAGGCCTATGTTGCCTCCGACGTCGGTCAGCACCAGATGTTTGCCGCGCTCTACTATCCGTTTGCCGAGCCACGGCAGTGGATCAACTCCGGGGGCCTCGGCACCATGGGCTTTGGTCTGCCGGCTGCCATGGGGGTGCAGTTTGCCCACCCGGATGCCGTCGTGGCCTGTGTCACCGGTGATGGCTCCATCCAGATGAACATTCAGGAGCTCTCCACCTGCCTGCAATATGGCTTGCCGGTCAAGATCATCACCATGAACAACCATGCCCTGGGGATGGTGAAGCAGTGGCAGAAGATGTTCTATGGCGGTCGCCACAGCCACTCCTACATGGACTCGCTGCCGGACTTCGTCAAGTTGGCGGAGGCCTATGGCCATATCGGCATCAAGGTCGATGATCCAGCCAAGCTCGAAGAGGCGATGGCCTATGCCTTCTCGCTGAAGGATCGTCTGGTGTTCATGGATATCGTGGTTGACCAGGATGAGCATGTCTATCCGATGCAGATCAAGTTCGGTGGCATGGATGAGATGTGGTTGAGTAAGACGGAGCGTACCTGATGCGACATTTAATTTCAGTTTTGCTGGAAAACGAATCCGGTGCCCTGAGTCGTGTGGTCGGTCTGTTTTCCCAACGTGGTTACAACATCGAGACCCTGACGGTGGCTCCGACCGAAGATCCGACTCTGTCGCGGATGACGATCGTCACCCTGGGCGATGAGCGGGTCGTCGAGCAGATCACCAAGCAGCTGCACAAGCTGGTGGATGTGCTCAAGGTCTCCGACATCACCGAAGGCAGCCACATCGAGCGGGAAATCATGCTGGTGAAGAGCCGGGCCAACACTCCGGATACCCGGGATGAGGTCAAGCGCCTCTCCGAGATATTCCGCGGCCAGATCGTCGATGTCACCCCTGAGCTCTACACGGTGCAGATGGTTGGCACCAGCGACAAGCTCGACGCCTTCATCGGCACCCTCAAGCAGGCTACCGAGATCGTCGAGGTGGTGCGCAGCGGGGTTTGTGGCATCGCCCGCGGCGAGCGCTCACTGCACGCCTAACGAATACCTGTAACTGTAATATCCAGGACCCGCTTCGGCGGGTCTTGTTTTTTGCATCTCTTGCGGGCGGCCCAATGGCTTTTTCTATCGGAGTAATAATTTTAACCGATTGGATTAATCTCCTTTGCTCGTCAACTATTTATGAAGTGGCTGCCGATGGGGCGGTTGCAGCCAGGACAACAATGACGAGATAAAAGGGGTTCAAGATGGGAAATGATCACAAGGCTCCGGCGGGCAAGTGTCCGTTCATGCACGGCAGTGCACCCGCGGCGCATGGCGCCCAGACCCGCAGTGGCACCAGCGTCACCGACTGGTGGCCCAAAAGCCTGAATCTGGACATCCTGCATCAGCACGATCGCAAAACTGACCCGATGGATCCGGACTTTTACTACGCAGCGGCGTTCAAGACACTGGATCTGGAGGCCGTGAAACGGGATCTGCGGCAATTGATGACCGACAGCCAGAGCTGGTGGCCCGCGGACTGGGGTCATTACGGTGGCCTGATGATTCGGATGGCGTGGCATAGCGCCGGCACCTACCGTACCGCCGATGGCCGTGGTGGTGGTGGCACCGGCAGTCAGCGTTTTGCCCCGCTCAACAGCTGGCCGGATAACGTCAACCTCGACAAGGCGCGCCGCCTGCTGTGGCCGATCAAAAAGCAGTATGGCAACAAGATTAGCTGGGCCGATCTGATGATCCTGGCCGGGAACGTGGCGCTGGAGTCGATGGGCTTCAAGACCTTCGGCTTTGCCGGTGGACGCAAGGATATCTGGCATCCAGAAAAAGACATCTATTGGGGGTCAGAGCGTGAGTGGCTGGCGACCAGCGACAAACCGGACAGCCGCTACAGCGGTGAGCGGCAGCTGGAAAATCCGCTGGCGGCGGTTCAGATGGGGCTGATTTACGTCAATCCGGAAGGGCCGGATGGTAATCCGGATCCCGTCGCCTCGGGGCTGGATGTGCGCGAAACCTTTGGCCGCATGGCGATGAACGATGAGGAAACCGTGGCGCTGGTGGCGGGCGGCCATACCTTCGGCAAGGCCCATGGGGCCGGGGATCCGGCGTTAGTCGGGCCAGAGCCGGAAGCCGCTGAGCTGCAGGAGCAGGGCCTCGGCTGGCACAATCGCCTGGGCAGTGGCGTCGGCGTGCACACCACCAGCAGTGGCATCGAAGGGGCGTGGAAACCCAATCCCACCCAGTGGGACAATGGCTATTTCGACATGCTGTTCGGCTACGACTGGGAGCTGACCAGAAGCCCGTCGGGCGCCAAGCAGTGGACGCCGAAAAACGTCAAGCCTGAGCATCTGATCCCCGATGCCCATGATCCAAGCAAGAAGTATCCGCCGATGATGACCACGGCTGACCTATCGTTACGTTTCGATCCGGTGTATGAGCCGATTGCCCGCCGTTTCCATCAGGATCCGGCCGCCTTTGCCGATGCCTTTGCCCGGGCCTGGTTCAAACTGACCCACAGGGACATGGGACCCAAGAGCCGTTATCTGGGTGCGGATGTCCCGGCTGAAGAGCTGATTTGGCAAGATCCGGTACCGGCGGCCCACTACCTGCCGACCGCGGCAGAAGTTGATCAGCTCAAGCAACGCATCCTGCAATCCGGTCTGTCGGTGGGCGAACTGGTCAGCACCGCCTGGGACAGTGCGCGCACCTTCCGTGGTTCGGACTATCGGGGTGGCGCCAATGGCGCACGTATTCGCCTGGCACCGCAAAAGGATTGGGTCGGTAACGAGCCACCGCGTCTCAACAAGGTGTTGGCGGTACTGGAGACCATTCAGGCCGAGTTTGGCAAGCCCGTCAGCCTGGCGGATCTGATCGTGCTGGCAGGCAGTGCTGCTGTCGAGCAGGCGGCGCGGGATGCCGGAGTGACGCTGACCGTGCCGTTTGCCGCCGGACGGGGCGATGCCGAGCAGGCGATGACCGATGTCGAGTCGTTTGCTGTGCTGGAGCCGTTGCACGATGGTTACCGCAACTGGCAAAAGCAGCCCTACGCGGTGACGCCGGAGGAGATGTTGCTGGATCGTACTCAGTTGCTGGGGTTAACGGCCAGGGAGATGACGGTGCTGGTGGGCGGCATGCGGGTGCTGGGGACCAATCATGGGGGCACGCCCCACGGCGTCTTCACCGATCGGGTGGGCGTATTGAGCAATGACTTCTTCGTCCATCTGACCGATATGGCTTACAGCTGGAAACCAGCGGGCGAGAACCTGTACCAGATCTGCGAGCGGACGACGGGGACCGTGAAGTGGACCGCCACCCGCGTCGATCTGGTCTTCGGCTCCAATTCGATACTGCGAGCCTATGCGGAGGTGTATGCCCAGGATGACAACCGCGAGAAGTTTGTGCGCGATTTTGTCGCCGTCTGGGTCAAGGTGATGAACGCCGATCGCTTCGATCTGGCCTGATAGGCGATGAACTGGATAGCCGGCCCGCGGGCCGGCTTTTTTATGTGCGTATCAACCCCGGTTAGTCGGCTGCTGCTGTTTTGGTTTAGTTGTATGGCCTCATTTGCATTCGCCTGAGGAAAATACTGGGCATTTGATCCGGCCGGGGTAGAATGCCGGTGGTTTGCAATCTGTGACGAGGAATACATTATGAAGTTAAAGGCCCTGAGCCTGTGTGGCATCCTGGCGTTGTCTGCATCCGTCCAAGCTTCCGATTTGAGTCTGGCGGTAGGGACCGACTACTGGAATCCGACGCCGACCGGCTCGGTCAATGGCTATGCGCCCCAGTATGACGATACCTCCTTGTGGACCTTCTGGGCGGACTTCCGCCACGGCGTCCCCTTGCTGCCGAATGCCAATCTGCAACGTACCAGCTATGACTCCCAGGGCAAGGGTCTGAGCAATGATCTGACTGCCTGGGATCTGGCGCTCTACTATCGTTTGTTTGACAACGATCTGTTTGGCATCGGTGGTGGCATGGTGCTGCGCCAGTGGGACGGCTCCTTGCATGGCAATAGCTATGACGAAACCGATCCGCTCGGTTATGTGCAAGCGGATCTGAAGATCCCGGGCACCACGGTCAGCGCCTTTGGTGATGCTCGGTTCTCGCAGTGGGATGGTGAACACAACTACGATTATCGCCTCGGGATGGCGGTCGAGTTCGTACCGAACTTCCACCTACGCGGCGGCTATCGCAACGTGCGTCTGGACGGTAACGTCGACGGCGTCGAGCTGGGCCAGCGCATGGATGGTTGGTTTGGCGGGGCTGAATACCGCTTCTAAGCCCCAATATTGTTCACTGAAGGGTAAGGCAGGGGTATTCCATTTCGTCAACACGCCGTAAACCCACCCGTGGGGGCTCGATGCTCGATGGCGGCATCCCTGCCGCCAACGGTTGACTCAATGGAACTCTCCCTCCCTTATCTGATTTAAACCCCGGGTTTTACTCAGAGGGTTTGCCAAGAAGGTCGCGGATGCGGCCTTTTTTTATTTCTTTATGGAATTAAAAATGCGGTTTTGTTCTTTGATAAGCATATAACCACTCCTTAAGCTGGGACCATCAGAGTAGAGGGAAATCGGCGATATGACTTCAAAGGGAACACAAGCGGCGGCACTGCCTGTGCCGCAACTCTCCAAATTGGCCGAGGCCGTGGCCGGATTTTCGGCCCATGAGCTGATCTGGGCCAGTGGTTATCTGTATGGACTGGCGCAAGCCGGTGGCGTCGCCGCTGCCAGTGGCGCAGCAGGTGTTGCTGCAGCCAGTGTGCCAGCAGGCACACTCACCATTCTTTACGGCTCCCAGACCGGCAATGCCAAGGGGGTGGCTGAGTCCATCAAGACGCTGGCTCAAGGCAAGGGGCTGCAGGTGCAGCTGGCCAGCATGAGCGACTTCAAGCCCAAGCAGCTGAAAAAAGAGACTCATCTTATCGTCGTCACCAGTACGCTGGGCGAGGGTGAGCCGCCGGAGAACGCCGTGGATCTGCATGGCCAGCTCAAGGCTGGCAAGCTGGGCAAGCTCGAGGGGCTCAAATTCGCCGTGCTGGGGCTGGGCGACTCTTCCTATGAATTCTTCTGCCAGGCCGGCAAGGATTTTGATGCCTATCTTGAGAAAGCCGGCGCCGAGCGTGTGACTGCCCGAGCCGATCTGGATGTGGATTACCGCGCCGCGGCCGCCGTGTGGGCCGAGCAGGCGGTTTCTGCCCTGGCTGCTACGTTAGGTGGCTCTGCCTCTGCCGCGCCAGCAGTAGCCGGTGTGGTCACGGCTCATAGCCAATATGACAAGTTCAACCCCTATCTGGCGACCCTCGCGACCAACCAGAAGATCACTGGCCGCGACTCCACCAAGGATATCCGCCATATCGAGATCTCGTTGGAAGGCTCCGGCATCAGCTATCAGCCCGGTGATGCCCTGGGGGTCTGGTTTGATAACGACGCCGCCCTGGTGGCCGAAGTGCTGGCGCTGACTGGCCTTACCGGCAGCGAAAGCGTGAGTGTGGAAGGCAAGAGCCTGCCGCTTAAGGATGCTTTGACTCGTCACTTCGAGCTGACCCGTCTGCACGGCGGCTTTATCAGCGGCCTGGCGGATCTGTCTGACAATGCCGAGTTAAAGGCCATTGCCGCCGACAAGGCCCAGACCACGGCGCTGGCCGCGTCTGCCCAGATCGTCGATGTGCTTAAGCGTTATCCGCAGCCGCTCTCCGCCGAGCAGCTGGTGGCGCTCTTGCGTCCGCTGACCCCGCGTATGTACTCCATCGCCTCGTCCCAAGCCGAGGTGGAGGAAGAGGTGCATCTGACCGTGGGCGTGGTGCGTTACCCGCAGGCCGATGGCACGCTGCGTTCCGGTGGCGCGTCCTCGTTCCTGGCCGATCGGCTGGCCGAGGGGAGTGAGGTGCGGGTGTTTGTCGAGCACAACGACAACTTCCGTCTGCCGGAAGATGGCAATACGCCGGTCATCATGGTCGGCCCGGGCACCGGCATAGCGCCGTTCCGCGCCTTTATCCAGCAGCGTGACGCCGATGGCGCCAGCGGCAAGAACTGGCTGATCTTTGGCAACCCGCACTTCACCCAGGATTTCCTCTATCAGGTGGAGTGGCAGAAGTACGTCAAGTCCGGCCTGCTGTCGAAGATCGATCTGGCCTTCAGCCGCGATCAGGCGCAAAAAATCTATGTGCAGGATCGCCTGCGCGAGCAGGGCGCCGAAGTCTATGCCTGGCTGGAGCAGGGCGCCCACTTCTACGTCTGCGGCGATGCCAATCGCATGGCCAAGGATGTGCAGGAAGCCCTGATCGATATCATTGCCCAGCATGGCAACACCGATCGCGAAGCGGCCGAAGAGTATTTGAATGAATTGCGTCGCGCCAAGCGCTACCAGAGGGATGTTTACTGATGAGCTACCAAACTGTTCCCGGCCCGGTTGAAGGGCCTCTGGCTGACAACGAGCGCTTGAAGCGCGAGAGCAACTTTCTGCGTGGCACCATAGAGCAGGATCTGCGCGATCCCCTCACCGGCGGCTTCAACGGCGATAACTTCCAGCTGATCCGCTTCCACGGCATGTATCAGCAGGATGACCGCGACATCCGTGCCGAGCGCGCCCAGCAAAAACTCGAGCCGCTGCATAACGTCATGCTGCGTGCCCGTATGCCCGGCGGCATCATCACCCCGAGCCAGTGGCTGGCCATCGACGAGTTTGCCCGTGACCATACCATGTATGGCAGCATCCGTCTGACCACGCGCCAGACCTTCCAGTTCCACGGTGTCTTGAAGCCCAATATCAAGCTGATGCACCAGACCCTGAACAAATACGGCATGGACTCCATAGCCACGGCAGGGGATGTAAACCGCAACGTGCTCTGCACCAGCAATCCGGTGGAGTCCAAGCTGCACCAGGAAGCCTACGAGTGGGCCAAGGCCATCTCCGAGCATCTGCTGCCCAAGACCCGCGCCTATGCCGAGATCTGGCTGGACGGTGAGAAGCTGGGGCCGGACGAGGAGCCGGACCATGAGCCGATCTTGGGCTCCACCTACCTGCCGCGCAAGTTCAAGACCACGGTGGTGATCCCGCCGCACAACGATATCGATGTGCACGCCAACGATCTGAACTTCGTGGCCATTGCCGAAAACGGCGAGCTGGTGGGCTTTAACGTGCTGGTCGGTGGCGGCCTTGCCATGACTCACGGCGAGAAGGAGACCTTCCCGCGCAAGGCCGACGACTTTGGCTTTATTCCCAAGGAGCACACCCTGGCGGTGGCGGCCGCCGTGGTGACCACCCAGCGCGACTGGGGCAACCGCGTCAACCGCAAGAACGCCAAGACCAAGTACACCCTGGAGCGGGTCGGCGTCGAGGCCTTCAAGGCCGAGGTGGAGAAGCGTGCCGGGGTGAAATTTGCCGATAGCCGGCCGTATGAATTTACCAGCCGTGGCGATCGTTTCGGTTGGGTCGAAGGCATCGACGGCAAGCACCACCTGACGCTGTTTATCGAGAATGGCCGTATCCTGGATTTCCCTGGCAAGCCGATCAAGACCGGTCTGGCCGAGATTGCCAAGGTGCATCAGGGCGATCTGCGCATGACAGCCAATCAGAACCTGATCATCGCTGGCGTTCCTGCCGAGCAGAAGGCGACTATCGAGGCGCTGGCCATCCAGTATGGTCTGCTGGCCCCGGTCTCCAAGCAGCGCGAGGACTCCATGGCCTGTGTGGCCCTGCCGACCTGCCCGCTGGCGATGGCTGAAGCCGAGCGCTTCCTGCCGGCCTTTGTCACCCAGATCGAAGGGGTGCTGGCCAAGCACGGCATACCGGATGAGAGCATCATCTTCCGTGTCACCGGCTGCCCCAACGGTTGCGGTCGCGCCATGCTGGCGGAGATCGGTCTGGTGGGCAAGGCACCGGGTCGCTACAACTTCCATATCGGTGGCAACGTGGCGGGCACCCGTATTCCGCGCATGTACCGCGAGAACATCACCGAGCCGCAGATCCTCGCCGAGATCGACGCTCTGGTGGGCCGTTGGGCCAGCGAGCGTGAGGCAGGGGAAGGCTTTGGTGACTTCGTGATCCGCGCCGGTATCGTCAAGCCGGTGATCGATTCTGCGAGAGACTTCTATGACTAAGCGGTTGGATCTGGAGGGCCTGCTGGCCCTCACGAAAGAGCAGCAGGTGGCGGCCCTGGCGGACACCAATGCCCAGCTCGAAGCCTTAAGCGCCCAGGAGCGGGTGCGCTGGGCCCTGGAGCATCTGCCGGGCGAGTTTGTGTTGTCATCGAGCTTTGGCATCCAGGCGGCGCTGATGCTGCATCTGGTCAGCCAGCAAAAATCAGATGTTCCTGTGATCCTCACCGACACCGGCTACCTGTTCCCCGAGACCTACCAGTTTATCGACCAGCTGACCGAGCGCTTGCAGTTGAATCTCAAGGTCTATCGTGCCGAGCTCTCTGCCGCCTGGCAGGAGGCGCGCTACGGCAAACTCTGGGAGCAGGGTGTCGAGGGCATCGAGCGCTATAACCAGCTTAACAAGGTCGAGCCCATGGCCCGGGCCTTGAGCGAGCTGAACGCCACCACCTGGTTCTCCGGCCTGCGTCGCGAGCAGTCCGGCAGCCGTGGCAACCTGCCGGTGCTGGCCATCCAGCGCGGCCGCTTCAAGTTCCTGCCAGTCATCGACTGGAGCAACAAGGATGTCTTCTACTACTTCAAGGAGCACGACCTGCCGTACCACCCGCTCTGGGAGCAAGGCTACCTGTCGGTCGGCGACACCCATACCACCACCAAGTGGGAGCCGGGGATGAGTGAAGAACAGACCCGCTTCTTTGGTCTGAAGCGCGAATGCGGGCTGCATGAAGAGAAGTAAGTGCTTAACTGATTGACCCAAAGGGCGCCGCAAGGCGCCTTTTGTTTTTGTGCGGTTTTTGCCTGTTTTGGGCTAAAAACTCGGCAAAGCTTGATCTGGCTTAATCTCGGGCGGTTTCATATGAAAAACGTTTGCGTTAGCCTAGAGCCTCGAAAGGCACAAGATACCTGTTGGCGCAGACAGACCACCCGATAGGCACCGTGGCGGCCGCAAGTCAGGGGCGGTAGCTTAGTTGTTTATTGATAGACACTGGAGTTGATCTGATTACGGCTAGTGGACGGCTGTCTCGTGTTTTATTTGGGAAAAGAGGGAATACGTGATTTCATAATCGTTACCAGCTTGAGTATTGCCTTGTATGAAATTCTATATTAGTATCAAAAGACTCTTTAGCGTTGGGCTTTTTGTTTTTTAATAAGCCTTGTCGGGCGTTTCGCTAGACACTAAATTATTGGGTACATCTGGGTTGCGAAAGATGCTTTTCTTCCGATCCTTCGTACCTCACGAGCGGAAGAAAAGCATCTTTCGCTTCCTCCGAGTAAAGAGTACAGGGTGTAAGCATTGCTTACACCTTTATTTTTTAAGGTCATCTGGTGTGAAAATTGATTACGAAACAGCGCTGATTACTGAATTTGAGTGTTTTGATTATAGGCGTTTTTTAGTCAATTTTTCCAAAAAACACATTTTCGTTTGCGGTGGTCTAGTTGATATAACAAAGGAACCCGCTCCGAGTTTTAGAGACCTTTTTCTTCGGTACTGTGCATCTGTATCCGAAAACGAAATTATTGACTCAATAATTCTTGCTGAATCATTTAAAGACTACTTCAAGGAAAGCACATACAGTGATTTGCTTGTGTTTGAAGATGAAATAGCTAATATTGCTACGGTTGTTCTGATTTTTTTGGAAAGTCCTGGTTCACTTGTTGAGTTGGGTATGTTTTGTGGTAAACCTCACCATTATAAAAAGTTATTAGTGGTTGCACCTAAAGAACATACAGGTTCGGAAGATTCCTTTATTTATCTTGGCCCTTTGGAACATATAAGACGAAAAGAAAATACATCTGTAACAATTTATCCTTGGCCATCTAACACTGTTAATAACTACGATGTGGAATATTTGTTTGATCTAAAATGCCTTCTGCTTGATAAGTTGAGGTCGTCATCAAAGCAAATCTCATTTCAGGCTGAAAATTCTGGTCATGTAGCATTTTTAATATATGAGATCATTCGCCTGTCGTATCCAATATTAATAGGTGATATTGAGTTGGCACTGTCTGCGTTGCAGTTGGATTTGTCAGAGGGTGAAATAAAGAGACATATATATTTGTTAACAAAAACGAATATGATTGATTGTAATTTATACAGCACATATAAATACTATTACCCTCTGTATCCATCACTTAAAACAATTAATTTTGGTAAAACAAAAGATAATAAGGTGAAGGATTCGGCTTCCATACAAATGAATATCAACCAATCATATATATTGGATGATTCTGATTCTGCAGCAAGAAAACGAAGGACCGCAAAAAAAGAAATCAATAAAAAGTTATCGGGGGAGCAGCAATGAACATTATTGATAAAATATGTGATGCCCTCTGTGTCACTAAATCTAATTTGTTAGCTTTTAGTTCTACCGCGCCACATAGATATAAAATTTACGAAATACCTAAGAGATCAGGAAAAGGCACGAGGACAATCGCTCATCCAGCTAAACAGCTTAAGTTTATTCAACGGTTAATTGTTAAAGAAGTGACTGATTTATTTCCTGTCCATAGCTGTGCTTATGCGTATAAGAAAAGCACAAGCATTAGAGATAATGCAATGGTCCATAAGGATAGCCGTTATCTATTAAAAATGGATTTTGAAAGCTTTTTCCCTAGTATTACTCCGAAACTTTTTTTTCAAGAGATTACAAGAGCTAATTTGAGTTTTTCTGCTGAAGAAAAAGATTTTTTATCTAAAATATTATTTTATAAACCAAGCCGAAAAAGCAATCTGAGACTAAGTATTGGAGCACCGAGTTCACCCCTAATTTCAAACTTCATAATGTATAATTTTGATGCTGAAGTTAGCAGGTATTGTGAAACACACAATATTAAATATACGCGATATGCCGATGATATTACATTTTCAACAAACGTTAAGAATATATTGTTTTTGATTCCCTCTGTTATTTTACAGCTTCTTATTAAAAACAATTACAATCAGCTAACTATAAATTCAGAGAAAACGGTTTATACTTCTCGTGCTCATAATGTTCATGTGACTGGTGTAACCATAACACCTGAAGGGCAATTATCCATTGGTCGTGAAAATAAAAGAAAACTAAATGCTATGTTTCATCATTATACGTTATCCAAGTTGTCTGATGAAGAGATAGAAAAACTTAAGGGTCAACTTGCGTTTGCTTTTTTTATTGAGCCTGATTTTAAGGTTAGGTTAATTAGAAAATATGGATGTGATAGGTGCAGTGAAATATTTAAGGTACCGTAGTCACGATTAGCGAATTCTAACATAAGGTAAACAGGACACCCATCCTGCTGCTACAGCCCTGCCGGTTCTTCTTTTTGTCGCTCCCGCGTAGGCGGGAGTCCTGAGTTCTGGATCCCCGCCTGCGCGGGGATGATGGGATTGGTGGCAAGCCGTTTATGTGGTGCGCTGGATGGTGCTGTTTGTGGTGAACTTATTTGTCCCGTTTATGGTGATCCTGTCGAACCATTGTTTTTATTAAGTTTTCAACCCTTCGACAGGCCCAGTGCCGTAGGTGCGATTAGCGCAGCGTAATCGCACGCATGGGTGATGGAATAGAAAATCAAAATGGTCGGTGATCTCGAAATTAAAAACAGGATAAAACATCCTTTTATCTTTTTGGGTTTAGTCTGGTCAGGATTGTCCCGCCACCATCACAATGCATGGATGTATTACTTCCATACGGGCGATTACGCTTCGCTAATCGCTCCTACATGTTTGGTATCTACCTCGATGCTATAGCAAAAACCTTATGGTAATACAGGAGACCCTACTTTGCGCCAGCTTGCATGGCTTTTATTCTGGTTACAGAACGCCATGAATAGACGCCTCATAGCAATAGGGTTCACCATTTTCATCCTGCTCTCTATAAGGTAAGAAGTTGATGGTTACCACCTTGCTTAACTGCCACATCAAATATGGACGCTCTTGCATGCAGATATAGGTGATTCTGTTTTTTGTGTCTACAAAGGTAAATTCAAGAAAGTCGTAGCCATCGCTTTGTGACGTTCCATCACCGAGCAAATTGTGGTCTGCATCCAGCACAATAATCTCTTTATAGGGTCCGATATATATATTGTTGTGTGCTTTCTTAGATAGGCGATAAGATGCGATTTGTATTGTGCTATCTTTCAAGTTGAAATCTGGCAGCACAACCTTGATGCCTACTTTTCCCAATATGCCATTGGTTTCCGGTTTATAAACCAAGGTCATGCTCTCATCCTTCATTAGCGTCAAAAATTCAGAAGGTGACCAGATCTGTTTATGAAAAGCCCCCATGCCTGGCTTGCCTGGTAAATAGAATAGGCACAGCAGGATCGAGAATCTCAGAATGGGAGTTAAGATTTTCAACCTATACATTAGGGTATTGTGTTCCATGTTGTTTCAATCAAACTTTTCGACTGTTAATTGAGCATGTTGGGCTTCGCTCAACTCAGCCCAACTTACGGCTGAATATCAACCTGCGCAGACATATCAACTTGCGGCTGATTATTTGCTTTTCTCTTGCGTGCCACAGGCCTTTTGCCGTGGCAGCAGGCGGCGCAAAATGAAAAACAGCAGCCAGCAGGTGATGAGGCTTAAGGGGATGGCGGCAAACATCTGACCGGGACCGACATTGCGTTGCCAGAGCGGTTGAATACCTGTGGGGGTGATGCGGTAACGGCTCCAGAAGCTGTAGTCATCATTGCGATAGATGGTTTCTATCTCCTGGCCGGGCTCTTGGCCGAGCTCCTGACCTGACGGGGTTGCACCGATAACGCTGTAGCTCAGGTTTTCGAATTCGCCGCGCTTAATGCTGCCGCTCTGGTTGGGTAACTCAAAGCGGTATGTTCTTTTCTTTATCTCGTTAAACATCACCAGATCAAAGGGCTGATCCTCCGCGCCGGGGGTGACGGCCACATAAAAACCGTATCCAGGCTCGGCGCCGGGGGCGATCGTCACCGCATTGCGGATAGAGAGCTGATAGGTAAAGAGCAGCAGCAGGCCGATCAGCGTCAGGACAAAGGCCAGCTTGCTATGGGCGATATAGCGGATGATTACGAGCAATAGGGTCTTCACGTCGTTGCACCATGACTGATTGTGACTGGAGTGGCCGGGCCACTGTGATTGGGGGCTGCCACTACTCTAAATCATGGGGTATCGATTGAGAATCTCTAATCGCGAGATGAGCGAGCCGGATCTCAGCGGGGGCGGCCGCCGATTCGGAATCGCTCGGGAGAGGGATGGAGTCTGGACGAAAAGCAGACCGTTGACGGCAAGGATGCCGCCATCGAGGCTACAGGGATGTATTCACGACGAGTCTGCGTTCGTTCGGACTCCTGGCCATCATCGGATGGATCCATCAACGCATAACTGGGACATAGCCAACAAGCATGCCGACGGCAATTATTGCCGCCGAGGCTCTGCCCCGGTGACGAAATGTGGGCTGTGAAGCTCGGCTATTTCGTAACAGGCTGCAGGTGGCTCTAGGCCTTAACAAGAACTGACAAAACTTAACGGATATTTTTGTATCAAGTTGATTAATAAGGTCTTTTTTGGCTGGCAATTTGCTGGTGTAAGGTGCGCGTCAATTCTGACGGCATTTGGACTAGGCACTGCCAAGAGCCCATGGCTCTGGCCACCCGCAAGGAGATCACCATGTCAATCAATGTGAATGCGACCAGCAGCTACAGCTCGCTGGCGCAGCTACTGCAAAGTAACCAGCAGACCAATTCCGGCCAGCAGACCCAGGGCTCCATGCCGCCACCACCGCCGCCACCGGCCGATGGCGATAGCAAGATGGCGTCTGATATTTCCGATGTGCTGGCTGAACTGGGTATCTCGGTGGAGGATTCCAGCAGCGATGATGAAACGAGTGAAACCAGCAGCAGTACCACGACCAGTACCGAGAGCAGCTCAAGCACTAGCACCAGCAGTGAGGCGCTGGCGGCATTTATGCAGAGCCTGATGGATACCCTGCATGCCCAGGGGGCTAGCAGCACCAGCCAGAGCGAGAGCGATGCCGATGGCTACAGCAGCGACAGTAATCCGATGAAGACGGATCTGAATAGCCTGATCAGTCAGCTGACTTCATCGTCCAGTGATGACGAGGAAAGCGACTCGAGCTCGGCCGTCTCGACCGATTCGGATGTGGCGGCACTGCAGAGCAAGTTCTCCAGCCTGCTCGATAGCCTGGGGGCTTCCGGCAGTAGCGTCTCGCTCGGCGACTTCCTCTCGGCCTTTGCCAGCAAGGTGCCGGATGGTGGTCAGGCGCGGGTGGGTAGTCTGGTCGATACCACGGCCTGATGGTGACGCGGTGAAAAAACAGGGGCGGCAAGCATGGCTTGACCGCCCCTGTTGGTTGACGAGCGCTAAAAGTTAGCGGCGGGTGCGTCGGTAGAGTTGGCGTCCGCCGGTCAGCAGTGCCAGCAGCAGGAGACCCAACTGGCCGAAGGCACCGCCGCCGGAGCTATCATCTGGGATATCACTGCTCGGGATGCCCACTGCGGAGGTGATGAGCCGCATCTGCCCGGCGATGGCATCATCGGCGGAGCTGGCGTTGAAGCTCAGATTGATGGCCCGGCTGCTGCCGATGGTGCCTGCGGTATAGGAGACGGTCACGTTGCAGCTGGAGCCCGGTTGCAGCGCTGCGCTTTGGCAGTCATCGCTGAGCTTGCCGCCATCGGTGGTCAAACCGCTGATGGTCCACTCCTGGGCGCTGTTGTTGCGGATGAGGAAGTTGGCCTGTCCCGTGGTCCCCGCAATGATGGAGAGTCTCTGGATCGTGGTGTAGCTTAATCCGCTCAGCTGTTGCTGGATCCAGTCCCGGTAGTCGGCCACCGAGGTGAAGCCAGCCACGCCACCGCTATCGCCGCAGGTGATGGCACTGTTGCCGCTGGTGATGAAGCTGTCGGTGCCATATTGCACATCCTGAGCGCCGCTCAGATAGAGAGCGCCGCCACTGTCACCGAAGCAGATACTTTCCCCGTCCTCTCCGCCGGCAAAGATATGGTTGGCCAGTCCGGAGCTGGCATCCTTGCCCTGATAGGGCAGAGCGATGCCTTGCAACTGATCCGGGTAGACGGTGCCGTTACGATCGGTGGCGCCCCAGCCGATGGCGCGGATATCCTGATAGTAACCGAGCGAACTCAGCTGACTGGGGGTGGCCAGCGTCACCGGCGTCGCGCTTTGAGCCTGCTTAAGGTGCAGCAGAGCCAGGTCGCCGGCGAATTCACTGATAGCCCGTGAGCCACTACCGGAGGAGAGCTCCCAGCTGGGGATCCAGCCTGGGTAAACGATCAACTGATCGACCTGGACCCCTTGGGTTAACCCATCAATTTTGGCTTGGCCAATGACCAGGTTGAGCCGGGAGAGCTCGGCGGTCTCGACGCAGTGGGCAGCGGTCAACACCCACTCCGGGGCAATCAGGGTTCCACCGCAGAAGTGTTCGTTGATGGCTGCGGGGGGACGATCCACGACTCGCTGAATGGAGACCATCCAGGAGGGGGCGGTGGTGACATCGTCGCCGCCGACGATCCGAGGGGTGGCGGCCCAGGCCGAGGTGCATGCCAGGGCTGTGATCGCACAGACCAACAGGGTGCGTTGCATACCAAATTCCTTCTTGTGGGATGAAGCCAGCGCGCTGGTGGCGAACTGTTTTCGCTTCGTGCTCTCGTGATGAATAAAACGCTGGCTCAGTCTACCGATGGTGGAATGCTGTTCGCAAGTGACTCCGGTTTTCTCTTCGGTGAACTGATGATCATCTCAACTTTTTTCCGGCGTGGTGGCTCGCACAAATTGGTTCTTGCCGGCATGTTTGGCCTGGTACATGGCGCCATCGGCGAGCGTCAGCAGGGCATCCCCTGATTGAGTTGAGCCCGGGGAGTAAAGTGCGATACCGATACTGCTGGAGAGAGCTACCCGTGCGGCGCTGAGCGCAAAGGGCGAGCGCATGGCGTCGAGCAACTGCTGTGCCTTGCGCTCGGCGTCTTGCGCCTCTCCCGCCAGATTTTCCAGGATCAGGGTGAACTCATCACCACCGAGGCGGAACAGGGTATCGGTGCCGCGCAGCAGGGACTGGACCCGTTGGGCGAATTGCTGCAGCAGCTCATCGCCGGCATCGTGTCCATAGGTGTCATTGACGGCCTTAAAGCCATCCAGATCCATGAACAGTAGTGCCATCGTTTGGCCGGTGCGGCTACTTCGGGCCATGGCCTTGGGGAGCTGTTCCGTCAGCGCCCGGCGGTTGGGCAGTCCCGTCAGAGCATCGAACAGGGCATGTTGCTCCAGCTCGATCTCCAGCTGCTTGCGGTGGGTAATGTCTTGGGTGAGCACATAGAAGCCGAGTACCTGCTCCCCTTGCTCGTGCGGAATATAGATCGACAACAGGTAGTGCAGTCCGTCGGCGCGCTGCTCCGTCCGCTCGAAGCGTTGCAGCTGACCGGCCAGCGCCTGCTGCATGAAGGGCAGCATGCGGGCATATTCGTCGTCAGGGAACAACTCCTGCAGGGGGCGGTTTTGCAATTCATGGACCGGCCACTGGTACCAGAGGGTGTAGGTGGCGTTGTTGAATTGATAGCGCAGCTGCCGGTCGACGTAGGCGATGAGAACCGGCAGATTATCGGTGATGGTCTGCAGGC
>JASDSW010000089.1:0-41107 GCA_041441555.1 Aeromonadaceae bacterium
TCACAGACGATCTGCCTGTTCAAATTTCATTAACAAAGTGCGATCCCGCCCTGCTATTGGCACAGGGCGCACATGCGTTTGACTACCAAACCGATAAGCCGCTGATGTTCATCTACCAGAACAAGAACCAATATTGGTTTTCCTGTGGTCCGGTTCAATGCACGTCAGTCGGTACTCGAGATAAAGAAGAAGCCATCGATCTGGTCACTCACGATACCCACGGCAACTTTGAGATCATCGGTTACTATGGCCGTTGCACCGTGATGCAAGGTGACGGCGAGCTGCCCTCCTACGATATACAAACCAGCCGTATCGTCGAGCTGATTCAAAAGCGCTGCTCCCAGCAGTAATCCGAGAGGGACACCAAGCCGGTGTCCCCTTCTCGCCCCCATGACATCCCTTTCTTTCCTGCCAGCCCCCTCGGCTCACCACACATCGCTTAGCTCACAAAATTGACAACTCACTCAAATAACGTGACCCCTGCTGCAACTTGAATTCGTATGAATCCATATCCTGTGTTGGCTTTTTGAAATAAAAACCAACAAAAACATAGATCTAACAAATAAAGACCACGACATTAACAACAAGGAATTGGATATGCAGACAAGAGCAAAACTGAGTCTGGCGCTCTGCCTACTGGCCAGCGTGCTAACCATGAGTGGCTGCGGCGACAGTGACAGTACGACCACAACACCCAAAAGTGATGTGCCCGTCACGCTGAATGAGGATGTGCGTACCCGAGGCGTAGCCCCGGATGAAACAACAACTGTCTTTATCTTTGATGTCAGCCAGCAACAGGATCAACTCGACCTCAACAAGGTTACCCAAATCGATAGCGTCGATGTCCGGGGTTCCTTCAACGGCTGGGGCAAGACCGCCGGGTTTGACATGACCCAGAGCCAGACTGACGAGGGTATTTGGTATCTGTCATTACCCAGCAGCTAGGTCGCCATTCCCGGCAACAGCGGTCAGCCTGAGTTCAAGTTTGTCGTCACCGGAACCGTAGATGGCACCGCAGCCAAAGAGTCATGGCTGAGCATGTCGGCCACCACGCCGGTGGATTACATCACCGGAGGCAGCGACAGCAACCACATCATCGTCTTCCCAGGGGATGATTTCGAGCAGGTCAAGGCCAACCGCCAGATCGCCAATACCATCAAAACGCTGGCCGAATTCGACCTGACCAAGGAGGAGGACAAGCAGAAGATCGCCAACTTCCGCCTGGTGCCGGGTACCAGCAAGCTCTATCGCTCCTACCACCCATTCAAAAAATCGCGCTCCCAGTACGATACCGAGAATGATCGGGTAGCCCAGGTGCAGGCTTATATGCAGCAGTATGGCGTCAAGAGCGTGATCACCCTCTACAAGGATGAAACTGGCTCACTGGATGCTGCTAAGGGAGAAACCATCTCTGCCTACCACCAAGCCATCATCGATGGCGGCCACAACCTCTACCTGCCTGAAGCCGACTACAACACGGTTTACTTCGCCTCCGACAGTGCCAAGTTTGGTGGTTGGGTCACTCAGGTTGTCGAGTTCATCATCAGCGACAGCAACGAGGCGCCTTTCGAAATTCACTGCCGTCTCGGAA
This sequence comes from Aeromonadaceae bacterium, assembly GCA_041441555.1. Lineage (GTDB taxonomy): Bacteria > Pseudomonadota > Gammaproteobacteria > Enterobacterales > Aeromonadaceae > Pseudaeromonas. The sequence continues at coordinate 1,592 of JASDSW010000089.1, forward strand.
CCGATCGTACCGGGGTCTTCTCGGCTGTGATTGCCTCCCTGATGGGTGCCTCCTGGAGTGACATAGTTGCGAACTATCAAAGCTCCAACAACATGGGGATCAAGGAGTTCCGCGATTACAAACTGCTGAAATACTCCTTCGAGAAGATGCTGAAAATCGATCTGGATGATAGCAACGTCAACCTGCAGCAAGAGATGACCACCTACATGGTCAGCAACGGCTATCTGACTCAGGCACAGATCGATGCGTTAATTGCCAAGCTCAAGTAAATGATAAAGGCGGGGGCATGACCCCCAATGCCAGTCAGTTAGCGAGGGAGAGATAGCCTTTTGAGCCAACCGTTGGCGGCAGGGATGCCGCCATCGAGCCCCCAGGGAAGGGTTTACGGCGAGTTGGCGAGAGAGGTTGTCTCTCCCGAACCTCTTTACTGTCAAGCAAAGAGGCATGCCCCCGCCGTCTACATCCAAGCTCCGGCTGCAGCCACTCAGTGCTGCAATATCTGGCTCAGGAACAGGCGACCACGGTCAGATTGCGGATTGTTGAAGAACTCCTCCGGGGTGTTCTCTTCGACGATCTGCCCCTTGTCCATGAAGATCACCCGATCGGCCACCTTGCGGGCAAAGCCCATCTCATGGGTGACGCACAGCATCGTCATCCCCTCCTTGGCCAGCTCGATCATGACATCCAGCACCTCACTGACCATCTCAGGATCCAGCGCCGAGGTCGGCTCGTCAAACAGCATGATATCCGGATTCATACAGAGACTTCGGGCAATGGCCACGCGCTGCTGCTGACCTCCCGATAGCTGCCCCGGGTACTTGAGCGCCTGATCCGGGATATGTACCCGCTCCAGATACTTCATCGCCACCGCTTCGGCCTCCTTGCGCGAGAGCTTGCGCACCCACATCGGCGCCAGACAGCAGTTATCCAGCACCGTCAGGTGCGGGAACAGATTGAAGTGCTGAAACACCATACCGACTTCCCGCCGCACGCTTTCGATGTTTTTCAGATCGTTGGTCAGCGGCGTCCCCTTGACCAGAATGTCCCCCTGCTGGTGCTCCTCCAGACGGTTGATGCAGCGGATCATCGTCGACTTGCCGGAGCCGGAAGGGCCGCAGACCACGATCTTCTCCCCCTTCTTCACCCGTAGGCAGATATTTTTGAGCACATGAAACTCGCCATACCATTTGTTGACGTCATTGAGCTCGACCACAACTTCATTTTTACCAATATTCATCCACATGCCCTCAATGCTTATGGCCAGTGTGCAGGAAGTTCTCCAGATACATGGAGTAACGAGACATCCCAAAACAGAAAACCCAGAAAACCAACGCGATAAACAGATACGCTTCGGTAGAGAAGCCTAACCAGGCCGGATCCGACAAGCCGGCCTTGGCGACGGCCAACAGATCAAACAGGCCGATGATGGTCACCAGACTGGTGTCTTTAAACAGCTCGATAAAGGTGTTCACCAGCGAGGGAATAGTCATTTTCAGCGCCTGCGGCATGATGATGAGCGACATAGATTTCCAGTAGCTCAGTCCCAACGACTCCGCCGCCTCGTACTGCCCCTTGGGGATCGCCTGCAAGCCGCCGCGTACCACCTCCGCCACATAGGCCGACTCGAACAGGATGATGCCAATCATGGCGCGCAGCAGCTTATCCATGGTGACTTCGCTGGAGAAAAACAGCGGCAGCATGACCGAGGCCATAAACAGCACTGTGATGAGCGGCACGGCGCGCCAGAACTCGATGAAGACGATGGAGAGCGCCCGAATGAGCGGCATCTCGGAGCGACGACCCAGCGCCAGCAAGATGCCGATCGGCAGGGCCGCCAAGACACCGACGATGCCCATCAGCAGGGTCAGCATCAAGCCGCCCCACTTGTGGGTCTCAACCACCGCAAGCCCGAAGGCGCCGCCATGGAGAAGATAAAAAACCACGAAGGGATAGACGGCGAAGAAGAGGATCGTCAGCACTGACTTATACGGCGTTTTCGGATAGAGCAGCGCCGCGACCTGCAGCGCCGTCAGCCCGAAAATCCAGTTCACCCGCCAGTACTCGCTCTCTGGATAGAAACCATAGATGAAGAGATCCAGACGGCTGGTGATGAAGACCCAGCAGGCCCCACCCGACACACACTGCTCCCGGCTGCTGCCAAACCAGTCGGCCGAGATGAAGGCCCACTCGATCAGATGCCACAGCTGAGGCAGCAACAAGTAGAACAGGGCGATGGTGACCAGGCCATTGAGCCAGGAAGAGAAGAGGTTCTTGCGTAACCAGGCCGAGAGACTGCTCTGCCAGACCGGTGACGGCAATGTGGGTTGTTCGCGATAGACGGCCATATTAACGCTCCACCAAGGCTTTTTTAGCGTTGTAGATATTCATCAGGGCCGAGGTCACCAGGCTGATGGTCAGGTAGACCAGCATGGTCATGCTGATGATCTCCACCGCCTGACCAGTCTGGTTCAGGGTGCTGCCCATGAAGACCGAGACCAGATCGGGATAACCCACGGCGGTTGCCAATGAAGAGTTCTTGACCAGGTTCAGGAACTGGCTGGTCAAGGGGGGAATGATGACGCGCATCGCTTGAGGGATGACGACCAGACGCAGAATGAGCCCGCCGCGCAGGCCGAGGGCTCCCGCCGCCTCCACCTGCCCCTTGGAGACCGCCAAGATGCCGGAGCGAACGATCTCGGCGATGGAGGCCGCAGTGAAAATGGTCAAGGCGACCACCAGGGAAAACAGCTCGGGGATGATGGTAAAACCACCCCGGAAATTAAACCCTTGTAATGCCGGATACTCCCAATGCAGCGGCATGCCAGCGAGCCAATACGCCAATAGCGGCAGACCGACCAACAGGCCCAGACAGCTGTAAAAAATCGGAAAAGGCTGGCCAGTCAGATACTGGCGTCGCTTGGCCCAGCGGACGAGAAACCCGCAGGCCACCAGGGCCAGCACAACGACAGAACCCACCACCCAAAAGCCAGGTTCGGTCACCGGGGATGGAATATAGAGCCCGCGAACATTCAGGAAGAACATATCCGCCAGGGAGAGGCTCTGACGCGGTCCCGGCAGATTGCGCAGCACGCAGAAGTACCAGAAAAAAACCTGCAGCAGTAAAGGAATATTGCGGAAGGTCTCGATATAGAGGGCCGCCAGCCGACTCAGCAGCCAGTTTTTCGAGAGGCGCGCAATACCGACTAAGAAGCCCAAGAGGGTCGCAAAAACAATGCCCAGAGCCGAAACCAGGAGTGTGTTGAGCAGACCGATGAGAAAGGCGCGGCCATAGGTGTCATCTTCCGAATAGGAGATTAATGTCTGCGAGATGCCAAAACTGGCGCGATTATTTAAAAAATCAAAGCCCGTTGCGATGCCGCGGGTTTCCATATTGTGCAAGGCGTTGCCGATAAAGTAGAACAACAGCCAGGCAACAGATGCAACCGCCACAGCCTGGAAAACAATTCCGCGGATTTTGGGATCGTAGATCCAGCGGGCCGCGACTAGCTTATTTTTTGTGTGTTCAGCAGGCATGCTTATTTTTTACTCCAGTAAGAGACTTCACCAAAAAGGGCGGAATTCATTCCGCCCATTCCTGAAATACTTAACGTACTGGTGGTGCGTAGAGGAAACCGCCCTTGTTCCACAGATTGTTTTCGGCACGGTCGATCTTCAGCGGTGAATCCTTACCCACGTTGCGATCGAATACCTCGGCGTAGTTCCCCACCTGCTTGACGATCTGGTAACCCCAATCCTTGACGGCGCCCAGCGTGGTGCCATCCGGCGCGTCATAGCCCAGCAGACGCTTCACATCCGGGCTGCCGGATTTCTTCATCTCGTCGACGTTCTGGCTGGTCACGCCCAGCTCCTCAGCATTGATCATCGCAAAGACCGACCACTTGACCAGCAGCTCCCAGGACTCATCGCCCTGACGTACCATGGGACCCAGCGGCTCCTTAGAGATGATCTCTGGCAGAACCACCACATCGCCCGGTTTGGCCAGCTTCACGCGCACCGCAAACAGCTGCGACTTGTCGGAGGTCAGTACATCGCAACGGCCAGATTCGAAGCCCTTGACGGTTTGGTCAGAGTTGTCGAACACCACCGGGGTGTACTTCATCTTGTTGGCGTGGAAATAGTCCGCCATGTTCATCTCGGTGGTGGTACCGCCCTCGGTACAGATGGTCGCGCCATCCAGCTCTTTGGCGCTCTTCACGCCCAGGGATTTGTTGACCATGAAACCCTGACCATCGTAGTAGGTGGTGGCGGTCGATTTCAGACCCAGGGTTGCGTCACGGGTCATGGTCCAGGTGGTGTTGCGCGAGAGGATATCAACCTCCCCGGATTGCAGGGCCGCGAAACGCTCCTTGCCTCCCAGCGGGATATATTTGACCTTGCTGGCGTCGGCAAAGATAGCGGCCGCGACGGCGCGGCAGGCATCCACATCCATCCCCTCCCAGACCCCTTTGGCATTCGGGCTGGAGAAGCCGGGCAGGCCATCATTCACACCGCACTGCACATAGCCCTTCTTCTTCACGCTGGCCAGCGTATCGCCGGAGGCGGCCTGCGCATTCATGGCGCTCAGAAGTGCCACCGCGGATACAACACCTGCTAAATACTTGAGTTTTGACATATTTCTTCCCTGCTAGGTTGAGTAAATCGCATTGATTGGCTGATGCGGCAACGGCCCGCCAGCATCCAAAATGGATAAAAGCAACTATCAGGCCAACCGCGTTCTAACCAACCCGGCAGCATCGATTCGTCGCCAGGGGCGCTTTGCCGCAGCGCCGCAAGCCCAGTGTGAGCCAGGAGTGCAGAGACGAAGCAGCCGGGCGACCGGGCGCAGGAGAAGGTCCATGAGAGGGGGGAAGAGGAAGGTTCAGCACCATGAAGAGGCACCATGTCAGTGCACCCGAGCCGAGGTCCGAGGTATGCACCATCCCGCAGCCCGACCACAGGGCACGAGAAGTAACCAGCGTTCGGCAACCGCCGAGGTGGTTTCAAGAGGCGGGAATGCCCCGCAAGAGTTGGAAGGTGAAGAGACCTGAGCTAGTCGACTCGACAGCGCTCGGCGACCGAAGAAGACGTCCCATCAAGAGCGGCCACAGGCATCGCAACCATCTGGGCAGGAAGGTAGCCAGCACCGCTAGATGTTAGGAGCGCGGCTTGTATTTTTGTTTCCACTCGCTCAGCAGAGCCTCGGCAGCCTGCAACTGAGCAGCATTGAGGCGTTGCTGCATCCGCAGCCGGGAGGCTTCGGCATCGCCATAGCCGTTGCTCGCCGCCAGGGCATACCAGGCATAGGCTTTCACCCCATCCTTGGGTACCCCGAAGCCATTGGCATAGCCGACGCCGAGCTGAAACTGGGCCACCGCGCGTCCCTGCTCCGCCGCCTTCTGATACCAGGCCATGGCCTGTTTGTAATCCTTGGCCACCCCTTCGCCGGTGGCATAGGCGGCCGCCAGCAGCACTTGCGCCACGCCATTGCCCTGCTCCGCTCCCTGATTGGCCCAGTAGACCGCCTGTTTGTAATCGATGGCCACCCCGCGACCGTAGGCGTAGGCCACACACAACGCCGCCTGGGCGTTCACATCCCCCTGCTCCGCCGCCTTGAGATTCCAGTAGGCCGCTTGGGTCTCATTTTTGGTCACCCCGGCGCCGTTGGCGTAGGCCGCGGCCAGAGCGCTCTGTGCGGCAGCATGGTTCTGCTCGGCCGCCATGTGGTACCAAAACACCCCCTGCGCCTCGTCCTTTGTCGTCTCGACGCCTTGACGCAAGCGCTCCGCCACCATGAACTGTGCATCGGCGTTACCCTGGGCGGCCATACGGCGCAAGGCGGCAATTCCATCGTCTCCCCCCTCGGCAGCCGCGGCAGGGTAGACAAACAGCAGACAAAACATCCAGAGCAGTGAGCGGATCACGGCATATTCCTTTTTAGACAACGGGTTGGGCAGGCAGCAGCAAAAGCAGGATGGCACGGGCCGACATGAGAGTGCCCCGGCACACATCAAAATATTATCAAGGGTATCAATGTATTACCGATTGCTCACCGAATAAACCACGGCGCAGTAGATGTTGAACATGGATCAAAAAACAGCCGGCGGCATCAGACCGGCTCTTCGTTCTTCGTTCCTGGCGCCAACGATTCAGACGCGGCAGCAGAGGCACCACCATGCGGCAGACTCAACCAGCAGTGACGTAAGCGGGCTCGCCGGATCTTGCGTTTGCGCAGACGCCAGCGGATCTGTCCTCGCGCCATCTTCCCTCCTGATGCGGCCCGGCCGCAGGCGGCCATCACCCTCTCATTGCTGACGACTGCCGGGCTCCTGATGATCCTGAACGTCCGGATTCAAAGCAACCTGTTGCCGCGGCATCACATGGTGTTGATAGAACCAACCCAAACCAACCAGACAGGCGCCAAGCCCCAAAAAGGAGGCGGCGCGGTAGAGGCCATCGAGATCGCTCATGTCCCACAAGAAGATCTTCAGCACCGCCAGCAACAGGATCAACAAGGCCGCCTGTCGCACCCGCGCCTGCACCAGCCAACTGCCTACCAGCATCAGCAGCACCGCCGTCAGCAGCCAGGCCACCGAATAACTGTACTGTTCGCCCGACGAGATGGCCCAGCCGGAGATATCGCTCCCCTGCCACCACTGACGCACCATCAAGGTCAGGTACAGGATGCCGGTGACGAATAAAAACAGTGCCAATCCTCGTTTCAGCCAGGGCAGTGGCGATTGCAACAGCCCCAGCAGACTCAGCAATGCCGGGAGTCCCCAAGCCAGCAGCGTCAGATTAAGGATGGGCCAATCCCCCACATCCGTCGAAACCCACAAGGGGTTATAGCGCAACGTCGAGCCCAGCAGGGTCATGGCCATCATCAGCACCAGCAGCAGCGGCGAGGCCACGGCATAGACCCGGGCCAGGCGGCCTCCCAACCGGGATTTCCAGCCATAGATGAGCGCCAACGCCCCCCAGGTCACCGAGTTCAAGGCGCAGTCGGCCAGGGTATAGGCGCTTTGCCAGGGCTCGCCACCGCTGAGCCAATAACGCCCCTCCAGCGTCAACCCCAGAGTCAGCAGCTGCACGGCGCCTGCCTCCAGCCAGGCGTTGGTGACACTGTCCGTCCGCTCGGGCAACCAGCGAGCCGCCGCGAAGAAGCACAGAACCGGAATGCCATAGCCATACAGGCTCCAGTGCACCCCCAAACGGCCGATCAGCGGGTAATCGAGCAGCCAGGGATTGAGCGATAGCCGCAACACGATGACCACGGCCAGCCCCTTGATGAGCCAGTGCGGAACCAGATCCCCTTCGCGCCGAGCCAGACGCGCCAGGGCCGCCAACTGCAGCGCCAGGGCGATGGTGAGGCTCGCCTCCCCCAGGAACATGATGAAGGCCAGCGCCAGGGCGCCATGACCACCAGCCAGCAGAGCCACCCGGGTGACCGGCAGCCAGCTGCGCCGCAGTTGGCTCAAGGCACTGAACAAGACGAACAGGGTGAGAGCCTGCAACGGCCACACCAGGCTGGCATCCGAGTCCATGGCGGCCGCCCCCACCGGGGAGCGCCAGTAGAGCAGCGCCAGCATGGCCAATGGCGTCACCACCGCCAGGGATCCCCAAAGCCCACCGCGCCGGGCACGCGGCAACCAGGCCAATGCCAGCACCATCTGCAGCAGGGCCAGCCCCATGCCCCAACGCCACAGGGGCCAGAGTTGTTCGTCAGGTAACTCTCCCCAGCCATGGCTTCCCAGATAGGCGAACGGATGACCGAACCACAACACCACCAGCAACAGGCAGGCCGAGGCCAGCCAGGGCAACAGATCCAGGGCGGAGATCCGGGCCGCCAGCGCGTTGGCCCCCAGCACCACTCCCAGCACTCCCAGCCAGCCGACCACCGGATAATCCAGGAAGGAGAGCAACATCAGCATCAACACCGAGCCCAGCATGGCAACCCAGTGCGCATCGGTCACCGCAGGCGAACCGGCTCGACCGACCAACGGCAGCTGCTGCTCATCGCTGCACAGCCGCCAGCCAAATCCGGGCAGGGCGATGAAGGCATACAGGGAGGCAAGCAAATAGCCGACGACAAAGCCGCTCTCATCCCGATAGAGGGTCCATGCCAGCAAGAACCAGGCAAAGTGGCCGAGCAGGGTTCCCCACCAGAGCCAACGGCGCTGCACATGAAATTGCAGCGCCAGCGCCGCCAACGACACCAGCGCCACATAGCCCAGCAGCCCGGGTAACGAACCCTGGCCGGTGGAGACCAGAACGGGCACCAGATAGCCGCCCAATAATCCCAATACCGCCAGCAGCGGCCCTTGCAGCAAGGAGAGCCCCAGAGCCAGCAGCGAGACCAGAGCCAACAGGACAAAGGCCACCCCGGGCGCCATGAAGCCGTAGTAGTTGAAGGCCATCAGCAGGCTGGCGTACCAGGCGATCACCCCGCCACCGGCCATGGCGGCAGGCACATAATCGGCTTGTTGTCCCAGCCGCGGCAGGCTCAGACGCAGATCGCGCCGGCGCAACCACTCGCTGCCCAGCACCAGTCCCAGCCCCAGGATGCCGGCGGCGACCAGACGACCGGTGGGGCCCAGCACGCTGTGTTCGACGCCAAACTTGACCAAGAAGATGCCGCCCAATGCCAGGGCCAAGCCGCCCACCCAGACCATCCAGCGCGATGCCAGATCCCGCTCCAACTGCTCGGCCGCGGGTCGGGAAGCTTGACGAGCCGGAGCGGGAGTGGGAGCCGGAGTCGGCGCCACGGTGTCCGCAGGCGCTGACGCCTCACGACGCATCGAGGCATCAGCCTCTGCGGTTTGGGTCAAGCTCACAGAGTCAAGCGGTGTTGACTGTACTGTCAGTGCAGACGCCGCCATCGAAGGGGCAAGACTTGCACTCTGCTCGGGCCGTTGGGAAACAGTAGACGGGGCGGCAACGGGTTGTTGCTCGGGCGCAGATGGCGCCATCCGGGCAGCCTCGGCCTGCTCACGCGCCGTCAGGCGGTTTTCCAGCCGCTGCAGCTGCTGGCGCAATTTGCGCAGATCCTGCTCCAATGCCGAAGCCCGACTCATGGCAATCAAGCCGCAGATGGAGCCACCACCCAACAGCAAGACCACCAAGATACCGATGAGCACTCCATCCATGACGCCTCCAGGCGAGTCAATTTCTCACGCTGTCCTCAGGGTATGAGCCAAGTGGCGCTATCGCAAGAGGGCAACCGTCGAAACCCGATGTGGAGCTTGGCAAATAGCCAATTGAAACATGTTGTTTCGACTCCGGGCACAGACAGTAGCCAGACGGATGTGCATAATGAATAAAAATTCGCTCAGGAGTCTTCGCGTGATCAATCTGAATGAACAACTGCTGGCTCGCCTGAATCAGGTCATCTTGGGCAAGCCTCACGAGTTGCGACTGGCCCTCTGCTGCCTGCTGGCTCGGGGCCATCTGTTGATCGAGGATCTACCCGGCATGGGGAAAACCACCCTGGCCCATGCACTGGCTACCCTGCTGGGTCTTAGCTATCAGCGCGTGCAGTTCACCTCGGATCTGCTGCCCGCCGATCTGCTCGGTCTGTCGATCTTTGACGCCCAGAGCCAGAGCTTCAGCTTTCATCCCGGCCCCCTGTTTTCCCAGGTATTGCTGGCTGATGAGATCAACCGGGGCAGTCCGCGCACCCAGAGCGCATTACTGGAGGCGATGGCCGAGCGGCAGATTTCCATCGATGGGGTCACGCGCCCGTTGCCGGAGCCTTTCTTTGTCATCGCCACGCAAAACCCGCAGGATCAGGCGGGAACCTTTCCGCTGCCGGAATCGCAACTGGATCGCTTCTTGATGCGTATCGAATTGGGCTATCCCAGCAAGGAGGCCGAGCTGCAGATGCTACTCAGCGCCGAGCGGGAGCCGCTGACCCCGCTGCTGGATTGTACCCAGTTGCTGGCATTGCAGCAGGCCGTGCAGCAGGTGCAGGCAGCGCCCCCTGTTCTCGACTACCTGCTGGCGCTGGTGGAGGAGAGCCGCCGCAATGAGCTGATCCCCAACCCCTTGTCTCCGCGCGCCAGCCGCGCCCTGCTGGCTGCCGCCAAGGCGTGGGCCTTCCTCGATCACCGCGACTACCTGTTGCCCGACGATCTGCAGGCGATTTTCCCGTCGGTTGCCGAGCATCGGATGCGCAGCGGCCCCAGCCGGGTGGGAGCTCAGCAGAGCTTGAGCCGCAAGTTGCTCGCCAGCGTGGACCCGGTCCGGTGACTGGCTTTATCGGCAGCCGGCTACGCCGGTGGTGGCACCCGCTCTGGTTACGTTGGCTGAATCGGCGGCTACCCCCCGGCTCGCCGATCACGCTCAATCACCGGACGCTATTTATCTTTCCCAGCCGCTACGGGGCCCTCTATCTGCTGACGGTGATGACTCTCTATCTGCTCGGCACCAATTACCAAAATAACCTGATCCTGGCCCTGAGCTTCCTGCTGGTGAGTCTGTTCATCACCTGCATCTGGCACTGTTACCGCAACCTAGCCGGGATTAGCGTCACGGCGCAGGCCAGCGAGCCCCATTTTGTCGGCCACTCGGTGCGGTTCTCGGTGCTGCTGAGCAGTCAGCCCAGACCCCGCTACGTCCTGCAACTGAGCGTCGAGGGCGGCGCCGAGGAACAACTGGCGCAACTCGAGGAGCAGGGCTCGCTGGGTGTCACCCTGCTGGCGACCCGGCGTGGCTGGTTCATGCCGGGGCGACTGCGCCTGGCCAGCCGCTACCCCCTCGGGTTGCTGGAGTGCTGGACCCAGCTGGATTTACAACACCGAGCCCTGATCTATCCGGCGCCGCTGGCCGGAGCCGTCCCCCTGTGCGATGGACTCGGGGATCCGGGGGCAACGCCGCGCGACGGCAGCCCAGCCCTCTCGACCTCCGGCCCGGTTCGCGGCGGCGACGAATTGATCGGACTGCGCCCCTACCAACGCGGTGAATCCTTGAGTCAGGTTGCCTGGAAACAGGTCGCCCGCGGACGCGGCCTCATCAGCAAGGAGTTTGCGGCCGAGCCCTGGCATCCGCAGTGGCTGCGTCTGCAGCAGACCCCCGGCGCGAATGAGGAGGAGCGGCTGAGCCACCTCTGTCACGCCGTGCTCCAGCTGGAACAACAAGGTCGCAGCTATGGGCTGGATCTGGGCCACAGCAGCCTGCCGCCGGCCTCCGGTCCCCAACAGCGGCAAGCCGCACTTGAGAGGTTGGCACTCCATGGCCAGTGACATCCCTATCGACCGTTTACCGCCGCACGCTACCAGCAAGCTGACGCTCGGTTGGTTGTCGGCTAGCTATGGGCTAGCCATACTGCCCCTCTACGGCGAGCTGAGCCCGGTGATCTACGCCATCGCCCTACTGGCGATCCTCTGGCGCTACCTCATCGTCCTGGGTAAGGTGCGCCTGCTGGCGCCCTGGCAGGTGCAAGTCGCCGCCTTGCTCGGCTGTCTGCTCATCGCCCTGCTGGCCAGCCAACAAGGACTATTGGGCTCCATTCTAAACCTGCTGGTCCTCGGTTGTGCCCTGAAATTCCTCGAATTCCGTCGCCGGCGGGATCTGCGGCTGCATGTGTTGGCGCTCTATTTTCTCGGTGGCGTCACCTTCGTCTTTCATCAGCAGTGGTTCTTTGTCCTCTATCTGCTGCTGAGTGCCGCCCTCAACACGGCGGCCCTGCTGTCGTTGCAGATGCCGCAGCGTGCGCGCCCCCAGCTGCGCCAAGCCGCTCTGCTGATCGGTCAGAGCGTGCCGCTGATGCTGGTGCTGTTTATCGTATTGCCTCGCTTGGGCCCCTTATGGCAGCTACCCAATGCCAAACGGGCTACCACCGGCTTGAGTGAGCAGATCACGCCGGAGCAGATCAGCGAGCTCACCCGCTCCAGCGAGCTGGTGTTTCGCGCCAAATTCAGCACGCCACCGCCGGAGACCCGCTACTGGCGGACCCTGGTCCATGAGAGTTTCGATGGCCACAGCTGGAGCATGAGTCCGCAGTTGCAACAGTGGCAAAACGACCGGCTGCGCTGGCCATATCCCGAACCGGCCGTCCAGTGGTCGGGGCCTCGGCAGTCATACCAGCTGTATGTGGAGCCTAACGAGCATCACTGGCTCTATAGCCTGGATCTCTCCGCCTCCAGCGATCCGACGCTGAGTCTGACGCCGGCCCTGACCCAGATCAGTCTCACGCCATTGATGCAACCCCGGCAATTTACCCTCCACCATTACCCGGAGCAGCCCAAAGAGCCGCGGCTGAACGACGCCCGCCGCCGCTTCAATCTGGCGCTGCCCCCGTCAGGCAACCCGCGCAGCCGTGAGTTGGCCCGGCAGTGGCGGCAACGCTATCCCGATCCGCAACAGCGGATCCAGGCGGCCATGAACTATTTTCGCGAACAGCCCTTCTTCTACACCCTGCAACCGCCGCCGGTATCGGGCGATAGCATCGATGGTTTTCTCTTCTCGACCCGAGCCGGGTTCTGCGCCCACTATGCCAGCAGCCTGGCCTTCTTGCTGCGGGCCTCCGGCATTCCGACGCGCCTGGTGACCGGCTATCTGGGTGGTGAGTATCACGCCACCGAGGGCTACATCAGCGTCCATCAGTTCGATGCTCATGCCTGGGTCGAGGCCTGGCTGCCCGGCGGCTGGCAGCGGCTGGATCCGACCCTGATGGTGGCGCCCGAACGAGTGAGCCAGGGGTTGGATGAGCTGATGGCGGATCAGGGATTCCTCGCGCAAGACCCCCTGAGCCTGGCTCGTTACCGTCAGATCCCGCTACTCAATGAGCTCCGTCTGCTGCTCGCGGATCTGGATTACCGCTGGAGTGTCTGGATCCTCAACTACAACAGCAGCGCGCAGCAGGATCTACTCAAACGCTGGTTGGCCGATGGCCTGGGAGGACGACTCGCCTTACTGGTCGGTGGCTCCTTGCTGGCCGTTGGGATCGCCGCGGGGCTGGGTTGGCTATATCGCCCGCGCCCACGCCGCGATCCCCTGCTGCGCCTCTACCAGCAAGCCACCGAGCGTTTGCGCCGCGGCGGCTGGCCGCGCCACCCCGACGAGACGCCAAGCCAATATGCCACCCGGCTGGCCGGCATCGAACATCCGGCCGCCGCCACCATGCAGTTGTTGACCCGCAATTATCTGCAACTGCGCTATGCCGGCCGCGCCGCAACCCCGGCAGATTGGCAGTTACTGCGCCAGTTGCTGCGTCGCCTTCAGTCTCGGCCGTTGCGCGAGCGCCACCAAGCTTGATTTGCATCACAAAACTGCTTTAGCATGGCGGCGAATTTAACAACTATTCAACATTAGGAAGATCGCCATGCTGCAGATGCAAAAATTGGCTCACCAGATCCTGGAGTGGGGACAACTGCTGGGTCTGCTCATCATAGCGACGGCCACGCTAGTGGCCATCGGCCATCAACTGCACGAGATGGTGCTGGTACTGCGCGTCACCCTGGCCGATCTGCTGTTGCTGTTCATCTACCTGGAGGTGCTGGCCATGGTGGCCATGTACCTGAAGGCGGGCAAGCTGCCGATCCGCATCCCGATTTACATCGCCATCGTCGCCCTGGCCCGTTATCTCATCCTCGACATGAAGGAGATGGACACCTGGCGCCTGCTCGGCACGGCCGCCACCGCCCTGCTGCTGGCGACCACCATCTTCATCATCCGTTATGGTCATCACCGCTTCCCCTATCCGCCCGAGGAGTAATGGGAATAGGGGCCGAACCGAGATGATTGATAGTTAATGACTATCGATAAAAGAGGGTTATTCAATTATCCCTCGTCGCTAAAGGGGATTAGAGTAAAGACATTGGCCAATCCTATGGTCAGGATGATGAGGAGCAAACCATGTCTACCCAAGCAATCAACATCGGAATTGAAGAGAGCGATCGCCAAGCCATTGCTCAGGGGTTGTCGGCCCTGTTGGCCGACACCTATACCCTCTATCTGAAAACCCACTACTTCCACTGGAATGTCACTGGCCCGATGTTTCAGACGCTGCACCTGATGTTCGAAACCCAGTACAACGAGTTGGCGCTGGCGGTGGATCTGATCGCCGAGCGTATCCGCGCCCTCGGGGTGCAGGCTCCCGGCACCTATCGCCAATTCATGCAGTTGAGCTCGATTCAAGAAAGCCAGGGTGTCCCCAAGGCCGACGAGATGATCCGCCAACTGGTGGAAGGACAGGAAGCGGTGGTCAGAACCGCGCGTTCCCTGTTTGCCCGCGTCGATGCTGCGCAGGATGAAGCCTCGGCCGATTTGCTGACGCAGCGCATCCAGTTGCACGAGAAAACAGCCTGGATGCTGCGCAGCCTGCTGGAATAACTTAGCCGTTTGACACTGAGGATTTCATCTCATCGCGGGTTGGCACCTCGGGTGCCAACCAAGCCGATTTGAAATCAAACCAGCCCAGATTGTTCAACCGGATGCCTCGGGCCTGGGCCGGCCCCTGCAGCCGCAGCCAGTGGTGAAACAGCGGTTGCAGCCAACCGGCCCGGATAACCCGATCCACCAGTTGTTCACTGCTCAGTTGTTGCGCCCGCCACTGCTGGTGCCAGAGAGCCACCCCGGCTGCATCAGGGCCATGGATGGAGCGACGCAGCAGCGGATTTCCGAACAACCAGCACCCCAGACTCCACTCTGCAGGGGCTGGAAAGTTGACCGAGCCCAACCAGAGATCGGCGGCCACCTCCCCCTGCTGCCAGGCGGCATAGTCGAGCTCAATCAGCTCCAGAGTAATACCTTGTTCAGCCAGCAGGCCGCGCATCTCATCGGCCAGCATGCGATATTCCGGCTGCTGCTCATAGAAGGCCAACCGCAAGCTTGGTTGGCGAGAAGCCAATGACTCGGGCGGCGCGAAAGACTCTCCCGGGAGTTGTTGATGCAACCAGTTCGGCAACAGACTGGCCGCCGGTGCCCAATAGCGCCTGATCATCAGGGGAACCTGATTCATCAGGCGATAGGGATTGAGAACTCCCTGCAACCAACGTCTGGCCGCAGAGGTCTGCCACCAGGAAGAACGACTGTCGCACAGAAGAAAATAGCCCCCCTGCTCGAGTACCATCTCGGGTGCCGCGGAGGCAGATCCTTGCGCGGGCCTCTCAAGCGCCCCTTGAGCCGACGACTCCTGCTGGATCTCCAAACCACACACCTGACGGGCCCCCAGCTCCAGCTGTTCGGCCAGCAACGGCATCATCCAGATGTCGACCTCATCGAGCAGAGCCCGCAGAGCAAAGTTGTCATCAAAGGCACGCAGCCGCAGGTGGTAGGCATTATTTTCGACGACCCGATAGGGGCCGGTCCCCACCGGACGGGAAGAAAAATCGGCGCGGCTGGCATGATCGGCTGGTAGCACCATGGCCTGAACATCGGCCAGCAACCAGGGCAGACGGGGATCGGCGCACGACAGCTCGATCCGAATGGTCCGCGCATCCACCGCATTCGCCGCCTGCAGGTGGGCAAATAGCGGTTGCGCCCGCAGCCGCCAGAGCGTCGCCAGAACATCCTCGACCGTCAGCAGATGTCCGTCGTGAAAACGAACCGCCGGGCGTAAAAAAACAGCCACTGCCGCTCATTGAGCGACTGCCAGTGGTGGGCCAAATCACTCTCTACTTCCCCATTTTCCTCATTTATCCGCGTCAGACCATTGAAGATCTGTCGCACCAGATGGATCTCCGAGCGACGCAGGGGCAACCCGGGATTGAGATTTGGCATCGGACGATAATAGGGAACCCGCAGGATCTGCTCCCCCTGCTGCTGAGTCTTCCCCAATTGCTTGAGCAACAGTGGCGTCAGCTGCTGCGGCTCGGTCTCCATCAATTCCATCGCCTGTTCGATGTGACCCTGGCTCAGCAGACCTTCCACCCGTTGACGCAGCAAGTGCTCGGGGGGGCACAGACAACGCAGATTCGAGCGATACCCTCGTCCGGCGCGGGATGACCACTGGATCCAGCCTTGCGCCTCCATCTGTCCCAACAAGCTACGCACATGACGCCGAGTGCAACTCAGCCGCTCGGCCAGTGCCTGTAACGTCGTCTCAACCGGGCTATCGGCATAGCTGCGGTGCAATTTGAGATAGTGATATTCCAATCGTCGGGCGGACATAAAAGAGGAAACCTTATGGATGCAAGTCAGCAATTTTAAGTTGCCCCTATTAAAGCGATCCTCACTAGGAAAAGACAAGGGCCATCACCACAGGCCCGGCGGGAATCACCTAGGAGATTACGATGATGAAATTGAACCAGACCCAGATTGCCCTATTCTTTCAACACTGGTTGTTACGCCAACAGCGGGGTTGGGGAGAGCCCAAATGGGCGCTGCAAGAGCTCGAGCACCTGATGCAGTGGCAGATACTGCAGGCACCGGACGACCGCTACAAACACCACTGGTAAACCACAGGAGTCTCACCATGCATATCGAACATGTTGCCATCTGGTGTCAGGATCTGGAGCGGATGCGCGCCTTCTATCAGCATTATCTGGGGGCCGACGCCAATGACAAGTACACCAATGCGCGAGGATTCAGCTCTTACTTCTTACGCTTCCCCGCATCGAGTTGCCGATTGGAGTTGATGCAATGGCCAGAGGTGCAAGAGAGCCGAAACGACGCGGAGCGCCAGTTTATCGGTCTGGCCCACCTGGCGTTTTCCTTGGGCAGCCGAGCGGCGGTCGATGAGTTGACGCAGCGCCTGCAAGCGGATGGGTACGAGTTGCTCAGCGGTCCACGCGTCACCGGCGATGGCTACTATGAAAGCTGTCTGCTGGATCCAGAACTCAACCGCTTGGAGTTAACAGCCTGAGCGCTCGCGGCCAAACAGCTCCACAGAACCTTCAGTCGGCGTATTTCCCCTTCGGCAGCGCATTCCGTCGCTGCTGAAGCGTTTGCCACCACAGCTCACAAAGGGTGCCATTTTGCCGGCAGAAGGGTTTACTGAACACCAGATAATAGTCGCGAGCCAGCATGGGCTCGCCAAAGCGACGGATCTGTTTTTCCCATCCCAGCCGCTTGATGGCCTGACGGGTCGGCACATCGGGGCCGAGGATCAGATCCAAGCGCCCGGACAGCAATTTACCCAGGTTCTGCTCCTGAGTGCGCCCTGGATCGTAACGGACCCCCTGCTCGTCCAGGAGTTGGGCCACCGAGGAGCCGGTCACCACGCCAACCCGATACTGGTTCAACGTCGAGAGCTGCCCGTTCAATCCATCTGGCACAAAATCGGGCCGGCTGAACAGGTAATAATTCAGCGAATAGAGCCTTTTATCGCGATCCGGAGCCCCTGCGGCCGTCTTGGGATAGCGCAAGAAAGCGGCTCGGCCAGGGGTGTAGGAATAACCGATGGCGCCATCCAGCAAGTTATATTCCAGCAGGTGCAGGAGCCGTTTCACCGGCATCCGTCGCAGTTGCACCTGGATATCCAACTCGGCGGCCGTCTGTAGGATCAGCTCCACCGCCAGACCCGGTGGATCCGCCGGTGAGATCCCCTGCCCCATCTGATAGGGGGCAAACGGTTGATCCCCATAAGCCAGCGTGACATCGGTTGCTTCGCCTCCAGACGACAAGAGGAACATGCCGAAGCCATAGATCCAGTGACGAAATAGAGACATACAAATCACCCGCAACCCATTGAACTTACTCACAGTGTAGTCGGGGAATCCTCCAAGGTTTGCGCTCGGAGCGGATAAAAAATCTTCTCGTTCGTCGACCTCATCACGCCCGAATCACTGATGCCCGCACAAGCTCGGTCGAACACTCTTGAGCGCAGACGATAGATGGTGACGATGCAGGTCACATCAACGCTGGCCACATCCCGTCGCTGAGATGAGGCCATCTGCCCTCATCGGTCTGTCATAAAAAAGGGAGCTCAATCGCTCCCTTCTTAAACCAGCTCGAAGCCTTAGAGGGGGTGCGGTGGGGAGATGAACCCCTGATAACCGTCGACAAACAGACTGGCCAAGGCTTGCACCTGCTCCTGGCTCTCGACACGGGTCGCGATGGTAACGATGCCCGCATTGTGGGCCGCCCGACAAACGGCAGAGAGGAAGGCTTGATCCCCCTCCTCCTTGAGCACCATGCCGGTATAGCCATGGTCGACTTTGACATAGGCCGGAGTCAGTGCCTCCAGATAGTCGAGCGACTGGAAGTTTCGCCCATACTGATCCACCCCCCAACCGAAGCCGTAACTCTTGATGGTGCTGAGCAAACGGTCAACCTGCTGCCGCGAATGCAGGATGGCTGATTCTGGCAACTCAAAATAGAGGCGCCCCGCCAACGCCGTATGTTGCTGCAGATAGCCGGCCAGCCACTCGGCAAACGGCGCGGAGGAGATGGAGGTCAAGGTCAGGTTGATTGCCAGCTTGAGATCGAGATTGTGCACCAGTTGATGCCCAACTTGCTCCAACACATAGCGGTCGAAATCAGCACCCAGTTTGAACTGCTCCACCGCCGGCATGAATTGACCGGCAAAATAGTCTTCCCCATCCCGATGAATACTGGTGAACAGTTCGGCATGGTGAGGTCGCTGGCTGGCCAGCAAAATGGCAGGTTGCACCTTGAAACGGAAGAGTCCGCGCTGCAGGGCATCGTTGAGTAGGTCGCGCCAGGCGATACGCCCCATGGCATCACTCTTGTCGCGGCTATCAATCACCACGGCACTCCGTCTATCGCTACGGGCATGACGCAGCGCATTATCCGCCTTGGTCAGCATCATCGAGAGATCGTCATTGCCCTCGCGCGGCGCAATCCCGACCACCGAGATAGCCTGTTCACGCTCCATCGGGTTGACAACCAGCTCAGCAATAAAACGGTTGATGAGCTCTCCGACATCAATAAGCTCTTGCATCTCCAGACCCGGCAATAGCACTGCGTATTCGGTGGCGGAGATACGCGCCAAGGCATAGCCATCGAAATCGCGCAACGCCTCCTGCAGGGTGGTGGCGACCGCCTTGACCATGCTGTCCCGAGCCGCAAATCCTTCATCCCGATAAATGTCATCCAGCATGTCAACTGCGACCAGCATGATGCCACCACGCCCCGACTCGGCAATCCAGGCATTGACCTGTCCCATGAAGTAAGCCCGGTTTCCTAGTCCGGAGACAGCATCGCGAAACGCCCGCTCGCGCATCCGCTCCGCCGCCTCGGCCTGCTCCTTGAACTGCACAGCCAACTTGCTGGCCAGGGTATTGATCGACTGCACCACCTGGCGTAGCTCTAGGGTTTTGGGCAGTGGAATCGCCTGACCAAAGTGATGTTTTTCGATCTCGACCGCCTGGTTACGGATTTGCTCCAACGGCGCCAGCAGATAGCGCAATGCACGGATCAACAAAACAGTAACGATAAGAAAAGTAACCACAAAGGCGATCAGCAGCCGACTCATCCCCTGCCAAAGCTCGTAGTACGCCTGCCCAGGGTTCCCTTCGATCTGCAGCTTGCCCAACTGTAACCAACCCGAGGTCAAAATCGTCTCAAACTGCACGCTGCGAAATAGCCCGAGATTGGTAAACCAATCGGGAACACCGACCACAGACGCGCTGTTGTCGCGTTGAATCACACTCTGGCTGGCCAGGAGCTCGAGGCGGAACTTGCGATAAAAGCCACCGTCGAACGCGGCGTTGATCACCGATTCGGCACCAACCTTGTCGCCAGCCTCCAGATAAGGCGTCAACGCCAAGCCGAGTGAATTGGCTGTACTGGTGACGGAGAGTTCCAACTGCTGAGCCAGATAATCCCGAGTGGAATTGAACTGAACCATGTAAGCGGCAACAAACAGCACGGCAAACAAAGCCAGCATGGTCGCCATTAGTTGTCTATATAGAGTCATATCTCAGTCATCCAGATTTATTTTTGGCCGTTTCAGTTGTTCGCGACTGAAGCGGTTGCGCAATTCATTCCATAACGCCAGGCGGGAAGAGCTGCCCGCCAACTGGCCTTGACCACGTTCTTTCATCAACCAAAGATGCGAACCATTAAAGCTATAAACTGGCACCAGATCTTTCCGCTTGGTGGCCGGTTTTATCATTCCATCAATATTATCAAGGATCAAAGGAACCGCTGCCGGAGTGGGATAATAAGCAACAACCATGTGAAATTGCTGGTAAGTGAGAGACTTGACGTAAACCATGCGCAGTTTGTCATCGGGGACCCCCAGCTCCAGCAGGCTGAAATATTTGGCGATGCTGTAATCTTCGCAGTCGCCGCCACCAGCCCCCAAAAACTCCATCGGTGCCGCCCAATAGTCGTTGCGTCCCCACAACACCACATCACTCAAAAAGGTCAATCGGTTGAAGAAGCGATTAACCTCGGTCAACGCCTGTTGTTCATTCCAATGCGCCTGTTTGCCCTTGGCAACCAACTCCCGCCACCCCTGCATCCGCTGACCAGCCCGCGCACCGTAAAAATCGGCGACGGTTTGTATCGCTTCCTGATCGTCCGGCGCCAGCGGCACGGCAAACAGCAGGCCCGGCACTAAGCAGACTAGCGTCAAAAACCGGGTAAATCGGGGGGCAGAGAGCCTGCGGAACATCATCATTCTTCGCTACACGACCTTCGCCTGCGGCAACATCTCTAACATTGGCACTCTGCTCGCCGTGGGCAGAACGGCAGGTGACTCACCTGCCATATCTGCACACGGTGCCAGCTTAGTCTGCACTCCATTCAGCTGGTTTTTTCACCTTCAATGAATCGAGCAGAGTTCCGGTCGCATTCAGGATCCGATATTGTGCATAAAGCTCATCATACTGAGTGCCAATTAAACTCTTACGAGCCTCAAACAACTCATTTTCGGTGTTCAAAACGTCCAACAAGGTGCGTTGTCCCAGGGTGAACTGCTGCTTGTAGGCTCGAACGGTCTCATAGCTGTACTCGACGTGTTGCTGTTGAAACTCTTTCTGGCTCTTGAGTGACTCTTTTGCCTGCCAAGCCAGACGAGTACCCTCTTCAACCTGCCGATAGGCATTCATATGGATGTCTTTGGCCTGAGAATACAGCGCCGAGGTAGAGCGACTACGTGCATCATCGGCCCCGCCATTGAACAGATTGTAACGAACCCGCAGCATGGCGCGGAGATCGTCGCTATAGCCCTTATCACCACCGGCGTCTTCATACCAGTTTTGACCCGCCTCGAGACTGACCTTCGGGTAGTAATTGGCTTTGGCACCCTCGTGTTGATACTGGGCGGCATTGATATCTTCTAGGGCTGAGAGCAAGACCGGATTGTTAGCCGTCGCCTGTTTCAATGCCTCATCCAGACTGGCCGGCAGGACCACGGACTCAGCGGCCGGTTCGACCAGATCGCTTGGCTCACTATTAACCACTCGGAGATATTCGGCGCGCGCGTCATCCAGATTATTTTGAGCTGCCGCCATGTTGGAATAAGCCCGGGCGACACGGCCCTGAATTTGACTCAAATCCGCCGAAGAACCGACCCCGGAGGTGGTCCGCTTGGTGATGTCCGAGAGTATCTGTTCGTGGGTGGCCAGATTGTCTTTGGAGAGCTCAAAGATCTCCTGCTGACGCAACATGTTCAGATAAACTTCGGTGACCCGCAGAGCCGTATTTTCAGCGGTAGCCTGCAGGCTGAGTTTCTGCGCCTTCGCCTCGGCATCCGTCCGATCAACGTTGCTGCTGGTATCAAAGCCATCGAACAACATCTGGGATAGCGTGATACTGGCATCGCGACGGGTCATATCGGTGCGCTCCGAACCTACCGCATCATTGATTCGCTCCGGACCAATTCCCGCGCTCGCATCCAGCTTGGGGTAATAGCCGGCCTTGGCTTCATCAATCTGATACTTTCGAGATTGGTACAGATCGTAAGCCTCTTTGATTTGCGGATGGTTCAGCAACGTCTGAGAAACTGACTCCTCGAGCGTTTGTGCCGCGGCCAATTGTCCCGCACTCATGGCGCTGGCCATCACCAGCACGAGTAGTTTCATTTTCATTGATTGATACTCCTTGTCCAATTTTTCCGTTCTATCTTTCACGCAAGGCTGACTGCTTGGCCCTGATGATGGGTTTCAACAAGTACTCCAGCACACTCTTTTTCCCAGTGATGATGTCCACACTGGCCATCATGCCGGGAATAATTGGTAGAGGCTTACTGGCATCGCCTAAATAACTCTTTTCAGTTCTTACTCTTACAAGATAGAAGGCATTTCCCTTTTCGTCTTGAATGGTGTCGGCACTGATATGCTCCAGCGTGCCTTTTAGCCCGCCATAGATGGCAAAATCATAGGCCGACACCTTCACAATCGCCTGTAGGCCTGGCCGCAAAAAGGCGATGTCTTTGGGTAACACACGAGCCTCGATCAACAGGTTATCCTCCATCGGGACCACCTCGACCAGATCCATCCCGGGTTGCACCACACCGCCGACGGTATTGACCTTGATGGTCTTGATGGTCCCCTTGACGGGGGAGAGCACGCTAGTACGCGCCACGCGATCCTGCAGACCAACTTGACCTTCGCTGAGCTGAGACAGCTTGTTTTGTTTCTCTTCGAGTTCAGTTTGGGTATCCACCCGGAATTTCAACGCCACATCATTGCGTTTGAAGATGGTTTCGCGCAGCAGGGCATTCTGTTTGGGCAATAACAAACGAGCATTTTCCAACTCACCGCGCATGTCGTTGACCTGACGCTCCAGTTTGATCAGCTCGACCCGAGGCACTATGCCCTCCTTGGCCAGCGGCCGATTCATATTCAACTCCTGGCTGGCCAGATCGACACTGCGACCCAGAGTGCGGATCCGGTTATTGATTTCGAAGATCTCGTTCTCTTTTTGCTCGATCTGTTGCCCCATGATCGAGAGTTGGTTATTCAGGTTGTTCAATGCCTCCTGTTGGGCATTCGCAATCCGCTTGGCATATTCCGGAAATATCTGCTCATAGCCTTCTGGAAACTGGATCGGCGTTTGGTGAATGATGATCTGCTCGCGCCACCCTTGCTTGGGATTGTTGGTGACCTCAACGCTCGCCAGGGCCGCCCTCAGGCGCGCCACATCGCCCTTGAGGCTAACCAGCTCCTGCTCGCGTTCACGGAAATCGGAACGAAAGCGCGTGTCGTCGATCCGCATCAACTCCTGACCAGGATGGACCACCTCGCCCTCCTTGACGAAGATCTCCTTGATGATCCCCCCTTCCAAATTTTGTACCACCTGCAGTTGCCGCGATGGGATGACCTTGCCTTGACCCGACGTTACTTCATCGAGCTGTGCCCAGGCGGCCCAGATGATGGCAACCACAAAAAATACAAAACAGCTCCATAGCAGTATCCGCGCGCGCGTTGGAGTATTTAGCAACACGGCGGCCGCCCCATCATCGACAAAATCCAGTTGTTCGGGTCTCGGCAATTTGGCTTGTGTCATTCTGTCCCCTCCCGAGCCCGAACCCGGCCATCTTTCAACATCTGCAGCACCTCCTCGCGCGGCCCATC
Source organism: Aeromonadaceae bacterium (assembly GCA_041441555.1). Classification (GTDB taxonomy): domain Bacteria; phylum Pseudomonadota; class Gammaproteobacteria; order Enterobacterales; family Aeromonadaceae; genus Pseudaeromonas. Next base: position 25,018 of record JASDSW010000089.1, read on the forward strand.
GGCCACGATGGCTCCATGATCGAGCACGACCAGCCGATCCACCGCATCCAGCATGGTGGTCCTGTGGGTGATCAAGATCAGGGTGGTATGTTTATCCAGCCGAGCCAGCTCCTCCTTGACCAGGCTTTCGGAGCGGTTATCCATGTTGGAGGTCGGCTCATCGAGCAACAGGATCGGTGGGTCGGTCAGCAAGGCCCGCGCCAGCGCAATCGCCTGACGTTGTCCCCCCGAGAGCAGGCGACCCGCTTCCCCCACCTGACGCTCAAGACCATTTGGGTCTCTGTTGGTAAATTGAGTCACCCCGCCACGTCGTGCCGCACGCAACACGCGCATATCATCTACCAAGGGGTGGCCGACGATGATGTTGTCGCGAATAGTGCCGAAGAACAGCGTGATATCCTGCGGTACACAGCCGATGTTGCGGCGCAGCGCCGCCGGATGCAGTTGGGCCAGATCGTAACCATCCAACCGAATAGAGCCACTTTGCGGCTTGTACAAGCCCAGCAGCAGCTTCTCGAGTGTCGTTTTCCCCGCCCCCACGCGGCCGATGATCGCCACCTTCTCACCAGGATGGATCACCAGATTGATGTTGCGTAAAGAAGCCTGTTCAGAATCGGGATAGTTGAAACTGACGCCCTCAAATTCGATCAACCCCGAGAGTACCGAATGCTGGATGTACTGACGCCCCTCCTCCTGCTCACTGGGGCTATCCATGATTTTTTGCAGGATCAGCATGGCCGACTTGGCTTGGTTATAGCGGGTCGATAACACCGACAGTTGCACCAGAGGCGCAATGGCCCGGCTGGAGAGCATCACGGCGGCGATCATCCCCCCCATGGTGATCTCCGCTTCGGAAATCAGATAGACACCGAGCACGATCAACGCCACCGTGGCCATCTGCTGGGCAAAACTGGCCAGCGTTGCCACCTGGTTGGTGATTCGGCGGGTCTCGATGCCCCAACTCGACATGTGGCTCACCGCCTGCTCCCAGCGATGCTGGAAATTCCCCTCGGCGCCAAATATTTTCACCGCCTCAAGCCCGGCGATGCTCTCGACCAGGTTGGCATATTTTTGCGATGCCAGACGGGAACCCTCTTCGATACTCAGTCGTAGCGGTTTTTGGATGTAGAAGCTGTATAGCATCAGGATGACGACCGCAACCAGGGGGACCACCACCATGGCTCCGGCAAAGATCCAGATGATAAACATGAAGAAAAAGGCAAAGGGCAGGTCGATCAACGCCGAGACTGTCGCCGAGGTGAAGAACTCGCGGATCGCCTCAAACTCCTGCAGGTGTTTGGCAAATGCGCCGGTCGACGCCGGTCGGGCCTCCATGCGAATGCCCATCACCTTGGTAAAAATCTTCGCCGACAGCAGCACATCCGACTTTTTGCCGGCGATATCGATGAAGTAGCTCCGCAACTGACGCATCGCGAAGTCAAACAAGAAGATGATCGAGACACCGATCGCCAGCACCCAGAGCGAATCAAATGCCAAGTTGGGCACGATTTTGTCATAGACATTCATCGTAAAGAGCGGACTGGCGATCGCAAACAGGTTGATCAGGATGGAGGCTATCAGCACATCGCGATAGATCGGCATCGACTCCAGCAAGGTCCCCCAGAACCAATGCCCCTCGCGGGTCTCCAGAACCTTGGGAGAACGGGCGTCATAGCGAAACTGCTTCTTTAGCAGGATAACCGAGCCGGCATACAGTTCATTCAACTGGCTGACCGGGATCTCCTGTTGCCCACTGCCCAGCATCGGCAGCACCACGCAGGCCTCTTCTTTTTCATGATCCAGAGCCAGCAGCACACAGGCTCCGCCATCTTTTTGCAGCAGAATGCAAGGCAGCAGCAGGGGGGAGAGGTCGTCTAGTGCCAGCTTCTGCGGCTTGGCAATGAAGCCGGCCCGCTCGGCCGCACGCGAGAAAAGAGGCACGCTGAGCACCCCGTCGACGAGAGGAAGACCCGAGGTCAGCGCTTCACGACTGGTCGGCACCGCATAAAATTTGGACAAAAATACCAAGCATTCCAACAGCGGATCGATTTTGTCCTGGGCAAATTCCATGGTGACTCCATTTTCATGGCGAGCAACAGCCAACAGGCTGGCTTATTGACTCTTTTATATAAATCTATTTTCAGAACAACAGTTTAGCATCTGTTGGCAGGAGGCGACAGAAATTAGCCGGAGGCCTGACCAGAGGACAATTCAAGTTGCCCGTGGGTAGAGCCCTATTCATGGTGATAGAGCGCCCTGTAGTCACTCTGGCGGTGCGTTGACGCTCGGGGGCTCACGACACAGATGTTGGCTGGCTCCAATTTTTGTCCAACATCTGCACGTTGGCGAGGTGCTGAGCCGCCTCGATTTGTTATGCTCGAGCCGGAAGAGCGTTGAGCTAACATGCGATGTCGAGGGAGCCAGTCGTAGATGAACAAGGATCGGTTGCTCTATGCCGGTGAGTTTCTGGAGCGCAATCTGTTCGAACCACTGACGGCCGAGGATCTTGCCGCTGCCGCCGCCATGTCGCTACGCTCGCTACAGCGCCACTTTGCCGACTCCGTGGGCGAAAGCCTGGCCAGCTATGTGCGCGGACGACGGCTGACCCACGCGGCCCGTCAGTTGGTGATGGGACACCCGGACATCCTCGGTCTGGCGCTGGATTGCCAGTTTGGCAGCCATGAGGCCTTCACGCGAGCCTTCCGCCGGCACTACTTCATGAGTCCAAGTGAGTTTCGTGATCAGGGCTGTCTGAGTCACAACTACCACAGGCCTGTGCTCGATGAAGCTGTACTCGCAGAGCTGGAAGCCCAGCGCCAACATCCACCGCTGATCCGACAAGTTCCGAAACAGACCCTCTGGGGACTCAGCGTCCTGATGCCGACGGATCAGATGGACGGCCTCCCCCTGCAACTGCAGACTCATCGACTCGCGAACAAACTCCAGGCTCTGTTTGGCTCAAATCAGGCACCACGGGTCTTCATCTACAAAACCACCCCCGGCCAGTGCCAACACTTCTGTGTCATGGTGGCCGTTGAGGCTCAATCGGGAGGCCCCCCCGCCGGCCTCGAGACGCTGCAGCTACCGGCCGGCTTTCGCGCCACCTTTACCCAGCAGGGGGACGAGCGCCTGTTGCCCGTCTTCATGTACCACTGTTACGCCCAGTGGATCTTCCACAGCGGCTGGCACTTTGCCGACGCCCCAGTCGAATTACATCTGCCCGATGAGCGCCAGCCACGCTTTCGTCTCACCCTGCCAGTACGCACGACACCCAGCCCCAGTTACCATCTCTGGTAGGCCAGCACGGAGTCACTCGCACCACTCGGCGCAGGGGTTCTGCCAGCCCGACCGGTTGGCGCAAACGGTCAAGCCAACGCCAGGTGCCACGGCTACTCTCTTGGCGGTCAACCCAAGGCACCAAGGAGCCCGCTCAATGACTCGCTATTGCATGATGCCCCTGCTGCTCAGCACCTTGGCCGTTCAGGCCGATGAGATCACGACCTCTCGCTGGCAAGGCCAGTGGGGAGATGGCGTCCGAGATGCCCTCACGCTCACCCCCATGAGCCCTCAACAGATGCAAGTGCACTATTGGCGCAATCTGGATGTCGATTACCTGCAGGCCGAGCGGCAGTTTGATGCCATCGCCACCATCTCGACCACTTCCCCCCTGAGCCTGGACTGGACTCTCACCGATGATCCCCAACAAGGCAAAATGCATCTGGTCTATCGGGCCGAGGAGGATAAAATGACCCTGCATTACCAAAGCGATCCGCAGTGTGGAACCATGAGCCTGTATCGAAGTCTCCCCCCCGCAAGCACCACCACCGAACCCAGTCTGAGTCCGCAACCAGGGACTCAACCCGTCACGCTGCGTTGGTACGCTCCGAAGGCTAGAGCCGTGTTTTTGGCTGGCGAGATGAACGACTGGCAGGCCGATACCCTGCCCATGGTCAAAGATGATCAAGGACTCTGGCAACTCACCGTCTACCTGGCGCCGGGTCGCTGGTCCTATAAGTTTGTGGAAGATGGCCTCTGGCTCAGCGACGCCGGCAACCCGCTGAAACACTCGGATGGCCAGGGGGGTTATAACTCCATGCTGCAGGTGGGCCCCTCCGATCCCCTGTTTCAGCCCCGCGCGAATGCCAGCGAACGCGGCACGCTGCAAGAGCTGAATTTTCAGAGCCATGAACTAGGCCCTCGCCGCCTGTTGCTCTATCGTCCGGCAGGGATCCCCGCTAATACCCTTTTGCCCTGGGCCCTGGCCCTGCATGGCTATGGCATGGATCGCCAACAGTGGGTCAACGATGGCGAACTGCCCATCCTGCTGGATAATCTCATCGCCCAAAAGAAGATCTCCCCCATCGCCCTGCTGATGGTCGATGGCGGCAAGAGTTTCTACCAAGGGCCCACGGAGCGGTTCCTGATGCAGGATCTGTTGCCCCACACCGCCCAGTGGGGGCTGAGTGAAGATCCGAGCCGGCGCGCCCTGCTGGGCGTCTCTATGGGCGGCTTTGGCGCCTTCAATCTGGCCTATCACTATCCAAACCAGTTTGCCACCAGCGTCGCCCTCTCTGGCTTCTTCGATCTGGGGCCGATCACCCAGTGGGATCCCCAGCGGGTGGCCAACATCCGGGCACCGCTGCTCTATTGCGGGGAGCAGGATCAGACCAGTCTGGCCAGCAATCGCGCCCTGGAGCACTACCTGCAGCAGGCTGGGGTGCAACTGCCCTTTGCCTACGCGCCCGGGGGGCATACCTGGCACTACTGGCACAGCATACTGCCGCAAGCCATGACTCGATTGGCCCAGACCATTGCCGCAAGCGAATCACCAGAATAAGCCACCCAGCAAGATGGCCCTCGAATGAGGGCCCGCTTCAACAGACAGCTCACTTCAGCCACTCAGACGGCCTCTATCATCAGCGAAGAGTAAAATCGGCTTGGCGAGGCGGGCGCCGATTGCTTTAATAGCCAGCCACGCTTGCCGACCGCTCGGCAAGCCCCCGAGCCCGAACTCAGATCGAACACAGCAGGAGAACCCCATGAGTACTGAAGCACAGGATGATGCCTTCTGGCAGCGCGCCGACGAGGTGATCAATCTGGCCAACGAGCAATGCGAAAAAGCCGATAGCACGGACGAAGTCAGTGCCTCCCTGCTCTATGCCTGCGCCCGTTTCAATGCCTTCCAGATTGCTGCTACCGCCCAGAGTGCCGCTGACATTCAGCGCGGCAAGGACGAAGCGGTCGCCTACTTCACCGAGCAGTACCGGCAGCTGCTGCTGGATAATCTGGACGACTACATCGAGAACTTCGACGAATACAGCGCCTGAATCGGATAGCCGCGGGTGACGAAGCCAACAAGCCACCCGCCGAGCGATTGGCGGCCAGCCCCCGCCAGCCGCTCAAAGATTGGCAGCCACCGACTCGACACCGCGCCGGCGATAACGATCCGGAGTCATTCCCGCCAGCGACTGAAACATGGTGATGAAGGCCGAAGGCGAGCTGTAACCCAGCTCGAGGGCGATCTCCTTGATGCTCATCGGCTGCTCCAGCAGCGACAGTGCCTGAATGAAGCGCAATCGCTGCCGCCATTCACTAAACGACATTCCCAGCTCCCGCTGACAGCGCCGCGACAGGGTGCGCTCCGTGCTATGCACCTGCTCGGCCCAAACCGCCAAGGAGCGGTTATCCGCCGGGTTTTGCTCCAAACCGCGCAGCACAGGCGCCAACAGCCGATCCTCGCTCATGGGCAGATAACGCTCTCGCCGCGGCGACAACACCAGTTGATCCAGTAGCACCTGTCCGAGCCGTCGATCGGCCGCCGTCTGCGGCTCCAGCACCCGGCGTTGATGAAAATGGTCGATGATGGCCAGCACCAAAGCCGAGAGATCCAGCACACAGGGATGGGTTGGTAGCGTCTGGCACAAGGCAGGAGCGATATTGATGGTGCCAAAATCGATCGGCCTGTGGTTGTAGCTGCGATGGCGCGCACAAGGAGGGATCCAGACCCCGAAGCTCGCGGGAGCAATGAAGCTCTCCCCCTCGATGGAGAGCTCCATCAACCCATTGTGAATAAACGCCAACTGCCCCCAGTCGTGCCACTCCTCGTCGAGATCGGTCATCGCCGCCAGATGGGCCTCACAAAAACGGATGGTGTCGGGGGCCGAACTGATGGAGGGGGCCGAATGCCGCTGGCTATGGCGACGAATCCCCTGGCCGGGGGCAGGGGATCGGGTTGGGAATGTGGGGTCCGGTGAAGTCATGGCGGGATAGGATGATTGATTGGCGGGTTATCATTATATGCGCAAAACAGGACAGCGTAGAATCGCCTCCAGTTTTCCTCGTGAGATAAATGGATGTTCTGGTATCCCTTGTTGGCCGTCCTGATCTGGAGCGGCAACGCCATCGTCTGTAAATTAGCCGCCGGCACCATTGAGCCAGGGGTCATCGCCTTCTATCGCTGGTTGCTGGCCTGGTTGCTGGTTACGCCGTTCATGGCCCGCACCGTCTGGCAGCAACGCCAACAGATCCGTCCTCACCTGCGCCGTCTGATGATCCTGGCCCTGCTGGGCATGATGCTCAACCAGAGCCTCGGCTACTACGCCGCCCAGAGTATCAGTGCCGTGAACATCGGCATTCTCAACGCACTGATCCCCCTGCTCACCGTGTTGCTGAGCCTCTGGTTGCTGCGCGATACCCCGACCCTCGGCGTCGCCACCGGCTCTGTGCTGTCATTTGCCGGGCTGTTGTGGTTGGTCAGCGAGGGGCAGCCGGCCCGTTTACTAGCACAAGGCATCAGCCAGGGCGATCTGCTGATGATGCTATCGGTGTTCACCTATGCCTTGTATGGCGTCTTACTCAAGCGCTGGTCGCTGCCCTTTTCCGGCTGGCTGATGCTCTATCTGCAGATGAGCGCCGCCCTGCTCTGGTTATTGCCCGACTTCTTGCGCTCCGACAGCTGGGCTCTGACCGCCGACAACCTGCCGCTGGTACTCTATGCCGCCCTACCCGCCTCGCTGCTCGGCACCCTGTTCTGGCTGCAGGGAGTGCGACATCTCGGCGCCAACCGCACTGCCATCTTCATGAACCTGCTGCCGCTGTTCACCACCGGGATCGCCGTGCTGTGGTTGGGCGAACGGCTGCAGAGTTATCACCTGTGGGGCGGCAGCCTGACCCTGCTGGGCGTGTTGCTCTGCCAACTCTGGCGTCAACCGCTGCGAGCTCCAATCCCCATGCTGTCGCGAGGCTAAAGAATCCTCTAATTTACACGTTAAGGCCGACTTAAGCTTGGCTGGCAATACTCTCCGGCAAAATGACCACCTTGCCGGAGCCTCTGGTGCCAAAATCTGCATCCCGTTATGCCTTTCTCTACTGGCTGGCCGCCAACTATCTGCTGCTGAACCTGCTCAGTCGGCTCGGACTAACCTGGATGAGCTGGCCACAGGGCAGCCTGTCGTTCCTCGATTTGCTGTATGCCTACGGTAGCGGCTTGCTATTCGATCTGGCCAGCCTCAGCTACCTGCTGCTACCCGTGGCCCTCTGGCTGAGCCTCTGGCCGATGCGCTGGCGCACGAATCGGCTCTGGCAACTGGCCGGTTGGCTGATGCGGCTGGTCACCATCTTTGCGCTGTTGATCCAGGTCGCCAGCGAATGGGTTTTCTGGGAAGAGTTCACCAGCCGTTTCAACTTCATCGCCGTCGACTATCTGGTCTACACCCACGAGGTGATCGGCAACATCCGGCAATCCTATCCAATCGGCTGGTGGCTCTCGTTGTGTGGTCTGCTAGCTCTGCTCTGGGTGATCGGGGCGAGCCGTAACCATATTCAGCATCGGCTGCCCAAATCCATACGACGCATGCTGCTCTGCCAGCGGCGCTGGCCGGTGCCCCTCGGCAGCAGCATGCTCTGCCTGCTGGTCAGCGTCAGCCTGAACGCGCAAGACATCAACCAACGGCAGAATCAATATGCCAATGAGCTGGCCGGTAATGGTCTGTTCAGCCTGTTCAGTGCCTTTCGTAACAACCAGCTCGATTACCAGCGTTTCTACGCCAAGATGCCGCTGGAGCAGGCCGGCCGGATCGTCAAGGAGCAATTGGCCAGCCCGGATGCGCAATTTATCAGCGATGATCCATTGGATATGCGCCGCACCATCCGTCATGCCGGCCCTGAGAAGCGACTCAACGTGGTGCTCATCACCGTCGAGAGCCTGTCGGCCAAGTACCTGGGCAGTTTTGGCAACCAGGAGGGGCTGACTCCGGAACTCGACCGACTGGCCCAGCAAGGGATGCTGTTTACCCAGCTCTACGCTACCGGTAATCGCACGGTGCGCGGCCTGGAGGCGCTGTCGCTGGCCGTGCCACCCACGCCGGGACAATCCATCGTGCGTCGTCCCGATAACGAAGGGCTGTTTACCCTGGGCTCTGTGTTTCGCCGCAAGGGCTACCAGACACACTTCCTCTACGGTGGCTATGGCACCTTCGACAACATGAACGGCTATTTTGGTGGCAACCAGTATCAGGTGCTGGATCGTTTGGCGCTGAACAAGGATCAGATCACCCAGGAAAACATCTGGGGGGTCGCCGACGAGGATCTCTATGGCATGGCGCTGCGCGAATTTGACCAGGAGGCTCGTCAGGGCAAGCCTTTCTTCGCCCATCTGATGACCACCAGCAATCACAGACCCTACACATTCCCCGAGCACCGCATCGCTCGTCCGCAGGGACAACGCGACAGCGCCGTGCAATATACCGACTGGGCCATCGGCGATTTTCTGCGCCGCGCGCAAAAACACGCCTGGGCCAAAAACACTCTGTTCGTGATTGTCGCCGACCACTGTGCCTCCAGTGCCGGCAAGACGGAGATCCCGGTCGAGGGTTATCACATCCCGATGATCATCTGGTCACCGGACCATGTGGCCCCGCAGCGGGTCGATCGACTGGCCAGCCAGATGGATGTAGCACCGACGCTGCTGGGTCTGCTCAACTTCAGCTATGAATCGCAGTTTTTGGGGCAGGATCTGTTCGCCACCGCCAGCGGACCCAATCGCGCATTTTTGGCCACCTATCAGGGCCTCGGCTACCTGCGCGAAGGACACCTGAGCGTGCTCAATCCCAAGCAGGCCGCGAAGACCACGGCCATCGAGCCCGATGCCCCCGTCATCGATGAGCACCAGCATCAGCAGGAGGCCATCGCCTGGTATGAATTGGCCAGCTACCTGTTCACCAGTGGCCGGATGAAAGAGCACTCGTAAGCCACCGCCCACAAAAAACCGGAGCCTAGCTCCGGTTTTTGTTTATCCCATGGCTGACAACCGCAACTCATCACGGCTGTTGCACGCACGGATGGCGACTGTTCCCCAGCGTCAGCTCACCACCGCCCTTGCGCTCGAGGAAGTTAACTCCCTCCCCCTCATAATTGACGCCGCCACTGGTCGGCATCATCCAGGCCAGGGTGTACTGACTCTCCTGCTTGAAGGCCAGCAAGGGGGGATTGGTCGCGTAGAAGGTCAGCGCCAGCGGCTGCTCGATCCCCTCGCAGCGATAGTGGATCGGCCCTTCGCTGGCCACCAGCGCAAATTGCGCCTGCAACTGGGCAATCCGCTTGAGATAGGCAAATTCCAGACACATCTTGATGTCGTTCTGCTGGCGACAGCTTTCCAGAGCCGTCTGCCAGCTCTGTTGCTCGGCAGCGACATCGACACCAGACCACGCTGGCGTCAATGCCGCCACCTGCTTGAGCAAGCCATCCAGGGACTCGATCAACTCGACCTGCTCGGGGCGTTCGCACAGGTACTTCTCATAGCTGCCCACCGGAATATTCTTGCACTTGGCTCTGAGTTGCCGGTTCCGAGCCGACTCCTGCGCCTTGATGGCCTCGCCGGTAGCTCCTTTGGGGAGTTCCGCCTCGCTCAACGGTTGAACCTTGGGCTGCAACCCGTCGCTGGCAGTCGCCGCGCTGACGGTTGAACCAACCGCCGCAGAAACCGTCTCCTGCGCCTGGCTGACATTTATGCCAGCCAGCATCATCAGCCACACCGCAGATCGGACAACTGTGCACGCACCCATCGACAACTCCTTCCCAACCGGATCCAAAACAGAGGTTTCAACGGGCGCTAGAGTACACGGGATTTGCGAGCCATTGCAAAACCTTACACTAGGCTCGGCATGACCCGATCCCCCAATCGAGAGCCCGTAGCCGGGTACCCGGATTGCGATTAGCATGCCAAGCCAGCCAGGGAGCATCTTGAGTACCTCCTTTTTTGCCAGTTTTTAGGCTCCGATCGCAATCTTGCTGGCGGATTAATCCATCCCCCGAATTCTCTGCGCCAGATCAATAAAATGGCGACTCACTTTGCGGTTAAATACCCCACATATTGATGCTTAGCCTATCGCGACACCTATATGTAGTGTTCTGTCGCGAACACCCAAACATCACGGGAACGCAGTAACCATGCGGGATCCAGGCTGGATCCTGCTGTTTTGACTGCATAAAGCAGGCTCGGATGACCCCTCGCCTGCCGGTTTGTCACCAGGGTCTTTTCGAAATCAGGAGTGCTATCGTGAAACCTGTTGTCATCAAACGGGATGGATGTCGTGTGCCTTTCAATGGCATGCGAATCATCGAGGCCGTCGCCAAGTCAGCCGAAGCCGTCGGAATCAAGGATCTGGCCTACTGCGCCAGCATCGCCGAGCAGATTACCCAGCAGTTAGCCGGGCGCGACGAGGTGGCCATTCACGATATCCAGAATATGGTGGAAAACCTGCTGATGGCCGGCGAACGCAAGGAGATGGCGCGCGCCTACATCGAATATCGTCACGACCGTGACATGGCCCGGGAGAAGCAGGGACGCCTGAGCCAGGAGATCCGCGGTCTCATCGAGCAGAGCAACGCCGATCTGCTCAACGAGAACGCCAACAAGGACAGCAAGGTGATCCCGACCCAGCGCGACCTGCTGGCCGGTATCGTCGCCAAGCACTACGCCAAGCAGTACATGCTGCCGCGCGACGTGGTGCAGGCTCACGAACGCGGTGAACTGCACTTCCACGATCTGGACTACTCCCCCTTCTTCCCGATGTTCAACTGCATGCTGATCGATCTGGATGGCATGTTGACCCACGGCTTCAAGATGGGCAACGCCGAGATCGATACCCCCAAGTCGATCAGCACCGCCACCGCCGTCACGGCCCAGATCATCGCCCAGGTGGCCAGCCACATCTATGGCGGTACCACCATTAACCGCATCGATGAGGTGCTGGCCCCCTATGTCACCATCAGCTATGACAAGCACAAGCAGGTGGCCGAAGAGTGGAACATTCCGGACGTCGAAGGTTTTGCCCGCTCCCGCACCGAAAAGGAGTGTTACGACGCCTTCCAGTCGCTGGAATATGAGGTCAACACCCTGCACACCGCCAACGGCCAGACCCCTTTCGTCACCTTCGGTTTCGGCCTGGGGACCAGTTGGGAGTCGCGATTGATTCAGGAGTCCATCCTGAAAAACCGCATCTCTGGTCTGGGCAAGAACAAGAAAACCGCCGTGTTCCCCAAGCTGGTGTTTGCCATCAAGGATGGGTTGAATCACAAGGCCGGCGATCCCAACTATGACATCAAGCGTCTGGCCCTGGAGTGCGCCTCTAAGCGCATGTATCCGGACATCCTCAATTACGATCAGGTGGTGGAAGTCACCGGCTCCTTCAAGACACCGATGGGTTGCCGCAGCTTCCTCGGCGTCTATGAGGAAGAGGGAAAGATGATCCACGAAGGGCGTAACAACCTGGGCGTGGTCAGTCTGAACCTGCCGCGGATCGCCCTGGAGGCCCGCGACGAAGCTCACTTCGAGGAGCTGCTGGATAGTCGGCTGGCACTGGCCAAGAAGGCACTGATGGCCCGCATCCAGCGTCTGGAAGGCGTCAAGGCCCGGGTTGCTCCCATCCTCTACATGGAGGGCGCCTGCGGGGTTCGTCTGAAGGCCGATGACAACGTCAGCGAGATCTTCAAAAACGGTCGAGCCTCCGTCTCATTGGGCTTCATCGGCATCCATGAGACCATCAATGCCCTGTATGGCAACGGCCAGCACCTGTTCGACAGTGAACTGCTGCGCGAAAAGGGGATCAAGATCGTGCAACGGTTGCGGGAGGCGGTGGAATCCTGGAAGGCAGAGACCGGCTACGGTTTCAGCCTGTACAGCACTCCGAGCGAAAATCTCTGCACCCGCTTCTGCAAACTCGATACCCGGGAATTTGGTCTGGTTGATGGCGTGACCGACAAGGGCTACTACACCAACAGCTTCCACCTGGATGTGGAGAAGAAGGTGGATCCTTACGCCAAACTCGACTTCGAGATGGCCTATCCGCCTCTAGCCAGCGGTGGTTTCATCTGCTACGGCGAGTACCCCAACATCCAGCACAACCTTGAGGCGCTCGAGGATGTCTGGGATTACAGCTACAGCCGGGTGCCCTACTATGGCACCAATACCCCGATCGACGAGTGCTACGAGTGTGGCTTCACCGGCGAGTTTGCATGCACCAGCAAGGGCTTCACTTGCCCCAAATGTGGCAACCACGACTCCACCAAGGTTTCGGTCACCCGCCGGGTCTGCGGCTACCTCGGCAGCCCGGACGCCCGCCCCTTCAACAGCGGCAAGCAAGAAGAGGTGAAGCGCCGGGTCAAACACCTGTAACGGCAAATACAACGCAGAAACAACAAGGGCGCCTGATGGCGCCCTTGTTTTACACGATCAACTGCTTTGCACGATCTACCAATTAGGCCAGAGCAGCCTTGGGATCGGCACCGAAGCGGTTGTCATCGCGAGTGCCTTCGAGGCACATGAAGACCAGCATGGCGATCGGGCCAACCAGCGGGATCAGCACCAGCAGGAACCACCAGCCAGAGCGGTCGGTATCATGCAGGCGACGAATGGTAACGGCCAGTGAAGGCAGCAGCACGGCCAGCATGTAGATGCTATAGAGGATCGGCGTTGAGCCAAGGGCACCATCAATCGCCATCAAAATGACAGCCGCGATCAGGTTGAACAGCGAAAACATCCAGTATTCCGCACGACGAGCACGACCGCTGAAGGTGACATATTTTTTCAAAACTTCGATATACCAGTTCATTCCGTTAGGTTCCTTTTTAGTGTTTGCTTGTGGCCGCAGCCACCCCTGAATCAGGGCTCTCGTCCAGTGAGCCTGATACCGACTCATGGTAACAAAGGCCTGTTCCGAACTCCATTGAGGCCGCTGAAGTTGTGAGCTAAACCATGCTAGAATGGCGCCCCGTAGACCTTGAACCCAGCACATAGCAAGGATCTTCCATGCATTATCACCAGTACTATCCCATCGACGTCGTCAATGGTCCGGGCACCCGTTGTACCCTGTTTGTCTCCGGCTGCGAACACCAATGCCGGGGATGTTACAACCAGTCCACCTGGCGACTGGACTCTGGCCACGAATTTACTACGGCCATGAGTGATCAGATCATCCATGATCTCAACAGCACCCGAGTCAAACGGCGCGGCTTGACACTCTCCGGCGGCGATCCGCTTCACCCGGCCAATCTGGCCGACGTGCTGACCCTGCTCACCCGAGTGCGCCACGAGTGCCCCGGCAAGGATATCTGGTGCTGGACCGGCTACCGGCTTGATGAGCTCAGCCAAGCGCAACAGGCGGTGGTCGATCTCGTGGATACCCTGATCGATGGCAAATTTATCCAGGAGCTGGCGGATCCCTCGTTGCTCTGGCGCGGCAGCAGTAACCAGATCGTGCATCACTTTGACCGGCAACAGGCCTGGTGGTGCCAGCAGCCGGCGACCGTCGCCGATGAGGAGTTTTCATGTTAAAACGACTATTCAACACCCTGTTCGGTGCCAGCCGCCCCGACGCGGCCCAGTGTCAAAGCATCGAGCCCATAGAGCACGAAGGGTTTTTAATCTACCCAGAGCCACAGCGCGAAGGGGGACAGTATCGGGTCGCCGGGCGCATCTGCAAGCACATCGACGGTGAGCTCAAGAGTCATCATTTCATCCGCTCCGATCTCTGCAGCTCGGCCGAGCAGGCCAATGAGCTGATGGTCGAAAAAGCCAAAAACTTCATCCGTCACGCCCAGGACGAGATGTTCCAGTCCCCCCGTCCCTGAAACGACACAGGCCGGAAATCCGGCCTGTCAGTCTCATCGCTCACTTTTTGCGTTCACGACTCGCGAAACAGCTGCTCATGCAATAGCTGGATCTGGTCGCGCAGCGCCGCCGCCTGCTCAAACTCCAGATTGCGCGCATGGTCGTACATCTGCCCTTCCAGCTGTTTGATGCGCTTGGCCAGCGCCTCCGGCGATTCGGGATGGTAGAAGGCTTCCGCCTCGGCCACTTGGCGAATTGCGCGCTCGCTCCCCTTGTCACTGCCGCTGACCTGCATGATGTCGACGATCTTCTTCTTCAGGCCGGTAGGCACTATGCCGTGGGCCGCGTTGAACTCCTGCTGCTTGAGACGGCGCCGCTCGGTCTCGTCAATGGCCGCGCGCATGGAGTCGGTGATGCGATCGGCATAGAGGATCGCCTTGCCGTTGAGATTGCGCGCCGCCCGCCCCATGGTCTGGATCAACGAACGGGTGGAGCGCAGGAAGCCCTCCTTGTCGGCATCCAAAATGGCCACCAGTGAGACCTCTGGCATGTCCAACCCTTCGCGCAACAGGTTGATCCCCACCAGCACATCAAACTTGCCCAGACGCAGATCGCGGATGATCTCGACTCGCTCGACGGTGTCCACATCCGAGTGCAGATAGCGCACCCGAACCCCGTGTTCATCCAGATATTCGGTCAGATCCTCGGCCATCCGCTTGGTCAAGGTGGTGATGAGGACCCGTTCATCCTGCTGGGCCCGGATACGGATCTCGGAGAGCACATCATCCACCTGAGTAGCCACCGGCCGCACCTCGATCAGCGGATCCAGCAGCCCAGTCGGACGCACCACCTGCTCGACCACCTGGCCCCCCGACTTCTCCAGCTCGTAATTGGCCGGCGTCGCCGAGACGAAGATGGTCTGCGGCTGCAGGGCCTCGAACTCATCGAACTTCAGCGGTCGGTTATCCAGCGCCGACGGCAGACGGAAACCATACTCGACCAGCGTCTCCTTGCGGGATCTATCCCCCTTGTACATGGCCCCGATTTGCGACACGGTGACATGGGACTCATCGATGATGAGCAGACCATCGGCGGGCAGATAGTCAAACAGCGTGGGCGGCGGCTCGCCCGGCGCCCGTCCCGAGAGGTAGCGGGAGTAGTTTTCGATGCCGGAGCAGTAACCCAGCTCCTGCATCATCTCGATATCAAACTGGGTGCGCTGGGTGATCCGCTGCTCTTCCAACAGTTTGTTGGCCGCCAGCAACTGCTGACGTCTCTCGGTCAACTCCACCTTGATCTGCTCGATGGCGTTGAGGATGGTCTCCCGCGGCGTGACATAGTGACTCTTGGGGAAGATGGTAAAGCGCGGCACCTGCTTTTCCACCGCACCGGTTAAGGGGTCAAACAGGGAGAGCCGCTCCACCTCTTCATCAAACAGCTCGACGCGCAGCGCCAGCTTGTCCGACTCCGCCGGGAAAATATCGATCACCTCGCCGCGCACCCGGAAGGTCGCCCGGGCAAAGGCGGCATCGTTCCGACTGTACTGCAGTTCGGCCAGCCGCCGCAGGATCTCGCGCTGATTGATAATGTCGCCCTGACGCAGATGCAGCATCATGCTCAGGTAGGCTTGTGGATCGCCCAAACCGTAGATGGCGGAAACCGAGGCGACGATCACCACATCCCGTCGCTCCATCAGTGCCTTGGTGGCCGACAACCGCATCTGCTCGATGTGGTCATTGATGGCCGAATCCTTCTCAATGAAAGTATCGGTCGAGGGCACGTAGGCCTCGGGCTGGTAGTAGTCGTAATAGGAGACAAAATACTCGACCGCATTGTGCGGGAAAAACTCGCGCATCTCGCCATACAGCTGGGCCGCCAGGGTCTTGTTGTGCGCCAGTATCATGGTCGGACGGTTCAGATGGGCAATGACATTGGCCATGGTGAAGGTCTTGCCCGACCCGGTCACCCCGAGCAGGGTCTGAT
>JASDSW010000089.1:41117-43689 GCA_041441555.1 Aeromonadaceae bacterium
GCCATCGATCAATTGCGCGATGGCCTGGGGCTGATCACCGGCCGGGGCGAACTGACTCTCGAGTTGAAAGGCTTTACTCATACAGACTCCAGGGAAAGACGGCGCAGTGTGCTATTGAACCACAGATAGGCCAGACAGGCACACAGCAGGTTGGCCACCACACCGCCGACAAACAGACCGCTGAGCCCGAAGCCATAGCCGAGCAGGCACGAGAGGGGGACAAACAACCCGAAGAAGCGCAGCAGGCTCAACGCAAAGGCCAGTCGCGGTTGGTGCAGGGCGTTCAGGGAAGAGCAGGTCAAGATGACCACCCCCTGCAGACCGTATCCCAGCGGCAGGATCCACAGATACTGCATCAACAGGCGCTGCACTTGGGGCTCCTCACTAAACGCCGGCGCCAGCCAAGGGGATGCCAGCACCAGCAACAGATAGAGCAGCAGTTGGATCGCCAGCACCAGTTGCAACGAGATCCGATAGGCGTCGGCCACGCGCGATAACTGCCCCGCACCGCCGTTTTGACTGATGAAGGGCGGCAGACTCATGGAAAGGCTCAGAATGAACAGACAGGCCATGGACTCGAGGCGCCCGCCAACGCCGTAGGCGGCCACCGCCTCCTGACCATATCGAGCGACAAACGCCGTCAGCAAGCCGGTGGCCAGCGGCGTCAGCATGTTGGCCAACGCGGCAGGCAGCGCAATCAGCAGCAATTCACGCCCATCGTCAGCCCCATGGGCGATGACCCGACGCCAGCTCAACAGGCGGTATCGGATCCCCAGCATCCAGAGCATCAGGCAGCAACCACATCCCCAGGAAAGCAAACTGGCGATGGCGGCCCCCTGGATCCCCAGGGCAGGAAATGGCCCCAGCCCGAAGATCAGCAAAGGGTCCAATACCGCATTGACCAGACTGGCCGCCACCATGATGGCACTGGGGACCCGGGTATTGCCAAATGCCCGGAAGATGGCATTGCCCACCATTGAGACCGCCAGCAATCCACAACCAGAAAACCAGATGGACATATAGGAGAGGATCAGCGGCAAAGCCTGACGATCCGCCCCCATCGCCACAAACAGCGGTTCACTCCACAACAAACCGCCGCCACCGCCGAGCACCATGAAGCCAAACGCACCAAGCAACGCGGCCGAGGCCTTGCGTTTAGCCTCCTCGATGCGCCCTTGGCCCAGATAACGCCCCAAGATGGCACTGGTGCCGACGCTCATACCGATGGTCAGACTGATGAGTGAAAAGGTGATCGGAAAGGTAAAACTGATCGCCGCCAACGAGGCGGTCCCCAAGCGAGCGACGAACCAGGTATCCAGCAAGTTGAAGCTCATCATGGTCAGCATGCCAACCATCAGCGTCAGGGTCATACGGATGAGCTGAGGCCGGATGGGGCCTGTCAGCAGGTTGGCATTCAAATCAACAATTCCCTCAAGGTTTAGTGCCATTCTACCCCGAGCCAAGGATGGTAAACAGACACCTAAAGTGCTGGTTTATGCCAATGACGACAGAGGCCCACTCCCCACCGTAATTTGTCCGCCGTCACACAATTCCCTCTTGACCCGCCCCCCCGCAATCTCTAACATTAGGCCCCTCTTTTTAAGAGATTCCCTCGTAGTTCAGTCGGTAGAACGGCGGACTGTTAATCCGTATGTCACTGGTTCAAGTCCAGTCGAGGGAGCCAATTCCGATAGTCTTCAGTTTCACTTATCCACCAAAAATGAGCGTCATGCGCCAAAACAATGCACAATTGGCGCGCTTGGCTTATTCCCGCAATATCCATCTCGCCCATCCGGCCAGCACAAATCACCAAAAATCACAACACATTGATTTTATTGTATTTTAATTTTTCAACTCTTTTCTATTGCGGATGTGCAAAGCCTTGTATCACGCGGGTTACAGCGGGGTTTATAACTTTAACTCACACGGTTATCCACAGAAACCGTGGATAACTCGCGCCAAGCCAGATAGCGCGGGACTTCCGCCGACTGTGCATAAACTCCACTCGTTTTTTCAGCCGAATAATCACCGTTAACTCAGCCTTTCAAAAGCAAATTTAGCTAACGCCCAGAGCCCGGATCCGAGACCTTGCCGACAGGCCTGTTTCCCCTTCGCAGACCGTCCATCGGCAAACATTGCTTAAGAATAATACGGCGTTGAGCAGCAATTCACCGAACGGGCCGTTTTTCCCCAAACTAAGCCCTGCGGCGGTTGACAGTCCCCAGGCCAATCAGTAACATGCGCGGCGTCTTAAAGAGACTCTGTTCCCTCGTAGTTCAGTCGGTAGAACGGCGGACTGTTAATCCGTATGTCACTGGTTCAAGTCCAGTCGAGGGAGCCAAATTTCCATTCCTCCTTAGTTCAGTCGGTAGAACGGCGGACTGTTAATCCGTATGTCGCTGGTTCAAGTCCAGCAGGAGGAGCCAGTTTCCATTCCCTCGTAGTTCAGTCGGTAGAACGGCGGACTGTTAATCCGTATGTCACTGGTTCAAGTCCAGTCGAGGGAGCCAAATTTCCATTCCTCCTTAGTTCAGTCGGTAGAACGGCGGACTGTTAATCCGTATGTCGCTGG
>JASDSW010000090.1:0-8310 GCA_041441555.1 Aeromonadaceae bacterium
CCGGATCCCTGTCTGTCAACTTACCTTTCCCCACGCTTGCGCGAAGAACCTAAAAAATAATGCCAGTCAGAATTAACTGACTGGCATTTAAGCCGAGGGTTCGTCTTTTTCTATCCAGGATTCTTTCAGGCGACGGCTTTGAGGGCGGCTGCGTCGCTGTCCACTACCAGGATGTTGGTGCGGCGGAAGAAGTTGAACTCGGTGGCCGAGGCCCAGGTGTAGGCACCCATCATGCGGCCGATGACCAGCTCTCCCAGCTCCAGCTCGGGCAGCATGATCTCTTCGGCGATCACATCGATGCTGTCGCAGGTTGGGCCCGCCAGGACGGCCGGATGACGCTCACCCTTGGCGTAGGGGGTGCTCTTCGGGTAGAAGACGTGGTCGAACAGTTGACCGCTGTAGCTGCCATACAGGCCATCGTCCAGGTAGTACCAGGTGCGACCAAAGCGCTCGGCCTTGCCCATGACACTGGCGATAGAAGTCATCGCCGGGGCCGAGATGAAACGGCCCGGCTCGGCGATGAGGCGGATTCCGGCCGGGGTATTGGCCAGTGCCGCCCGGATTGGGGCGCAGAAGGCGTGGATATCCAGCTCGCCACCGGCGTAGTCAACGGGGAAGCCGCCACCAATATCCAGAACCTGCAGGCCCAGACCCTGTGCAGCCGTTTGTCGCAGCAGATCGTTGCAGGCTTCGATGGCCTCGACATGGCGCTTGGCATTGGGCACTTGGGAGCCGACGTGGAATGAGAGTCCGATGACCTCAATGCCCAGCTCCTTGGCTTGACGCAGCAGCGGCAGCACCATCTCTGGAGTGCAACCAAACTTCTTGGACAGATCGACCTTGGTTTCCGGATTCGGGAAGCTGACGCGCAACAGCAGACGCGCTTGATCCTTGTAGTTCACAAACTTTTGCAGTTCGACCGGATTGTCGAACACGAAGGTGTTACAGCCATAATCCAGTGCGTAGCGGATATCGGAATCCCGCTTGATCGGATGGGTGTGAATGCATTCGTTCGGATTGATCTGCGCCTCGCGCATCAGATCGACTTCACCATTGGTGGCGAGGTCAAAACAGGCGCCTTCGCTCTTGAGTACTTCAATTACCCCCATGTGAGGCAGGGGTTTAAGCGCATAGTGCAGGGTCACGCCAGGCAAGGCGGCAACCAAGGAGCGGTACTGATGGCGCACAGCTGCTTGATCCAAAATCAGCAGGGGTGAACCGTGTTGGGCAACCAGGCCACGATAATCAATTCCTGAAACGAATTGGCTGTTCATCTTATGCAAACACCTCACAAAAGGGCCATGGCCCTGAACCAAGTTAACCTCTGACATCTGATGGTCAGAGCGACGATTGACACAAACGCGCGCATTATCGGGCATATGCCTGTCTATGCAATACTTCCTCTTATTTTCTCACTCATTGGTTGGCTGTTTTTTTGCCTTTTGGAGCATTAATGGCGGGAATATCTGTGGTGTTTTGGCTGAAAAATCTAACATCATCGACAAAATGAGCATTAAAGCTTGTCGATCAGTCGGTTTTTGCGGCATGAAGAAGAATATTGTCGCAAAGTGGAGTTAATGAATAAATTTGCTCAAAAAGAGAAAAGAATCCGGATTAAACCAGCGCACAGTCAGCCGCCCGGCTTGGGGGCAGCCCTTACCAGCAGGGGGAACCGGTGGGAGTATGGGTGCCAGTCTGATCCAATGAGTAGGTTCCACAGCTATCGCCGCTCATGACTCCCGTCGGTGAGGCTTGCAGTTGGTAACTGGTGCCGGCCGAAGAGGTCAAGGTGATCGTGTAGTAGGCGCTGCCGCCATCGCGAGGAACCTGGCTGATCGGCAAGGTGACGGTTTCACTGCCACAGCGGTAGCAGCCGTCCGAGGTGAATTTGCGCTCCATAAACTGGGCGACCTCCAGCAGGGTGGCTTTGGCCTCCCCGCGGCGTGTGGATTTGACGTGTTCCATATACGACGGGTAACCGACGGCAGCAAGAATCGCCACTATGCCAACGGCAATCATCAGCTCGATCAGGGTGATCCCTCGGGATTGGTGTGGCATGGCATCGATACTCCTTGGGGTGATGCCGAGCAGCCGGGATGAAGCACTATCCTAGTTGCTCGGGCGCGTTGGTTATCTGAGTTGACGCCAGGATTGCCGGCCCTTGGCATTGGGGCTGACGATTTCCAACGTCTGCTTGATGGTGCCGGATGAACCGCTGGCATACTTGATCTCGGTTTCGCCGCCAGGTCGTTCGATAAAGGCAGATTTGGTGATGATCTCTTCAAAGGCTTTGCCGCTCACCGGCAAGCCTTCGTGCAAATCGTCTTCGTCGATATCGCCATCTCCATCCAGATCAAACACCGGGTAGCTCAGTCGCTGGCCATAGATGGGCGATAGCTCCATCAACCAGGACTTACCGCCAAAGTCACAGGGATCGGTGGAGGGCAGCATGGTGGTGAAGATCAACTGATCCTCGCGCAACTGGATATCGGCCGTGATTCGCTCACCGACACTACTCGTTAAATCGGGTGAGAGCAGATTCAGGAACCAGCCACGTTGAGTGGTGTAATCCACCGCATTATTCGACACGATGCGGATATTGAGGCTACTGCCGTTCGCGGTGACGGTCGTTTCCTGCTCTATGGTCTGTTGCGTCAGTTGATCCCGGGTAATGGTTGCCGGATCGGCTTCGAGTTTGTCCCAGATGCCATACATAGTCTGCAACTGCGTCGAGGTGCGGTCTTCGTCGGCAAAATAACTACCGGTACCGAATAAGACCAGGACCCCTCCGTTCGGGTGGGAGACTACCATCGGCCGAGCGGTGATCGGCTGCCGATTGGTGGCGGAACAGGTGGCGCTTTGACAGGCGGTAAAGATCAGGCGCGTCGTCCAGCCACTGGCTTGTGCGGCTCGCAGATCGAAACGCCAGAGATTGCCGAGCAGATCACCGGCGTAGGCGTAGTCAATCTTGTAATCCCCATCGATATCGATGGGGATCAGCGTGCTCAGTCCGTTCGGATAACTTGTGCTGCCAGCGTTGGTGTTCATGATGCTCACCTCACTGCCGTCGGCGACATCCAGCAGCAGTAGCTTGGCTTTTTGTGAATTGCTGTTGTATCCATTCGGAATTAGTGCCACCCAATCACCGCCAGCCAGTTGGCCGAGAGTTGGTTGTGGAATGCTGTAGCCTAAGTCATTGCTGCTGTATTCCCACAGAATGTCGTTGGCCGAAAAGTGTTCCGGGTCGGTGATATCCAAGGCAAAGATAGCCTTACCGCCTGCCCCCGTTCCGCCTAGCAGGAGAGTGCGCCAGTCGTTATTGACCTTGGCATCCATGGCTTTTGGACTTCCATCGACGAAATAACGGTGATGATTGGGATAGTCGATGGCCGTCAGGTGTGTGAGTTGGCCGATGAGGGAGGAGGGAATAAACGCAAACTTCTCGACGCCGGTGGCTTCATCAAACGCGTGCAGCATTCCGTCATTGGCACCGACATAGAGCATGGGCGGCCGGTCAGCCTTGCTGGTGGTAAAACTGGTATCGCCATAGCCATAGCTTTGGTTGCTGACCAGGGTTGGACTGGAGTTGATGATATCGCCAAGCAAACTGCCTCGCGCCCGGAATATACCATTGCTCTGGCCGACCTCCCGGCTCTGATCACCACGCAACCAGGCAACGCGCAAGGAGCCATTGCCATCCTGATTGCCGTTTGTATCACGATTGAGCGCCTGTTGTTGGATGTTATCGAGCTTGCTCCATAGAAACTCGACCGTCTTCACCGGCGATGTGGTGCGCGTATAGATGGTGCGCGCCGCGGCATCCGGAATGAGGGTTGATGCGGACCAGAGTGCGCTGCCGATGGCGCCGCTACTACTGTCCAGTGGATAGGCCGTCAATTCGCCGCTCCAGTTTCCGCTGTTAAAACTGGCCTGGTAGATACGGCTATTACTCTCCAAGCGCGCCGTATTGCTGACGATGGCGCTTGAGGAGCCACTTCTGGCCTGTACTTTGGCAAAGGCATCGGTCAGGGCATCGACGAAGGCTTGTGGATCGGCGGCGTTGTAAAAACCGCCGCGGCTGTTGATCGCTGCATGCCACAGATCATCGACCTTTTTAGGTATATCGGAGTTGGCCTCGCTGGTGGCGATCGTCGGCCAGGTGAGAGTGCCAGCCGTCAAGGCGGCGAGGGTATCCGCCGATGGACTCAAGGTGCCGTCGACCCCGAAACTGACCGTGAAATTGACCATGTGTTGCCAGTAGGCTGGATCCTCGGTGGAGGGGGTGATCTTATTCTTGATGGCAGGTTGCAGATCCCGCTTCCAGTAATAGGCAGCAATGTCGGCCAAGGTGTTACTGCTGCTGTCTTTGTAGGGGGTAACGGCTAGGTACTTGATAGCATTGCCGCCCATATCATTACCGATCAGATTGCCATCGACTGCATCCACGTTTTTTTTTGCGGCGGCCGTTTTAGCCGGATCGCTGTTCCAGTAGCCATCGGTCATCAGTATGTGATAGCTCTGGCGGCAGGATTTGAATCCGCCAAAATTGCTCTGGCCTGGATGGTCGGCCCAAGGACTGGCCTGGCCTTGCGCGCGTTCATAATATTGCCCCACATCATCCATGGCGCGGCGCAATGGGGTGCCACCATCGGCGTTCATGTTATATAACCAGTCGAAAAATGCCTCCTTGACGCTGGGGGTGAAGGGACGGATCCCCATGTTGAGGGTGGTTGTACTGATGCCATCGATGTTGTGAGTCGACGAGTTGATCGTGCCGTAGCCGACTCGCACCTTGTCATCCAGCTCGTAGAAGGCTCGACCGATGCCGGCCTTGGCGGCCTGCAGCCGGGTGCGATAATAGGTGTACCAGTTGGCGAAATTTTGTTGCTCTTCTAGGAAGGTACAGTTGCTCGGGGTGGCACAATCCTCGCGCTTGGCGCCGCCAGGGTAGCTGTTGTCACCCGAATAGATGGGCACCAAGCTACCATTGGCATCGTAATAGGCGCAGCTATAGCTGTAATTGCCAGGGCGCCCGCTGCGCTGACAGGATCGGGTGCCGAGCGGGTAGTCGGTGCCGTCGGTATTGATCCAGGGACGGTAACTCACCTGCGGGTTGTAATAGAGCCTGTTGTAAGTGGCTGAATAGTAGCGCCAGCCACTGGGTTCTTGATTGCTGGTACTGAGGTAGGTGAAATCCATGGAGCCTGAATCATCAAGGGTGAACATGATGTTGGGCTCAATCGCCTGGTTATCCTCAAGATAGAGCGGCTTGTCCGCGATGGTGATGGCGGCTGCCGACGACATGAACAGGACCCACTGTAGGCCAAATAGCCATGTCATCCAGAGTTTGATGTGGTGTTTGCTGGACATTGGATTGCCCCCGTGCGTTAGCGTCGGAATGTCGACTGCAATACGGCCTGACTGGTGTCGGTTATCCCCACGGCTCTCGCGGTAACGCGATAGATAATCATGGTCTCAAGAGGCTGGTCTGCGGCCAGACTCAATCCTTTATTGGTGACTTCAGGTAGTTTTTCGATGAAAAACTCCGGTGTCGCGGCGGTGAAACTGCCGAGGCTATTGCCATCCCGCCATTGGGTGGTACTGCTCTTCCAGTCGACCGGTAAGGCATCGCTGGCGGTCACATCGTAAAGTCCCTCGGTCCCCGTGGTGGTGAAGTCCCCCTCGCTGGTGGTGACGATCAAGGCCTCACCATTGCGCAAGGCCGCTTCGGCGGCCAGAAAAGCCTGCTCGCTGTCGCGACTGTTACCGGCCATCTTCTCCTGCAATGCGCTGCCCTGGATGGCCGCAATGCCACTGAGCGTGAGCAGCAACAGCATAATCAAGCAGATCACCAGAACCATGCCATGTTGCAAAGCGTGCGAGGGTAGAGAGGATTTCATGTATCACCTCCTAGTTCAGCCGATTCCGCAGCACGGCGGTGACCACGCTGGACATGTACCAGCGAGTATCGGGAGCCGTGAAGGTGGAACCATTGAAGGCAAGGGACTGTGGCTGAGGAACAACACCGGCCTCCTCGCTGCCCAAAATCAGCTGAAGGCGGATGGTCAGCACCCGGCTCCAGTCGGTGATGGCGGCGGCATTCTGGTATAGATCCGTTTGTCGATCGCCATTGGTATCAACGCCGTAGAGGATCTGAAGTGCATAGACATCATCCATCAGTACTTCTGCCTCCTGGCTGTTGATCTTGTGGAAGAGCGCCCGGGTGCCTCTGTCAGGGTTGATAGCCAGGTAGTAGGTAGAGCTGCGATAACTCATTAGCTCAGATCCTGGTCCAAATATCTGATTCTTATCGTTCGGATCCCAAAAAGAGATGGCATTTCCTGGAATAAATGCCCCGCTGTTGCTGTGTACCACATTGGTTCGATTGGCTGCGGCCGTCAGATTGGTGATCTGAAACACTCGAGCCTTGCTGCAATCCGTGACCAAGGCGATATCCCCGGTGGTTAATTCGGTGGCCGCATCGGCACTGGCAAACAATTGAGCCGCATTGTTGTTGGCGACTATGGGGATGGAGGGGCCTGTCGGTCCTTGAACCAGCAACAAGTCTGAGCCTGCCAAAGGCGCTGGGTCATCGGCAAGCAGATCGGATAGCTCGGAGGGCAAGCTGGTCGGTAGATCGTTATAGCCTCGTAAACCGAGTGCGAAATTGTAGGCCAGCGTCGATGAGTTATTCAGCGTGTTGGTGATGGCTATGGTTTGTTTACTCAAACAGCCACGGTAGCCCACCATGCGCAGCTCCTGATTCAGAACCGATTGCGCATAGCGGGCATTTTCTTGAACGCGGCTGATGGCATCTGTGGTTCGGAACGTTGCTGAGTTACCGACAAATAATTGAAGAACGGCGGCGGTCAGCAGTAACCCCAAGGTGATGGCAATCATCACCTCAACCAGGCTGAATCCACCGGTTCTGATTCTGAAGCTTGAGATGGGCGGCGTGTTTTTCATCGACTTATAACTCCGTCCGGTAGCTAAACTGCTGCGCAGAATCTCCTTGGCGTAGACGAGATTCGTCCCATTGCACCGTGATTTCAACTTGGTTCCCATTGTGTGCAATACGACCCTGACCGGCGGGCAACTGGGCCAGGCGAGATTTCCAGTTTTGCAGATCGACGGCGTGAGTGCTTGATCCGGGCGGGGCCGCAGCCGAGAACTCTGTGTCGTAGCTACCACTGAGTGCCAATGTACGGTTAGCTCGCATCAAGTCAGTGATTTCGTGGGTTAATTCTGTAGCCAAAGAACGGGTCATGGCGCTTTGGTTGCTCTTTAAGGAGCTCAGCTGCAACGAAATCATGCCGAGCATGCCCAACGAGAGCAGGATCAATGCAATCAGTACCTCCAGCAGGGATGAGCCTGCCGAATGAAGGGGTGTTGTTCGTGGAAACATAGATGCCTCCTAACTGCCACAGGTGACTCGACTTAGGCTGGCTCGCCCGGAGACTGCAATATGTAAGGAGCGTTGTTCATCGTGTTGGCAACTGGAGGGGCTCAGAGAAAAATCGGTGCTGCTGGTCGGGACAGCCAAAGAGCCATCGGCGGCAATGGCGAGTCGCGAGGGTGCCGTATGGATGATGCTTTCAATGGCGTCAAAATGGCGCAGCTGTGTGTCTTTGCTGCTGTTGAAGCTGTGATCGCCATCGTCGAGCCAAATGGCCCATCCAGCTTGCCAGTCCGCGTTGTTATGAGGGCTAACCCAGATCCAGCTGCCTCGTTTTATTGCCTCGCTGCGCGCCAGAGTGATGCTGCTGAGCAGGGTATTGCTATCGGCCCTGGCAGACATATCCCTGAGCAACGCGTTCATGCCCGGTACGCCCAGCAGGGCAACGATCGCGACTATGGCAATAGTCACGATGAGCTCAATCAAGGTGAATCCCCGGCTCTTTCTTTTTGTCATAACAGTACGCCTCCGGTTCTATCGATCCGACGGCCATAAATGTGAAACACATCAAAATTATCGGAGGGAGGCGGGTGGGCAGCAAGAAAAGTCCAAATGAAACACTGACACAGATCAAATTTGTTTGTGATTTGATTTTTTAGACAGGAAGTCGGTCTGGTTTGTTAATTTTTAATAAAAAATGATGATTAAAAATAATATTCCGATAGATCTTTTATCTATGCACCAGTATTGGCGAGTCAGGCAAATTTTCTCGATAGCGCGGCTCTGTAGAACGCTTATTTTTAATCCATCTATTGTCTATCTGCGAATTGCTCTGCCATCCGCAATCGCTCGAGTCTATGGCTGTCTCTTGATCAGATCTTGATCCCCTGCGCCATCAGATCCTTGGCGGCAAG
>JASDSW010000091.1:0-8201 GCA_041441555.1 Aeromonadaceae bacterium
CATCCGAAAAACAGGAAAAAATAATGCCAGTCAGGCTTAACTGACTGGCATTAGGAGCTTGCTCCGGGTTTTTTTGTGCTTGTTCGTTGGGCCCTGAGGCTCTGCCGTCAGAGACTCTGCAGATAGTGGGCTAGAGCCTTGAGGATGGCGACCTTGCGAGGATCCTGTCCGTGCTGCTCCAGCAGCAACTCCAGCTTGAGCAGAAAACCGTCGGCATGAGTATTCAGATAATCGGCGCAATGGCGATGCCACTCCTGCTGCTCGGAGGCCGACAGGGTCTGCGGGTAGTTGCGGGCTCGATAGCGAAAGAGCATCTGCTGCAATCGCGGATCATTGAACACGAAGGGGCGGGCGGCCAGCTGTTCCGGCGGCGTACTGCGTACCAGCTCCATGGTGGCTTTATCGCCCTCCTGCACAAATCCGGCATAGAGCGCCAGCTCGGCATCCTGGGCCTTGGGCGTCTCCAGCTCGGCCGAGGGGGTGAACAGCTGCAGCAACTTCTCCCGGATCTCCGGATGCTGGCGTAGCAGGTTGAGGCTGGTGCGGCACTGTTGGCGGTCGATGCCCAACTCATCGGCCCGCTGCTCGCTTAAGGTGGCGGCCGGGGCGAGCACCGGACACTTGTTTAGGTGAACCAGCTTCACGCCGATCGGCAGCTCATCGCCCAACTCCTCCCGCTTGGTATAGAGGCGCTCGCGGATCTGCTCGCAGCTGAGCTCGATCAACGGCGTCACATCCTTGCTCAGATCGACCACGATCAACGCATTGGCGTTGGTGGGGTGCCAGGCGACGGGCGAGACCCAGCTGATACAGCCTTGCCTGGAGGAGAACATGCCAGAGACATGTACCAGCGGCTTCATGCTGATCACATCGATCAGCGCCTTGAGCTTGTTCTTTTGCCGCATGCTGTAGAGGTAGTTGAACAGCTTGGGCTGTTTGTCGCGCAACAGTTTGGCGATGCTGATGGTGGCATAGACGTCGGCCAGTGCATCGTGGGCATGCTCGTGACTGATGCCGTTGGCCTTGGTGAGCAGCTCCAAACGGAAGCTTGGTTTGCCCTCCTCATCAAATACCCAGTTGATGCCCTCCGGGCGTAGTGCATAGCAGGCGCGCACCACATCCAGCAGATCCCAGCGAGAGTTGCCCTGCTGCCAGCTATAGGCGTAGGGATCATGGTAGTTGCGATACAGACTGTAACGCGTGAATTCGTC
This sequence comes from Aeromonadaceae bacterium, assembly GCA_041441555.1. GTDB lineage: Bacteria > Pseudomonadota > Gammaproteobacteria > Enterobacterales > Aeromonadaceae > Pseudaeromonas. The sequence goes on from JASDSW010000091.1 coordinate 1,212, forward strand.
ATCGAAGCGGATGTTGTTGTAGCCGAGGATGCAGGTCTCCGGTTGACTGAATTCGGCATGGATCCGGGCCATGAACTCCGCCTCGCAGTAACCCTGCTGGTTGGCCTGTTGCGGGGTAATCCCGGTGATGAGGCAGGCCTCCGGATCGGGTAGATAATCCACCGGCATCTGGCAATAGATCATCAGCGGCGCGCCAATCGGGTTGAGCTCGCTATCGGTGCGGATCCCGGCAAATTGTGCGGGGCGATCGCGGCCCGGATGGGTCCCGAAAGTCTCGTAATCGTGGAAGTAGAAAGTGGGCTGTGCTCTGTTTTTCAAGGCGGTCGGCTCATCTGCTGTGGGAGGCGAGGAAAAGCGGCACTAGATTCATCACGTAGGGCTCTAACCTCATCGACGGATTGGCCCGGATCCTATCATGTCCAGGATGGGCAGCCGAAGAGTCACCAAGCGATTCCTCACGAGAATTTCAGTCAGGTATGGCGCATCAAGAAAAAAAAGAAGAGGCGAACCTCTTCTTGCTGGAGATAGGGGGTGACCCTGTGGTTGGTTTGGCTGCCAAATCTTAATCGGACAGCCCCATGAACTCTCTGGATTGCCAACCGTGGTATTCGCCGATGGCCATTGAGACCATCTCCTCTTCCCGCACACCGAACGGCAGCTTGTTATCAATACAGAGGCTCTTGGTCTCCTGGTAGGGAGAACCACAACTGTCGAGCACATTGAACACTTGGTCTTTCAGGCGTGAGTAATCAATTCGCTGCATGGGCCTTCCCTCTTGAGTGAAACACCCACCTTTTATTGTTTAAAAAGCAACCGGAGTCAAAACACTTGGTGGCTCGATCCACACTTTTGTGACCTGGATCGAGTCAGTTCCGGTCAATATCGGCTAACCAAGCCACCGGCAAGGGGTTCAGGGATGTGCGCGCAGCCAGGCGTCGATGCCGCGAGCGGCCTGATAGCCGGTAGCAAAACAGCCGGTGAGCAAATAGCCGCCGGTAGGGGCTTCCCAATCGAGCATCTCTCCGGCACAAAACAGTCCGGGCAGTTTGCGGAGCATCAGCTGGGGATCCAGCTCACTCAGGGCGATGCCGCCGGCACTGCTGATGGCCTCCTCGATGGGGCGGGTTGCATGGACCTCGATTGGCAGCGCCTTGATGGCTGCGGCGAGGCGTGGAATATCGTTAAACACCTCGGGGCTCAGCCGCTCACGTAATAGTCCGGCTTTGGCGCCATCGAGCCCCAAACGACTGCGAAGATGGTTAGCCATCGATTTCGAACCCCGGGGTTGCCTCAACTCACGGAGCACGCGCTCCAAGGAGCGCCCTGGCAGCAGATCCAGGCAGAAGCAGGCGCGCGAATGGCGCTCCAGCTCCTGACGCAGCGCCGGGGTGAATGGATAGAGCAGACTGCCCTCCATGCCATGTTCGGTGATCACGCATTCGCCTTGTCGCGAAATCGGCTCAGCACTCGCGTTGGTGTGACTCAGAACGACGCTCTTGAGCGGCATGCCGGCAAATCGACTGCGGAAATGGTCGCTCCAGCCCATTTCAAATCCACAATTGCTCGGCTTGAGGGGCTGAATGTCGATGCCTCGTGCCGCAAAGAGGTGAACCCAGGCACCGGTTGAACCGAGGCGCGGCCAACTGGCGCCGCCCAGGGCAAACAGGCAGGCGTCGGCTCGGACGCTGCTCTCGCCGGTTGGCGTCATGAAATGGAGCCGCTCATCGCTCTGCCACCCCAGCCACTGATGGCGGACATAGAATTGGACTCCCTGCTCGCGCAGCCGCTGCAACCAGGCCCGCAGGAGAGGGGCAGCCTTCATGTCACACGGAAAAACGCGCCCGGAGGTGCCGATGAATGTCTCGACCCCCAGGGCTTGCGCCCAATCGCGCAGGGCATCCGCACCAAACTGCGCCAACAGCGGTGCCATGAAGTCAGCGGCCGGGCCATAACGTTGGACAAAGTCGGCATAGGGCTCGGAGTGGGTGAGATTCATGCCGCCTTTGCCGGCTTGCAAGAACTTGCGACCCACCGATGGCATGGCATCAAACAGCGCCACAGGATGTCCCTGCTGGCTCAGATAGTCGGCGGCGATGAGCCCGGCCGGTCCGCCGCCGATGATGGCGACAAGGCGCGACTGGGATCGGGCGACGGGATGGGGCAGATCAGTAGCGGATGACAACATGGCAACCTAATTTTCGGCATGTGAAGTGACGGGCGCAGCACGCGCCGGCGCAGTGTAACGAGCAGCACGGCGACACTCAAGCCGATGCACTCGCTGCATCATGACTTCGTGCAGCGTCGCAGCAACCATTTGCCGGTTTCGATCAGCAGGTAATAGAGCAGTGCCGCCAGCATGACCCAGGGCCATAGTTCCCAGGCAACGGGTGCTGTTCCGAACAGGGTGTTCATCAGCGGTACATAGGTTTGTAGCCACTGCAGCAGGAGCAGGCTGCCGATGGCCACCCACACGTGACGGTTTCCAAACCAGGCCTGATGGCTGAAGCTGGCTCGCATCAAGGAGCGGCAGTTGATCAAAAAAAGCATCTCGGCGGCGATCAGTGTGTTGATGGCCAGCGTGCGCGCCACCGCCAGCTCCGTGCCCAGCTGAAGGCTCCATTGATAGATCCCCAGGGTCAAGCCGCTCATCAGGATGGCGCTGCCGATGATGAGCAGCCATAACGTCAGTGGCAGTATGGGTTCGCCGATGTGCCGTGGCGGACGTCGCATCAGATCCCCATCCGGCTGCTCGAAGGCCAACGGCAGCGAGAGGGTGATGGCGCTGACCATATTGACCCAGAGGATCTGCACCGGGGTGATGGGCAGGGCGATGCCCAGCACAATGGCGCTCAGCAGCACCAGAGCCTGAGCCCCGTTGGTGGGTAATAAGAAGACCAGTGCCTTGCGCAGATTCTCATAGATGGTTCGCCCTTCGCTCACCGCATCGCGCAGGGTCGCAAAGTTATCGTCCGCCAGCACCATGCTGGCCGCCTCCTTGGCGGCCTCGGTCCCTTGCCGGCCCATCGCCACGCCGATATCGGCGCGTTTGAGCGCGGGAGCATCGTTGACGCCATCCCCGGTCATGGCGGTGACATGACCGGCGGCCTGCAGGGCGGCGATCAGACGCAGCTTATGGCTTGGGGTGGCCCGTGCCAGAATATCGAGCCGCTCAATCTGTTGCGCCAGCTCGTCATCGGAGAGTTGATCCAGCTCGCTGCCGCTGAGTACCCGTGGCTCATCGGCCAAGCCCAACTGCTGACCGATGGCCATTGCCGTGCTGGCGTGGTCGCCGGTGATCATGACGATCCGGATCCCGGCGCGTTGACACTCGGCGACGGCCGACTTGGCCTCCTCGCGGGCCGGATCGACCATGCCCACCAGTCCGAGCAGTTGCCAACCGCTTGGCGGCAGCTCATCGGCCGCCAGATAGGAGGAGCTGTCAGCCTCCGACTGCGGTATCGGATGGACGGCGAAGGCCAGCAGCCGAAGTCCGGCGCGGGCCATCTCATCGGCGCGACCTTGCCAGGCGTCGGTCGCTGAGCCTGCCAGTCGCTCACAGCGGGGCAGGATCCGCTCGGGCGCCCCCTTGATGAATAATCGTCGCTGCCCCTCATGCAGGTTCAGGGTGGCCATGAAGCCATGCGCCGACTCGAAAGGCAACTCGGCCAACCGGGGATTGGCGTTGCGCAACATCTGGGCATCAATACCGGCCTTGGCCGCCAGGATCAGCAAGGCCCCCTCCGTTGGGTCGCCGTGCAATTGGGATTCCTTGTCCGGCGTGGGCGGGGAGAAGCGGGCGTCGTTACAGAGCACGGCCGCCTCGAGCAGCGACCAGAGGGCATCGGTATCATCGATAAAAGCGGATGGCATGGGGGCTTTGCCGTCGAGGTGGCTTGATTGGGACCGTAATTCCCCTTGGGTGGCATAACCGACGCCGGTCACCTGCAGGGTCTCGTGCGGCAAGGCAACCTGCTGCACCGTCATCTCGTTGCGGGTCAGGGTTCCGGTCTTATCGCTGCAGATCACGGTGACGGCACCCAGGGTCTCGACGGCAGGCAGGCGGCGGACGATGGCGTTTCGCTGGGCCATGCGTTGTACCCCGATGGCCAGGGTGATGGTGATGACGGCCGGTAATCCTTCGGGGATGGCGGCCACCGCCAGGCCGACGGCGGCCATGAAGAGTTCATCGAGACCGTAGTGCCGGTAAAGCAGACCAAACAGGAAGGTGGCGATGGCCAACAGTACGATCCAGAGCGTCAGTTGACGCCCCAGGCGATCCATCTGCAGGGTCAGTGGGGTCTGCATCGCCTCAACGGTTTGCAACAGACGGCCGATATGGCCCAGTTCGGTGTCATCGCCGGTGCTGACGACGATGGCGCGCGCGCGCCCCTGGGTGACCAGAGTTCCGGCGTACAGCATGTTGTTGCGTTCGGCCAAGGGGGTCGTTTCGGATAAGGCTTGCGTCTGCTTGTTGACACTGACCGATTCACCGGTGAGCGCACTCTCTTGCACGTAGAGATTGTGACACTCCAGCAGACGCATATCGGCGGGCACCTTGTCGCCGGATTCGAGCATCACCACATCGCCGGGAACCAGCAGATCGGCATCGAGCTGATGTCGTTCACCGTCGCGCAATGTCATGCAGCGGATCTTCAACAGCTGACGAATGGCGGCCAGGGCGCGCTCGGCCTTGCCCTCTTGCAGCAGGCCGAACAGGGCATTGATGATGACCACCCCGAGAATCACGGCGCCATCGATCCAGTGATTCGAAAGCCAACTCAGGGCCGCGGCCAGCAACAGTACATAGATCAGCAAGTTATTGAATTGCCGAGCGAAACGATGGAACCAGGACTCACCCTTCGGCGGCGTCAGCCGGTTGGGGCCATAATCGGTCAGCCGGTGGCGAGCTTCCTGATGGCTTAAACCGTCCGGGTGACTATCTAGATTGAGCAGGACATTCTGCTCATCCCAGGCATGCCAGGGCGATGGAGTCAGAGCCATAAATAGATCTCCTATTTAAGCGTGGTGGGGGCAAGCGAGGCGGCGTGGATGGTGTCAGATATCAAAAACGACCGTGAGGCGGCGCATGGCTAACCCACCACAAGCTGTGTTGAGTATGGCGCAGATGAGTACCCCTGTAGCGGCTGATTGGACGAAACCGGTGCGGCAATCACGTTTGCCATCCTGTTTTTGCGCCGGCAAAGTCTGCAACTGGCCTGCTGGATAAATAATGAACTCGATCACATTTTCCTCGTCAGGGGTACACAAACAGGGTAAGCTGCCCGCACTTTGGGGTTGGTCGGCGGCCAGTTTTTTCAAATCCGTCTGGCGCGGAATGCCAAGCCCTCTCAGTGCGAATTGAAGTCTTCTCTTCCTCCCGGAACTATTCCGCAGAAAGGGCCGGACTTCCCTTTTTGTCCGGCATCATCCGCCCTCATTGGCGGAGCTGCCCCCTCATCTTCAAGTAGGTTGTTATGAGTTTTTCCTCTCTCGGACTCTCCGAATCCTTGCTGCGTGCCGTTGCCGAGCAGGGCTATGAAACCCCATCCCCGATCCAACAACAGGCGATCCCTGCCGTCTTGGCTGGCCGCGATCTGATGGCTGCGGCCCAGACGGGTACCGGCAAGACCGCTGGTTTTACCCTGCCGATGCTGCAGATCCTGATGGGATCCGCCGATAAGCCGCGGAAAAAAGTCTCCCCCAACCGGGTTCGGGCCCTGGTCTTGACTCCGACCCGTGAACTGGCCGCACAAGTGGGCGAAAGCGTGGCGACCTACGGTAAACATCTGCCGTTGCGCCATACCGTGGTGTTCGGCGGGGTGGGGATCAACCCGCAGATGATGGCGCTGCGCAAAGGGGTTGATGTCCTGGTCGCCTGTCCGGGTCGTTTGCTGGATCTCTATTCCCAGAATGCCGTGCGCTTCGATGAGCTGGAGATCCTGGTGTTGGATGAAGCCGATCGCATGCTCGACATGGGCTTCATCCACGACATTCGCCGCGTGTTGAAGCTGCTGCCGCAAAAGCGTCAGAACCTGTTGTTTTCCGCCACCTTCGCCGATGAAATTCGCGAGCTGGCCACCGGTCTGCTCAATAATCCGCTCTCCATTGAAGTCGCCCCCCGCAATAGCACCGCCGAGCGCATTGAGCAGCTGGTGCATCCGGTGGACAAGGCCAACAAACCGGCCCTGCTGGCGCACCTGGTCGTGAAGAACAGCTGGGAGCAGGTGCTGGTCTTCACCCGGACCAAGCATATTGCCAACCGGCTGGCCGAACGGCTGGAGCGCGAAGGGATCCAGGCCGCTGCCATCCATGGCAACAAGAGCCAGGGCGCCCGGACCAAGGCGTTGGCCGGATTCAAAAGCGGCGAGGTTCGTGTCCTGGTTGCGACGGATATCGCCGCTCGTGGTCTGGATATTGATAAGCTGCCGCAAGTGGTGAACTTCGAGTTGCCAAACGTTGCCGAGGATTATGTGCACCGCATCGGGCGGACGGGGCGTGCCGGCTCGGCCGGCCATGCCATCTCGCTGGTCAGCGCCGATGAGGGCAAGCTGCTGCGTGGCATCGAGCGGCTGATCAAGCAAGAGTTGCCACGGGAAATTGTCGCCGGGTTCGAACCCGATGCGCAGACCTTAAGGGCGATCGAGCAGGGCACGGGGCAACCGGTGCGCAAGGGACAGGAGCAGGATGGTCGGCCAGCCCGCGCCGGAAGTGGTCGCCCAGGGCAAGGGCAGGGGCGTCGTCCTGGCCAACCCGGCAATGGCACTGCACGTCGTGATGGTCAAGGGGCGGCCCCTGGCGGCCACCGAGGTGGCAAACCGACTGCTGATGGCAGTCGTCGTGCGCCGCAACGTGCCCCGGATCGCCACGCCAATCAGGCGGTCAAGCCTCACGGCAACAAGTGATCGGAGCCATTCATGAAAAAGCCCGTCTTAGGACTAATGCCGATCAGTTAAGGATCCATTGACCGATCCTCAGGCTGTGTAAAAATCC
>JASDSW010000092.1:0-42855 GCA_041441555.1 Aeromonadaceae bacterium
AGCCCCCTTCTAGGGGGCTAATCAATGCCACCTGCTATGCAGGTGGATTTTTACTGGGGCGGAGGCGAACGGTTTACAGGATGATGTCCCGCAGGCGTTGATCCTTGCGATCCAGATAATGGGTCGAGCTGATGCGACGAATGGTACGGGACTTGCCGCGGATGAGCAGGGTCTCGGTGGTGGCCAGGGTACCATCACTGGTGATCCCCTCCAGCAGATCGCCCTTGGTGATCCCGGTGACCGAGATGATCACGTTGTCGGTGTGCACCATGTCTTCGAGAGTCAGCACGACTTCAGCCTTGACCCCCATCTTGGCGCAGCGCGCCAGCTCATCGGCCCCCAGGATACGATTATCATCGCTGTTGCCCTTCACCTTGTGACGGGGCAACAGGCGCCCTTGCATGTCGCCATCCAGCGCTCGCACCACGGCGGCGGAAACCACCCCTTCCGGAGCCCCGCCGATGCAGTAGAGCATGTCGATCTCGTTATCCGGCAGACAGGTCAGCACCGAGGCGGCGACATCGCCATCGGGAATGGCAAACACCCGCACCCCCATCTGCTGCATCTGACGGATTGCCTCATCGTGACGCGGCTTGGCCAGGGTGATGACGCTCAACCGGTTGACTGGCTTCTCCAGCGCCTGGGCAACCGCATGGATGTTCTCCATCAGCGGCTTGTTCAGGTCGATCACGCCCTTGGCCTTGTAGCCGACGATCAGCTTCTCCATGTACATATCGGGCGCCCGCATGAAGCCGCCCTTGTCGGCGGCGGCCAGCACGGCCACCGCGTTGGCCTGCCCCATCGCAGTCATACGCGTGCCATCGATCGGATCGACCGCGATATCCACCGCATCCCCGCCACAACCGACCTTCTCACCGATATAGAGCATCGGAGCCTCGTCGATCTCACCTTCCCCGATGACGATCTCACCGTCGATCTCCACCTGGTTGAGCACCAGGCGCATCGCCTCGACCGCCGCACCATCGGCCACGTTCTTGTCGCCACGGCCAAGCCATTTATAACCGGCCAGCGCAGCCGCCTCTGTTACTCGGGAAAATTCGATCGCCAGTTCACGTCTCATAGCTGTTTTTACCTGTGGATGTCGGATTGATTCGTCAAAACGGCGGCATTTTACCACCACGGAAAAACCTTTGCCTGCAGGAATCACCATCTCAAGCAGAACAGCACGGCGAGTCACCGCTCCACCACAAGTTCCCGTTACATCAAAACTTCATCGTGGAGTAACCAAAGCGTCACGCACGGCTCCTAGCATGGCCCTCGTTAACCCACTACCCCGGCAGACATTGCCTGATACAAGGAACGATTGGATGAAAAAGTTGACTGCTGTTGCTGTGGCCCTGCTGGCTGCGACCTCTGGCGCCCAGGCGGCTGAAGTGTACAAGAACGAACAGATGGCCCTCGACATGTATGGCCGTATCTATGCCGGCCAGTTCTTCGGCACCAAGAAAGATGGCACGGATGACTACAGTGACAAGCTGGGCGCCAACCAGTTTATCCGTTTCGGCGTCAAGGCTGACAGTGCCATCAGCGGCACCCTGAAGGCGATCGGCCAGTACGAAGCGCAATTCAACATCGGGGACAGCGAGAAGATCAACAACGTCTCCTGCGAAACCAAGGAGGCGAGCGATGGTGCCCACACCACCACCTGCAAGGATGACAAGATCCGTACCCGTCTGGCCTTTGCCGGCCTGAAATCAGAGACCTGGGGTCAGGCCACCTTCGGTCGCCAGAAGGGCGCCATCTCACAAGTCGCCGACTGGACCGACGTGGCACTCGCCGACGGTTACGGCACCCATGGCCTGGGTCATGGCGCCGATACCTTCGGCACCGGCCGCTCCTCCGATCTGCTCAAGTACTCCGCCAAGCTGGGCGACCTGAAAACCGGCAAGTCCAATCAGGGGGCGCAAATCGATCTGAGCTACAAGTTCGATAGCAACACCACCGAAGAGAAGAGCAGCGCCGCCGCCGATGCCGCCTACGGTCTCTCCGCCGCCTACTACTTCAATAACGGGCTAGGTTTCGGCGCCGGTTACAACGTGGGGCTTCGCGACAAGGCCGGTGAAGACGATGCCAAGCTGGCGCTGGTCGGCGTCATGTTCGACAACAAGTCGCTCTATGCCGCCCTGAACTACGCCGATGGCACCGACTATCTGGCCACCGGCACCGACCATACCGGCTGGGAAGCCGCGCTGGGCTACAACTTCGTCAACGGCTTCGGTCTGATGGCCCTGTACAACAAGCAGAAGCAGGATGTGAGTGGAGTTAAAACCGATAACGTCGACTACTACACCCTGGGCGCCCAGTACAAGTTCAACAAGTCACTGCGGGTCATCGGCGAATACCGCATTCAGGGGTTGGATGCCCAATCCGACACCAAGGCCGAAGCGGTCGAAAACGACTACCAACTGGCGGCTCGCTACGACTTCTAAGTCGTTCGTCCGTTCGAAACACAAGAGGCGCCATCAGGCGCCTCTTGCTTTTCCAGGGAGCGGCACCGCCGCTCAATCCTTGCCCGGCAGCTGAGGATGGTACTGAGTGGCGATCTCCTGCGACGAGCGGTAGACATTCGGCACCTGATCCAGGGCGCTGACCGTCACCCCCAGATCGCGCAACAGCCCATCCCGCAACCCGTAGATCCAGCCGTGTACCGCCAACTCCTGTCCGCGCTTCCAGGCGTTCTGCACGATCGTCGTGTAGCAGACGTTGGCCACCTGCTCGAGAACGTTCAGCTCGCACATGAAGTCCTGCTGCTCTTCGAGGGAGCTCATCGCCTCGATCTGCTCGCGATACTTGAAGCGGATATCCTTGATGTTGAGAAGCCAGTTGTCGATTAACCCCTGCTCCGAATTACCCATGGCGGCAATCACGCCACCGCACCGGTAGTGGCCGCAGACGATGATGTGTTTGACCTTCAACACGTCGATGGCGTACTGGATCACCGACAGACAGTTGAAGTCGGTATGGATGACCAGATTGGCCACATTGCGGTGGACGAACACGTCTCCCGGCAGCAGTCCCAGCAGTTCGTTGGCCGGCACCCGGCTGTCGGAGCAGCCGATCCACAGGTATTCCGGCGCCTGCTGGGCGCTGAGCTTCTCAAAGAAGTGCGGGTCTTCGGCCTTGATCCGGTCGGCCCACTGTTGATTCTGCACAAACAGGTGATTCAGCAGTTTCATCGCCCCTCTCCTCGTTCATCGCGCCAGTCTAGTTACCGGCGATCTTCATCTGTTCCAACAGGATGGAGCCGGTACGCAGACTGGAGCGACTATCCCAGTCGTTGCCCACCGCCACCAGATGGCGGAACATCTCCTTGAGATTGCCGGCAATGGTGATCTCCTCGACCGGGTAGGCAATCTCGCCATTTTCCACCCAGAAGCCGGCGGCTCCCCGAGAGTAATCACCGGTCACCACATTGACGCCCTGCCCCATCAGCTCGGTGATGAGCAGACCGGTTCCCATCTGCCGCAGCAACTGCGGTTGATCTTCACCACGCCCACTCACCTGCCAGTTGTGGATGCCCCCGGCGTGGCCGGTGGAGGGCATACCGAGCTTGCGCCCCGAGTAGGTGGTCAACAGATAGGTCTGCAGACGGCCGGCATCGATGATGACCCGATCCCGGGTGCGCACCCCTTCGGCGTCGAACGGTGCGCTGGCCAGGCCGCGCGGCAGCAGAGCCTGTTCGTCAATGGTGAGCCATTCCGGGAAGATTTGCTCACCCAGCGAGTCCAACAGGAAGGAGGACTTGCGGTACAGGTTGCCCCCCCCGATGGCCGACACCAGATGACCAAACAGACTGGTGGCCGTATCGGGATTGAACAGCACCGGCAGGGTGGCGGTGCCAATCTTGCGGGCACCCAGCCGGGAGACGGTTCGCTCGACCGCTTCGTCGGCAATCCGCTCCGGGCTCCAGAGATCCTCGATGTGACGGCAGGAGGAGTAGCCATAATCGCGCTGCATCTCGCCGTCCTGTTCCCCGATCAACACACAGCTCAAGGAGTGGCGGGAGCCCGAGTAGCCCTTGACGAAGCCGTGGCTGTTGCCATAGACCTTGATGCCGTGATGGCTGCTGAAGCCGGCCCCGTCGGACTGCTTGATGCGCGGGTCACGACTGAGGGCGTGCTGCTCACAGCGGCGAGCCAGCTCGGTGCCAAACTCGGGATCCGCGGCGAGGGGGTGCAACAGATCCAGCTCCGGCGCCTCCCAGGCCAGCCAGTCGGCATCGGCCAGACCGGCATACGGGTCAGCCGCCGTGTGGCGCGAGATCTCCAGAGCTGCCTCGACGGCCGAGCGGACCGCCTCCGGACCGAGATCGGTGGTCGACGAAGAGCCCTTGCGCCCCTCGCGATAGACGGCGATGCCGAGGGCTCCATCCTTGTTGAATTCGATGCTTTCGACCTCGCCGCCCCGGGTGTTCACCGAGAGACCGGTCTGCTTGCTGATTGACACTTCGGCGCTGTCGGCGCCCAGTTGTCGGGCGACGGCCAAGGCATCGGCCACCACCTGTTCGAGGCGCGCCTGCTCCTGACGTACTTGCTGCTGCAAATCCATAGTCATACTGTCTCTTCTTCGTTAGCGGCCCAGCCTATCACAGGCCAGCAATCAGCGGGAGAAGCTGATACCATATTAGGCATGTGAACTGGATATAGAATTGCCATGCAGAATCAATTTGATGGAAGCCCCGCCGACGAGTGGGAAGACGAAGGCCCGAGCAAGAGCCAATTGAAGCGAGAATCCGAAGCCCTGCAGGAGCTCGGCGAGGAGCTGGTCAACCTCAAACCCACCGAGCTGGCCAAGGTGCCGCTGGATGAGGAGCTGCAGGATGCCATCGACCTGGCTCATCGCCTCAAGGGGAAGCGCGAAGCCTGGCGCCGCCACCTGCAGTTTATCGGCCGCCTGATGCGCAGCCGCGACACCACCGAGATCGAGCAGGCGCTGGAGGTGATCCGTAGCCGCCATGTCGCCGGCAATGCCCGCATGCACAAGCTGGAGCAGTTGCGCGAGAAGCTGATCGAGCAGGGCGATGGCGCCATCAACGAACTGCTCGGCCAATACCGCGAGCTGGATCGTCAGAAGCTGCGCCAATTGGTGCGCCAAGCCCAGAAGGAGCGTCAGGAGCAGAAGCCGCCGGTCGCCTTCCGCGAGCTGTTCCAATATCTGCGCAACGAGCTCGAAGAGGTGATTTAACCACTCGGCTCCCAGCAAAAAGGGCGGAGAAATCCGCCCTTTTTTGTTGTGTGCAACACCAGAAAGAAGAGAGATCTAACGGGTGCCACCGACCGTCATCATCTCCAGCTTCAGAGTTGGCTGCCCCACCCCGACCGGCACGCTCTGCCCCTCCTTGCCGCAGACGCCGACCCCGGCGTCCAGCGCCAGATCGTTGCCGACCATGGAGACCTGCTGCATCGCCTCGGGTCCGTTGCCGATGAGGGTCGCCCCCTTGAGTGGCGCGGTGATCTTGCCATCCTCGATGAGATAGGCTTCAGAGGCCGAGAAGACAAACTTGCCGGAGGTGATATCCACCTGACCGCCGCCGAAGTTTGGCGCGTAGATCCCCTGCTTTACCGAGGCGATGATCTCGGCCGGATCGTGCTCACCGGCCAGCATGTAGGTGTTGGTCATGCGTGGCATCGGCAGATGAGCGTAGGATTCGCGACGGCCATTGCCGGTCGGTGCCACCCCCATCAGCCGTGCGTTCATCTTGTCCTGAATATAGCCCTTGAGGATCCCCTTCTCGATCAGCACGTTGTACTGACCCGGCGTCCCCTCGTCATCGATGCTGACCGAGCCGCGACGCCCCGGCAGGCTACCATCATCGACGATGGTGCACAGCTCCGAGGCCACCCGTTGGCCGATCTTGCCAGCAAACGCCGAGGAGCCCTTGCGATTGAAGTCCCCCTCCAGGCCGTGACCAACCGCCTCATGCAGCAGCACGCCGGGCCAACCGGGGCCCAACACCACCGGCATGGTGCCCGCCGGGGCATCCACCGCCTCGACGTTGACCAATGCCTGACGGACCGCCTCGCGCACGTAACCCAGGGCACGCATCTCGCCACCCACCGGGTCGAAGAAATAGTCATAGCCAAAGCGCCCACCGCCGCCGGAGCTGCCGCGCTCACGCCGGCCGTTACGCTCCACCAGCACGCTACAGTTGAGGCGCACCAGCGGTCGAACATCGGCACTCAGGGTGCCATCCGTCGCCGCCACCAGCACCTCTTCATAGACGCCGGAGAGAGAGGCGATGACCTGAGTGACCGCCGGATCCAGGGTGCGGGCGAAACGATCCATCTGCTCCAGCAAGGCAATCTTCTGCTGCTTGTCCAGGGTGCCGAGCGGATCGAGAGGCGCATACAGGGCGGTCGCATGACCCGGTTGCCAGATCTGGATCTCGCCACTACCGCCGCTGTGGGCGATACCGCGGGCGGCGATCACCGCCTGACTCAGGGCATGGATGCTGATCTCGTCCGAGTAGGCAAAACCGGTCTTCTCGCCGCTGATGGCGCGCACCCCAACCCCTTGGTCGATGTTATAGCTGCCATCCTTGACGATGCCATCCTCCAGCACCCAGGACTCATGGTAGCTGCTCTGGAAGTAGAGATCGCCAAAGTCCACACGGTGACTCATGATCTGCCGCAACATGCGCGCCAGGATCGCCTCATCCAGTTCGTGGGGTAGCAGCAGGTGTTCGGAAACTTGGTTCAACAACATCACTCGGGTTCTCTCCATCCGCTGCGCAACCTGGCATGGTTCAGCACCGGCATATCATGGCGGATCTGCGTTAGAAATTGAGGGTCCAGCTCGGCCTGGATCAGGCCCACCTGATGTTCCGCTTCGGCCAGCTGCTGTCCCCAAGGATCGATGATTACCGAATGCCCCCAGGTGTGGCGCCCGGCGCCATGCTGACCACACTGATTGGCAGCCACCACATAGCACTGATTCTCGATGGCCCGGGCACGCAGCAATGGCAGCCAGTGGGCCTGCCCCGTGACATAGGTGAAGGCCGCGGGCACCAGCAACACGGAGGCCCCGGCGGCGCGCAACTGTCGGTACAGTTCGGGAAAGCGCACATCGTAACAGATGGAGAGGCCGAGACCACCAAAAGGTGACTCGATGACGCTCCAGCGCTCGCCGGGCAGGAAGCTGGCCGATTCGCGGTAGTGGCCATGACCATCCGCCACATCGACGTCAAACAGGTGCAGCTTGTGGTAGTGGCCCTGCTGGCGCCCATCCGGGGCATACACCAACGTGCTGGTATGCAGCCGGCTCTCGCCCGCCACCCGCGTCGGCAAGGAGCCGGCCACCAGCCAGATGTCCCACTGGCGGGCCCAGGCGGCCAACTGGTGCTGGATGGGACCATCGCCGAGCGGCTCGGCCACCGCCTGATAATCGGCGGTCGTCCCCAGGCAAGCAAAATTCTCCGGCAGCAACACCAGACAGGGGCGGCCCTGCGGCAAGGCCGCCAGTTGCTGGGCGATCTGCTGCCGGTTGTGCTCCCAGTGCGCCCCACTGTTGAGCTGGATCGCCACCAGGTTCATCGTTGCAGCACCTTCTTGTAATCGTCACCTATGGTCTTGAGTTGCCCGGTTTCCCGGCCGATCTCTACCACTTGCGGCTCGCCGAACGGCCCCGTGATATGAAACTGGATGCTGGTAAAGACATCGATCACCGGAGAGAGCAGCTGGGAGGCGGCCAGTACATAGATGCCCGTCACCGGCGTGGCCGCGAAGGCGGTGGCCAGCGAGACCCCCTTGGTGAAGTGCGGCGTGAAGTTCAGGCGCACATCGAGGCGTCCATTGGGCAGATCCAGTTCACCACTGCCGTGAATGTCACCGGCATCGCCGAGCAGTTCAAAATCGTCGTTGTGCACTATCCCTTGCTCGATGGTGCCGCTGGCCCGGATCGACTTGAAGAAGAAGCCCTGCTCGAAGACGTCGCTAAAATCCAGACTCAGGCGGCGCACCACGGCGTTGAGTGACAGCACCGACAGCAGCTTGGTGCTGGCCGAATCGAGCTTGCGCAACAGCCCCTCGCCAGTTTCCAGGCTCAGCTTGCCGGCCATGCTGGGCTTATGCGGCAGGAAGATGGGGCCCAGCCAGCGCAGGCTCAGCTCGCCCTTGGCCTCGGTGCCGGCAATCCCGGGGGCATAGTTCCAGTCCCGCAGCCAGGTCTCGACGCTCGCCAACTGCAGCGCCAGCTTGAGATCGCTACGCCCCTCGCCCCCGACGATCTGCCAGCTGCCCTGACCGCTGACGCGGTTTTCACCACTTCGCAGCGAAAATTCGGGAACCCGCAACGCCGTCGGCGAGACTCGTCCCACCACCTTGACCTCACCGAGCGTGGCGTCATCAAGCTGGCAACGCTGGCAGTGAAAATCGAAATCCGGGATGGCCGCCAGCAGCCGCTGCTGCTCCGCCACCGGCAGCAGGCTTTGGGGCTTTGGCGCCTCGTCCTCGTCCGCCGTCCGCCAGTGCAAACGACTCAGATCGATGGTCAGGGGCCGCTGCGACTGCCAGGCCAGAGTCCCCGCCGCCTGGTTGGCCAACAGCGTGAGCTGGCCCGTTTCGCCCTGCTGATGCAGTTGCAGCGAACTCTGGTCCCAGGGTTGCCCCGCCCAGGTCAGCTGCTTGGCCTGTACCTGCAGATTCGTCTGCTCGGGGAGCCAGTGGCCGGCGCTGCTGAGCGCCGCATCGCCGCTCTTCTGCGAGACCCCCTGCCACCAGGCCAACCAGCCATCGGCATCCAGTCGGTCAAACTTGAGGGAGACATTCAGCGCGGACGAGAGAGGATCCAGCGCCGGCTCGTCCTGGTTATCCACCCACAGACGACTGAAACGGCTCGTCGCATGATCCAGCTCGCCGACGGCTTTGAGTCCATTCTGCCAGTCGAGCGAGAGTCGGGAGCGCTTCTGGTTCCCCTGGGCCCGGATCATCAGGGGCTGCTTCTGCGCCGCGGCCTTGCGATAGGGTGCTGGCCAGTTCAGGGCCACCCCTTGCAGGCTGCTCTGCCACTGCGCCTGATAGTCATACTTGCCCCGTGGATGCAGTTGCAGATCCAGCGATCCCTGCCAACTGCCCTGTCCCCCCAGGCTCTGCCGCCAGAGGGCAGGCCACTGGGCGGCCCGCGCCTGGCTCCAACTCCCCTTGAGCCCCAGCTTGACCTGGTAATCCCCTTGCCGCAGTTGTCCCTGATAATCGATGCGCAGCGGCTGATTCCACAACTCGGCGGTCAGATCGGTGAATCGGGTCTCCTGGTCGGTGAAGAAGAGCTCGCCGTTCACCTTCTCCAGGGGCAGCCCTAACGAGACGACCCGCAGGCGGTTATCCGCCAGCTGCACATGGCCCAGCACCTGCACCGGATCGCCATCCACCGGGATGACCAGTTGCAGATCGCCGCTCAACGGCTTGCTCAATTGCAGATCGCGCAGGGCAGCCCCCACCGAATTCTTCACTCCAGACTCTTGCAAGTAGGCGCTGACCGCCTCGGCCTCCCCGGCAATATCCGCGTTGATGTAGAGACGGCTGTCGGGCGCCAGGGTTGGGAACCAGGCATGGATATGGTCGCTGTGGGCCTTGCCCAACTGGGCCGAGCTGCTGCGCATCTCCAGGGTGTCGTTCTGGAACAGGAGATCCAGCGACATCTTTTCAAGCGGTTTCCAGGCTGGATCGAATTGGAAGGAGGCCTCGCGTAGCGGCACCCAGGCCTGGAAGATGCCGCCACCCTGGTGGTAGGGGAACTCGTTCAGCGGGCCATCCCACAGCACGGTGGCCCCCTGCGCCTGGCCACCCTGCAGGGCACCCTGCAGGTAATCGGTCAGCCCCTGCCCCATCGCCAGCCGGGGATAATAGCGCCAGGCCTGGGACGCATCCTGCAGATCGACACGGGTCAACAGCGCCAGATAGGGGGAGCCGCTGGTCGGCAGCTCCAGGCGAAAATCGGTCGCGGCCTGCAGCGCCGGAGTGCTCAGCAGGATCTGCTCACCGCGCAGCTGCCAGCCCTGGGCCTGGGCCTGGGATTGCCACTGCACCCGGCCACTCAGGGCGTCGATGGGGATGTCTTTGGGGAAGTAGGGGCCAACCTGCACCGTCTGAGGCCCCAAACTCAGGTTGGCTTGCCCGCCCTGGGCATCCAGCACGAAGTCGCCGTTGAGTTCCCGGATACCAGCCACCATCTGCCAGCGGTGCCAGCGCAAGTCATGAAGCTGGCCGGCCAACTGCCAGCGGCCATCGCTCTCCCGTCGCTCGAATGTCAACCCCTGCAGTTCGCCCGCAGGCTGCATCTGCCGCAAGGCGTCGGCGCTGACGCTACTCTCTCCCGCCAGCAAGGCCAGCACGGGTGTGATGCCCCGCAGGCTGACCGGATCGATGCGTCCGCTCAGATGCCCCTGCTGGGAGTCGAGTTGAATGTGCCAAGGTCGCCATTGGGGCTCGTCACCCCGCACCTCCAGCTGATGGCTGGCCAGTTGCCAGCCATCCCCCAACCGTTGCCACTGCAGCAGACCGCCGCGTAGCCCGACCTGGTGGGTTTGCTGATCCTGTTGCCAGCTCAGCTGGTTGTCGGCCAGCCGCAACTGTCCCTGTTGCCACTGATCGGCCGCGCGGACCAGCCAGAGCTCGAAGCCCAGTTCGCCATGGAGCAGTTGCTCATCAGTCGACGCGAGTGCCGCGACGGGACGCTGGCTGGTGCTGGCCAGGTAGAGCTGACCGTTGAGCCGTGTCGGTTGCTCGGGGGGGCCCTGAAAATCGGCAATCAAGCGGATCTGATTGGCGATGCCGTTGTGGTGAAACGCCAGTTCGCCATCGCCCCGGTGCCGACGCCCCTGGTTTTCCCAACGCAGACGGGCAATATCCAGCGAGCCCAGATCGCCCAGCGAGGAGCGTACCACCAGATGACCATTCTTTAGCTCAAACTGCTGGAGGCCGCCGAGCAGCAGACGGCTCAGCGACTGCCAATCCCGCTCCACCCCCTGGCCGCCGGAGTCGCTGTGGAGCAGCCGTTTGGGCACCACCAACTCGACCCCCTGAAACTGCAGGTTGCCGATCACCCACTGCCACTGCTGCAAGCTCTGCCACAGATCCAGTTGCACCGTGGCGTTCTCGACCCGCAACTGCCACGGCTCGCTACGCTTCTGCTGCAGCGTCAACCCGTGCAGGGTGACGGCGGGTCCGTAGTCACTCCAGCGTGCGCCCAGTCCTTGCAGATCGCTTTGAATGGCCGGGTCGTCCACCAGCCAGTCGAGCAGTTGTTGGCGCTGATCCTGCAGCCAGGGCACCCCGAAGCGCGCCGCACTGACCAGCAGGGCCAGTAGCACCAACAGCAGCGCACTCAGGCGCCAGGTATGCCGCAGGGTTCGCCGTATCACCTACATCATCACCACATCAAATTGTTCCTGACTGTAGAGCGGTTCGGCATGCACCTTGACCTGCTTGCCGATAAACACCTCCAGCTCCGCCAGACTATGGGACTCCTCGACATGCAGCGCCTCGGCCACCTGCAACGCCGCGTAGACCACAAACTGGTCGGCATCGTAGGCGCGGTTGACGCGCAGTATCTCGCGCAGAATTTCGTAGCAGACCGACTCCACCGTCTTGACCCGGCCCCGCCCCTTGCACTCCGGACACTCGGAGCAGAGCACATGCTCGAGACTCTCGCGCGTGCGTTTGCGGGTCATCTCCACCAGCCCCAGATGGGAGAAACCATTGACCCCGGTCTTGGCTCTGTCCCGGGAGAGCGCCTGCTCGAGGCTCTGCAGCACCCGCCGCCGATGGTCTTCGGACTGCATGTCGATGAAGTCGATGATGATGATGCCACCCAGATTGCGCAGTCGCAGCTGGCGGGCGATGGCCGCGGTGGCCTCGACATTGGTGTTGAAGATGGTCTCTTCGAGGTTGCGATGACCGACGAAGGCGCCGGTATTGATATCGATGGTGGTCATCGCCTCGGTCTGATCGATGATGAGATAACCACCGGATTTCAGCTCTACCTTGCGCTCCAAGGCCCGCTGGATCTCATTCTCGACGTCGTAGAGATCGAAGATCGGCGAATCACCGGAGTAGTAGTCCAGCTTGTTGACCATCTCGGGGACAAACTCTTCGGTGAAGAGCTTGAGCTGTTCGAAGGTCTGGCGCGAGTCGACGCGGATCTTGTCGAGCTCGGTGCCGACAAAGTCCCGCAGGATGCGAAAGGCCAGGCTCAGGTCTTCATACAGCATGCTGCAGGGCTTGTACTTCTGCCGCCGCTCCAGCACCTTGCTCCACAGTCGTTTGAGAAATTGGGTGTCCTGCTCCAACTCGCGCTCGCCCACCCCTTCGGCGGCGGTGCGCACGATGAAGCCACCGAGTTCATCCACCTGGCGGGAGACGATATTCTTCAGCCGCTCGCGCTCTCCCTCGCTCTCGATGCGTTGGGAGACGCCGACATGGGAGCTGCCGGGCATGAAGACCAGGTAGCGGGAGGGCAGCGTGATGTCGGTGGTCAGACGGGCACCCTTGGTGCTGATCGGGTCTTTCACCACCTGCACCATGATGTCCTGTCCCTGGCGCACCAGCTCGGCGATGTTGCCGACCTGAAAGTGCTCCTTCTCGCGCACATCGACACATTCGGTGTGCGGCACTATGTCCGAGGCGTGCAAAAAAGCGGCCTTCTCCATGCCGATGTCGACAAAGGCCGCCTGCATGCCCGGCAGCACCCGGCTGATCTTGCCCTTGTAAATGTTGCCGACCAGGCCACGCTTGGCCTGCCGCTCGATATGAACCTCTTGCAGGATCCCTTGCTCGACCAGGGCAACCCGAGTCTCGGATGGGGTGACGTTTACCAGAAGTTCGGTTGACACTGAGCTCTCCTCGCCGGCTTATAGGTATTGTTGTAACAGCAGATCTGTTTCCAGCAGCGGCAAGCCCACCACCGCGGTGTAGCTTCCCACGATTCGGCTGACAAATTTACCCGCAATCCCCTGGATCCCGTAGGAACCAGCCTTATCGGCGGGTTCTCCAGTGTGCCAGTATTCGACGATTTCGTCGGCGCCGAGTGTGCGGAACGTGACCTCGGTAGTCACCCGAGTCACGCAAACGCCCTGTTGAGCGGCGACGGCGACCGCCGTCATCACCTGATGAGTGCGCCCCGACAGGGCGGCCAGCATCTGCTCGGCGTCGGCCTGATCGCGCGGCTTCTCCAGCACCCGACCATCCAGCACCACTATGGTATCGGCCCCTAATACTGGCAAGGCCCCGCCACAGGCCTGCCAGCCGGCACGGGCCTTGTCGCCCGCCAGGCGTTCGACATAGGTGGCGGCATCTTCACCGACCGCCTGCTGCTCAGGCACATGGATGGTGAGAACGGCAAACGGATAGCCCAGCTGGGTCAGCAGCTCACGTCGCCGGGGCGACGCGGAAGCCAGATAGAGACGAGGAGCGACAGCAGTCATCAGCGGATTCTAAATTTACGGCGCAATTTGCGCAGCAGCAGGAAGGTCCAGGGCCAGAGCACTGCTGTACTCAAAGAGGTCCAGAACAGACGGTAGTTGAGCGAAGCCACCCCAAACAGGTGTTCTGCCCAGAAGATGGAGAGCTGCCCCAGCAGATTGACGCAGCCAATCACCAGAGCCTGCTGCCAGACCGAGAAGTTGCGGATCTGTTGGAACTGCATCGCCGCGATGTAGGCCATGATGGCCATCGACAGCGCCCGCACTCCCAAGGTCGAGCCCAATAGGATGTCCAGCAGCAGACCCGCCACCCAGGCGGTCCCGATATTGACGCGGTGCGGCAGGGCGATCACCCAGTACAACACCACCAGGGCGACCCAGTCGGGGCGATATATATCCAGCAGGCTGGGCAGCGGCAGAATCGACAGCACCAGCGATAGCAGTATGGTCAGATAGATGGAGCCAATGCCATGGCCGGTCAGATTCATCGGGTTACAGTGCCTCCACGGGCTGGCTTGGATGACGAAGCATGACGACCCGCGGCTGCGGGCTTCGCCGGCACGGCGGGCTTGGTCGTGGTCGGCTTGGTCACGGTCGGCTGCGCGCCACTGGCCCCCACCGGTGCCGTGGTGGCCTCACTGATCGGCGCGGGCCACAACAGCAACAAGTAGCGTAAGCGATCCAGCGCCGCCAGCGGCCGCGCCTTCACCTCGGCAAAGGCCTTGCCCTCCTCGTAGGAGAACTGGGTGATCTGCGCCACCGGATAGCCCATGGGGAAACGGCCCCCCAGCCCCGAGGTGACCAGCATGTCCCCCTGTTGCAGATCGGCGCTGCGCGGAATGTTCTTCAACGTCAGCTCATCCAGACTGCCGGTACCGCTGGCGATGGCCCGAATGTCGTTGCGCATGACGCGGACCGGCAGCGCATGGCTCAGATCGGTGATCAACAACACGCGGCTGGTGGTTTTCCCCACGCTGATGACCTGCCCCACCACCCCGAGATCGTTGACCACCGGCTGGCCTTCGAACACCCCGTTGCGCTCCCCGCGGTCGATCACCACCTGATGGATGAAGGGATCCGAGTCGACCGACAGGATCTCCGCCACCATCTTGCGCGAATCCGCCTGCACCGGCGACCCGAGCAAGCCACGCAACCGTTCGTTCTCCTGACTCATCTGACTTAACCGCAGCAGATCGCTGCGCAGCAGGAACAGCTGTTGTTCCAGCTTGTGATTCTCTTCGAGCAGCTGCGAGCGGGACTGCAACTGCTCGCTCACGCCATCGGCCAACTGACGCGGCGAATCCGCCAGATAGATCAGGGGGCTGACGATGGAATCCATGTAGATCCGCACCCCGCTGAACAGATGAAAACGGGCGTCAGCGACTATGCCCGCTACCGAGAGCAGCACAGCCACGAAGAGTCGGAGTTGCAGGGAAAGTCCCCGGCCAAAGATTGGGTTCATGCGGTTCGTCATACGAAACCGGCCCGCAAGGGGCCGGCTTCAGGGTTATTCGTAGTGGAACAGGTCGCCGCCGTGCATGCCGATGAGCTCGAGCGCTCGGCCGCCGCCACGGGCCACACAGGTCAACGGATCTTCTGCCACCACCACCGGGATCCCAGTCTCTTCCATCAGCAGACGGTCCAGATCGCGCAACAGGGCGCCGCCACCGGTCAACACCATGCCCCGCTCGGAGATATCCGAAGCCAGTTCGGGTGGAGACTGTTCCAGCGCGACCATCACGGCGCTGACGATGCCGGTCAGCGGCTCCTGCAGAGCCTCGAGGATCTCGTTGGAGTTCAGGGTAAAGCTGCGAGGCACCCCTTCGGCCAGGTTGCGACCCCGAACTTCCAGTTCGCGGACCTCGTCACCTGGATAAGCGGAGCCGATCTCGTGCTTGATGCGCTCGGCCGTGGCTTCACCGATCAGGCTGCCGTAGTTACGGCGCACATAGCTGATGATGGCTTCATCAAACTTGTCGCCACCGATGCGCACGGAGGAGGAGTAGACCACTCCGTTCAACGAGATGATGGCCACTTCGGTGGTACCACCACCGATATCCACCACCATGGAGCCCGTGGCTTCGGAGACCGGCAGACCGGCACCAATCGCGGCCGCCATCGGCTCATCGATCAGGTAAACCTCACGGGCACCGGCGCCTTGCGCCGACTCTTTGATGGCGCGGCGTTCGACCTGGGTAGAACCACAGGGGACGCAGACCAGCACGCGAGGGCTCGGACGCAGGAAATTGTTGTCGTGCACCTGCTTGATGAAGTGTTGCAGCATCTTCTCGGTGACATAGAAGTCGGCGATGACGCCATCCTTCATCGGACGAATCGCGGCGATATTGCCCGGAGTACGTCCCAGCATCAGCTTGGCCGCATGGCCAACCGCCGCCACAGACTTGGCGTTACCGCCACGTTCCTGACGAATGGCAACCACAGACGGCTCGTTCAGCACTATGCCTTTGCCCTTGACGTAGATCAGCGTGTTGGCAGTCCCCAGATCGATCGACAGATCGTTGGAAAACAGGCCTCTGAGATTCTTGAACATGGTAACGGGGGATCCTGGAATGTTGGGACTGGATAAAAACCGGCTAACTTTACCAACCCGATGCTCAATGGGCAAGTAAACATCCGGCTTGGCCATGCCTCCGGACGCGGAAATGATGACATCATCAATGATTGACCCAGTTGGCACTCATTGTGCGCCAACCGGGTCACAGGAATTCACTGCAACAGCTCACGGCGATAGATCACCCGATCGCTGCTGCGCCACAGGTTGAAGAAGGCCCAGCCGCCCATGTCATCAACATTGGCGATGCCATTGTTATCCCAGTCGTAGTTCAGCCAGACGGGTGCCGCTGGTTGCTTTGCCAGATCGAGGCGGTAGTGCACCCGATCGCTGATACCAGGCGCCGTGAAGTGCAGCCAGATGTAACCCTCCTTCGCCGTACTGCTGGTCGGCTGGCTTGCCGGAGCCGCGGGCTCCTGCGTCAACGCCAGGCGGCTCTTGCTGCTGTTATCGATCAGGGTCAACTCGGCCTTACTGGGAACATATCCCCGGTCAAACAGGAAGCCACCAGAAGCCGTGAGATCGAGTTGGGTACAAGTATCGTCGGCACTGCGCTGCCAACCAGTCGCGGTATAGCTCTCAATGGTCAACGGCAGCGCCAGTGGGTTGCTGGCAGAGGTGCGACCGGTGACCGGTTTCAGACGACCATGGCGCAGATCCTGCACCCCGAGCGTCACCGCATCACAGTTGCTGCCGCAACTGCCCGCAGTCGCCGCATTCATGTTGGTGCCAACCAGCGGGATCACCACATCCTTCTCGTTATCCGCCACACTCAGGCCGATGGCCAGTTGACTAAAGGGGCCATCGGGCGAAGGATTCTGGGTAAACGTGACCGCATAGTTTTCGGGGGTGGTAAACAGCCCGGCTTGCCATCCCAGGCCGCCGAGGCCACTCAGCCGTGAACTCAACGGTACCCCGTTGTCGCTATTTTCGGCCACCAGAGCCAGGGTCGCCGTGGCAAACTCGTTCCGGTAATTGGCCGTGGTTGCCTGACTCATGTTCCGCGCCGCCACCACAAAGCCGGTGGGCATGGGTTGCCCCATATAACTGAAAGTGCCGCAGCCGGGAGTCATGCTGGCATTGCTGATGGCAAAGTCATAGGGGGTGAAGCGCCCGACCGGTGCACTGCTGGTCACGGGGATGGTGGTGCCCAGATAGCTCGGCGGGGTCGCCGTCAGGCGGAACACCCCGACCTCACTCAGGCTCTGGCTGACCGTCTGCTGGGCACTGCTGCTGGCGACATGGTTGTAACTAGCGGTTCCTACCGTCGCCGACACACCACCAGTCGGTGCCACCAGAGTCGAGCCAAGTGCGATTCCGGAGAGTGCAAAATTAGGCGTCGTCAGGTTACCCGCGCAGATGTCGGCATCGCTGTCGGACTCCCAGGCCTGAGCAATCAAGCCGACCGAGAAGCTCTCGCCCGCTCGCCGGAAATAGGGGCAACTACTGTTGCCTGCGGCACAGACGGTTTCCGGCAGGATGCAGAGACCAACCGGACGGCTGACGAATTGATCGCTGCCATTCATCAGCAACCCCTCCTCCTCTGAGCCGGTCAATCCGGTATAGCGGGCATTGAGCTGCATCTTGCCCGCATCGGTATAGTTAACACTGGAAAGCGTCGTCTGCCCCTGGGCATCGAAAGCCAGCGTCAGCGGAGTTGCCTCTGCCGAAGTCCGACCTATGGCCGAGCCGTTCACCGACACGTGCCGACTCTCGGGTCGGCCTGCTGCCACCGGATCGATGTAATCACTCCAAAAATTCAACGTTTTGCTGGTGCTGGCAAAACCGGGAACGCACTGCTTAGTACTGTCATCCTTCTTCACCGCCTTGACGACTACATTGGTGGCAGCCTTGTTGGCAATGATATCCGGCACATCGAAGATGAAGCCGCTGTCGGCAAAGCTCAGAGTACAGCTGGCTTCGCTTAAGGCCCCACTGCCTGCACGGCAGAGGGTCTTGCTCATCGGCTTGGTCGCTGGCGTTGAACTGCGGACACCAATGGTGGTGCTGCCTGCCGTATTCTTGCGCAGTGACACCTTGGACGTTCCCCCCGTGAAGGTAACGCTGCTCCCAGTCGTCCAAATCCCATCAGACAGGCTCAGAACCGCGGTGACTGTATCCGTTACCAGGGTAGAACAGCTTGCATCGGCACAGGCGCGGATGGTCATCTCCTCCGGATTACAGGTCAACGCCTGCCCTGAGTGGTCAAACTCGAAGTGATCGATCTGCTTGCCCACTGGGTTGGATTTAAGAGCGCAGATTCTGACATTGTCCAACTCGTGAATATTGGTCGACCCACCAGTGGACCCGGTAAATGAGAGATAGAAATTGGCAGGGACCTTCGCCTGATCTTGCTGACCGATGGCATTGAAAGTCGGGATCAGGGTGACATAGCCGCTACCCGTATCGCGTTGGATGGCCACCAGCGCCTGTCCGTTGGTTCGCGAATCAACCGTCAAGCGATAACGGTGCGGGGGACTTGGATAGGTAGAGCCGCTGTGAATCGTCGGATTTAGTGTGTTGGTACCGAACAGATAGCGATACCCCGAATAGGCTGAACCTGAACCACGGATTGAGACAGTATTTGCTACTTTGGCCTGACTATTGGCCCCCCCCTCGGCCCGAAAATTACCAAATTCATCGATGCCGATGCCAAGCCAGCCGCCAGCAAAACCCGGCGCACCACTCTTATAGCCATAACCCAGCGGCCCCCCACTGCTACCCGGCTGGGGAGTAATCGAGGCATCGGATAGCACCATGGCAATACCATCGGCTTTGCTGCCACCATAAGCGGCCTGATCAAACTCGATAGTTACCAGATTACCCGCCGCCGGGAACAGCCGCTGGTAGGTCACCGATGTCGCCTGATAGGTCTTGTTCTCGGTCAGCCTCATCCTATCACTGACGATACTGGGTAAAAAACCACCACCGCTCGATGCCACGACCCAATTACTATCCAGAGTTCCCGCACTGAAGGTATCCGGAAAACAGGTCAAATCTGAAGTATGGACAGAGTCATTGATCTTGCTGCTATCAGTCATGTAGACCTTATTGGCTGTGACTCGCCCGTTGATTCGTGACGAGTTGTACATAGACAAGGTATTTTGGACATAGACATAGCTGTTGAGGGTACTGGTTCCATTCATGCTCATGCTGCCATAGCCGAAGATCAGTAAATCACCGGTATTGTCAGGATTGACACTGGCGCTATTATTAAACGCCATATCATTTTGCACGAAGATCCGCACCTTCCCCTTGGGTACCAAAACCCCTCCAGCATTGATGGTCAAATCGCGAAAGTAGTAATCTCCCGCGGGCAAGTTGACGGTCGCCCCACCACCAATCGCAAGACTGTTGGCCCGGTATTCGCTGTATTTGGATGAAAAAGTCAAGGTACAGGCACTGTAGAGACTAAACGAACCGTATTGGCTCGATGTCCCACTACCGAGGGTAAAACTCTGACCACTGTTGCAATAGTCTATCGAACCTCCCGCACCAGAACTGGTCAAAAAAGCATTGCTTCCTGTTGTGGACAACCCCCGGATATCAGAACCGGTCACGGTACAGGCCCGAGTTCCACCCGTGGATGTATCACACCCGTTACTGGGCATACTCCCGGTATTTTGCAAGCAGAAACTGAGACTCAAACCATTGGTTCCCAGAATTTTGGTTTGGCTGTACATAGTTAACTGGTCACTGTTAACTCCATGGCAGCTATCGCTATTATTGCCATGATGTCCCTGTGCAACGCGTGGGAAATAAACAGATTCATCGATGGCCTCAAACGCCAGCGCTGACTGGAAAAAAAGAGAGAGGCCAACAAGAAGCCACGGTTTCATTGCTCACCCCCGTCGAATGCTTCGGCTTGCACGGTACGGCTGACCGTAAAATCAGGATTGCTGTTACTGCCGTCGCTCAAGGAGCCGCCACCGTTACACAATCCGGTGCTGGTCAGCCGATAGCTAGTCAGGCTACTACTGTTTAGGGTCAGCGCCGAACAGGCGATCGTCACCGAACAGCTGCTCCCTCCCACGTTATCGCTCAACAGCGATGCCGAGACCCTGGCGCAGCCGACATGCCCCGCCGCATCCGGTTGCTCTGCCTGCCAAATTCCGTTGGGATAGAGCTGATAAAATCCCTGCTCAAGACCGCTCTGTGCCGCCATCAGGGCTCGTACCCCGAGCACCTCCACCGTCACCTTCTCGCTGCTATCGAGCAGCAACCGGCTCAGAGCCG
Organism: Aeromonadaceae bacterium; assembly: GCA_041441555.1. Classification (GTDB taxonomy): domain Bacteria; phylum Pseudomonadota; class Gammaproteobacteria; order Enterobacterales; family Aeromonadaceae; genus Pseudaeromonas. The sequence goes on from JASDSW010000092.1 coordinate 20,244, forward strand.
CCGCCAACAGACCGACGATCACGATGACAAACAATGCCACCATGATGGCGCTACCGCGCGCCGCCGCAGGACGCCCACGTTCAAGGGACATTGTTCACCTCCACCTTGTGGCTGAACTGTACCGTTTCACCACGCTGACTGAAGGTCAGATTGACCCCCAACTCCCCCTGGTGATGGAACGATTGGGGGTCCTGATAGAAGCGGACCTGAGTCAGGTGCTCAGCCATCACGCTGCGGCTGGTCACGCCGGAAGCCAGGAGGGTCGACTCGCGGATTAGCTGATTCAGACCATTGCGGCAGAAGGAGATCTGCTCGCGGGCGAAGAAGAGCCGCTTGCCCGGCGACTCGGCGGCAAAGCCGCCAAAGGTGCCACTGGGGATCGCCGACAGGCCGACCGACCAGAGCTGAGTTTCTCCGGCCACCAAGACCGGCGCACTACTCACCCGCGCCACGCACAGACCGGCGCTGCAACCATACGGGGTCGACGGACTCATGCCTACGGGATAGACCACCGCATAGTCGGCGGCCTGCACCACGCCACTCATCGGCGACAGGAAGGTCAGGCTGCCGGACGCCGACAGCGGCAGGCTCACATAGCGACTGACCGCAGCGAGTGGCCAGAAGCTGACGCATTGGCCATCGCTGCTAAGGCTCAGGGTGCCAGGCACCGCATCCCGCACCTCGCGATTGAGCCGCTCCACGCCAAAGCGCACATCGCTCATCAGTTGCTCACGGGCACTGGCATCAGCATACAGCTGGGTTCCGGTGCTGATGAACTGACTGGTAAAGGTCGCCATCACCCCCAGCAGCAGGATGACGACCACCAGTTCAATCAGGGTAAAACCGTTCGGGGTTCTCATCAGTAGTTCCCCCGGGTCACGGCAAACGGCAGCTCGCTGCCATCGGGCAGACGAACCGTCAGTCGGATGATCTTGAAAGTCGAGCAGAGCACCGCGGTGCAACCCGCCCCCGGAGCCACCAGGATACGCACCTGGTAGTTGCGATAGTCATCGCGCACCTCATCACTGCTCTGGGTGAAGTAGGCCGCAGGAACCCACTCCCCCCCCGCACAACTGGTCAGATGCGAAGCACAGATGGCGGGCGTGTGGTAATCATCCACATCGTCAAACAGATAGCTGCTGCTCTCGCCGCTCTCAGGGCCATAGGCTGCAGGAAGAGTACAGGCATCATAGGGGATACCATCGACCGTCTCCCCGCAGCGCCAGCGACTGCCATTGTGATCCGAGTGAGCATCGAAAGAGCGACTGAGGATTTCGTTCAGCAGTCGTTGCGCGAGCTGGGCCGCCCGCACCTGCTGCACCGGATCGGTCGCCTGACTCGTCTGACTGACCAGCAGCCCCATCATGCCACCGAGCGCCACCGCCAGCAGCACTATGCCGATCACCAGCTCAATCAGGGTGAAACCGCGACGCAGGGGATGAGGGTTAGTCGAGCGCATGGATATACCCCTCGGCATCGATGGCCAGGGTGAGCGACTCACCACCGCCGGTGATGACCAACTGGCAGCCATTCTGGCAACTGCCCAGTGGACGCCCCTGCCGATCAAAGCGCAGTTGCAGACTCTGCCCCGCGGCGATGGCGACGCCCTCACTCACGGCCACCAGCCGCCCCCGGCTCAATTGTGCGGGAGTCCAGCTGGCCAGGGCCGGCGGCACGGCGCAGGGTTGCAGCGTGATGTGCGCAAAGCGGTTCCCCTGGGCCACCCACCAGCTGCAACGATCGCTGGGCTCCTGCATGTTCAGGCTCTGCACCAGGCGCAGCCGGGCCACCACTTCGTCGCGGGCGGTTTTTGCCTCGAAGCTGCTCTGACCAATCCAGCGGGGCAGCGCATAGGCTGCCAGGATGCCGATCAACAGGATCACCATCACCAGCTCGATCAGGGTAAAACCACTTATCCTGCGCATGCAGCTCCTTGCCATCGACTCACCACCGGGGCTCACCACCCAATAAAACGGGGTGCGGCGTTCACCGCCAGCACCCCGTAAACAACGCGACAGACAATGTCTGTCATGCTAAACCATTAACGATTTAGCATTTGCTCGCATCAACGGCAGTAACCACCGGACGTTTCCCAGACTCAGCTTCGGTATAGGTCACAGTGCAGCTAGACGGCGCACCGCTCGGGGTCATGGTGTAGGTCTTGTCGGCACTGGAAACACTCCAATCAGCAGTACTGAAATCCAAGGCAGACCCGATACCAGCCGATGTGGCTGTTGGGTAACCAAATATGGTTTTGATGCCATTAGTGTCAACAGCAGAAGATGCCGTTTCCTGCCCCTTAATAACTGCCTTGGAATAGACAATGGAGGCCGAACTTTCCATGGCGGCCTTCATGCCCTTGAGGGTTGCCTCACGGGCATCACCTTGCAAATTCAAGAACTTGGGCGCGGCTGTAACGGCCAGGATGCCCAGAATGATAATCACAATGACCAGTTCGATCAGAGTAAAACCTGCACTACGCTTCATAACAATTTCCTTCAGGGTTTTGGTTCAATGACGGATTCAATTATTGATATGGGTTTCCACCTGGCCGGAGGCCGGGCGATAACTAAAACTCTTGAACTTGTCAGTTTGGTTATTGGGGTCTTCGTAGCCACCATTGGCCGTCTTGTTCAGGGCATTGACCAGATAGTATCGGCATACCGAATCATTACCCGAGCCGTCCACGGAGACATAGTACTTCATATCATTTTTGCTGGACACGACCTCATTAAAATCATTGGTGGCCTTGGGCGGGTTCTGCAGCAGGCCATTCCAGATATAGAGGCAGCGCGCCGAGGTCAGGCCGCCGGGTGACACATTAACGCTACCGCTGGAGCTGGTATCGATGGGATAACCCGGTGAGATCTGTCCGGATTCAACCTCGGCATCGGTCGGCGTAGTCAGATAGAAGCGATTGCCATCATAGAGGATGGTGTTGATGCCCCCCTCTTTGCTGCGCCCCTTGGCCTCCCACTGCGCCCGCACCAGCAATACGCCGGTCGCAAAGCCACCAGAGACGCCTTCGACGCTGGCATTTTTAGCCTCTTCACTCACGTCGAGAAAACGAGGAAGCGCCGTGACCGCCAGGATCCCCAGCACCACGATGACGATGACCAGTTCAATCAGTGAGAAGCCGGTTTGCTGTTTCATGACTCTCTTCCTTTTTTCTCAACAAATTATAGGGTTGAACGCGAGCCAACCCCAACAGATGCGCCTCATTCACCACCGACCACGGTCACCATACCATCGGTAAAACGGTAGTTAAATCCATCCACCCCCAAACGAAACTCACAACCCGGCGCCAGTCGCAAGGGGGTAACCTGCACTTCGTCGCCATCGATCTCCGGCGCCATCGCCAGCAGGCTACGCCAGAGCTGACCGCAGCCATCCGCTTCCGCCTGGCCAACCCCCCCGATGGGCCACCCCTGGCGACTCATCGCATAGGCCACCCCTTGGCCGGCCTGCATCTGTAAACCGCCCTGCCGATCCAGGCTGCCCGTCGACAATCGGGCATACAGGCGAGGCGGCCGATTCTGGCTCAACCAGAAGCCATGCAACTGTTCGACCTGCTCGGCAAAACGGCTGGCCAGGGCACTCAGGGCCGCACGCTGCGCCTGACGCCGATGGCTCTGATACTGGCTGGCGATGCCCCACATCAACAGCAACATCAGGCTGATGGTTAGACCGAATCTGAATAACCCCAGGACCTGATCGTTGGCCTCGCTCTGCTGGGACACGGTCAGTGCCCCCGCACCGCACGCATCATGTCCCACATCGGGGTAAAGATCCCCAACGCCAGGATCAGCACCATGCAGGCGACGATCACCAGCAGGATCGGCTCGATGCGTGAGGTCAGCGTCTTGAGATCATAATCCACTTCGCGCTCGTAAAACTCCGCCGCCTCCTGCATGAGTTCATCCACCTGGCCGGTCTCTTCACCCACGGCAAACATCTGCATCACCAGCGGGGTGAACAGCTGGCTGGCGGCGGCGGTCCGCAGCAGACTTTCGCCCCGCTCGACCCCTGTGCGCATCTCGCGGATCCGGCCGGCCACGAAGGCATTGTCCACCGCCTCGGCCACCATATTCAGCGCCTGGTTCAAGGGCACGCCGGCGCGCAACATCATGGCAAAACTGCGGGCAAAGCGCGCCAGCAGCGAACGGCTGATGATGCTGCCGATCAGTGGCAGTTTCAGTTGCCAGCGATGCCAGGTCAGCTCGCCCTTGGCAGTCTTGACCCAGCGGGACCAGCCGCCGACGGCCGCCACGCCCAGCAGCAGCAACAGCCACCACCAGTTGACGAAGAAGTGCGAGGTGGCCAGCAAGATACGGGTCGCCAGCGGCAACTCGACGCCGAACTTGGCGAACATGTTGGCGAAGGTCGGGATGACAAAGATATTCAGGATAAACATGGCAGCGACGATGAATCCCAGCACCAGCATCGGGTAACGCATCGCCGTCTTGATCCGTTTGCGGGTTTCCAGCTCCAGGGCAAAGTAGTTGGAGAGCTGCAAGAAGGACTCTTCGAGCCGGCCGGTGTTTTCACCGACATGGACGATGGCGATAAACAGGCTGTTGAATACCTTGGGGTGGGCCTGCATCGCCGTCGACAGCGGTCGGCCACTGCCGAGCTCGCTTTCCAGAGACTGCAAGGCGCGGCGTAACGGTTTGCCATGGGCGGTGTCACACAGGCCATGAATGGCCCGCATGATGGGGATCCCGGCCTTGGTCAGCGCATACATCTGCCGGGTGAAGATCACCAGCTCCTCCAGGCCAACCTGACTCTCCAGCAGATCCCGCCAGGTGATGCCCTGACGAGGTGGTTTCCCCGCCCGCAAGCCGGTGGGCATGATGCCGCGGCGCATCAGTTGCTCGGCGGCCACCAGCTCGCTGGCCGCCTCCAGCTGACCGCTAACGGCGCGCCCCTGTTTATCCCGCCCCTGGTAGGTAAAAAAAGCCATTAGCTGACTACCTCGGCCAGACGCAGCACCTCGTCGATGGTGGTGATCCCCTGGGTGGCGTACTCAAACGCCATAGCCACCAGTGGCCGATATTCGACATGTTCCCGCGCGGCACGGGCAAAGCCCTCCGGATCGTTGCGCCGCAATGCATCCATCATCGGCTGATCCAGCTCCAGCAGCTCGAAGACCCCGATCCGGCCGGCATAGCCGGTAAAGTTGCAACTCTGGCAACCCCGGCCCCGGTGGAAACGATGGGCATGCACCCCTTCGCCAAACAGGTTGCTCAACCAGATCATCTCTCCGGCCTCGACCTCGTGCTCTTCATGGCAGTAGCGACAGATCCGCCGCACCAGCCGCTGGGCGATGATGGCACGCAGGGCGCTGGCGACCAGGTAGCCGGGGGCGCCCATGTCCATCAGGCGCAGGGCGCTGGAGATCGCATCGTTGGTGTGCAGCGTCGTCAGCACCAGGTGGCCGGTCATGGCGCCGCGCAGGCCGATTTCGACCGTCTCCTGATCGCGCATCTCCCCCACCAGCAGGATGTCCGGATCCTGGCGCAAGGTGGCCCGCAGCACGGTGGAAAAATCCAAACCGATCTTCGGGTTGACCTGAACCTGGTTGATGCGCGGCAAGCGGTACTCCACCGGGTCTTCGACCGTGATCACCTTGTTCCCGGGCTGATTCAACTCGGAGAGGGCTCCGTACAGGGTGGTGGTCTTGCCGCTCCCGGTGGGACCGGTGACCACTATCATGCCGTGAGGACGCCGCAGCTGGCGGCGGAAGCGTTGCAGCAACAGCTCCGGCATCCCGGTGTCGTGCAGCGACAACAGGCCTGCCGACTGATCCAGCAGACGCATGACCACGGATTCGCCGTGTTGTACCGGCATGGTCGACATCCGCACGTCGATCTCATGACCCCGGACCCGCATGTTGAACCGGCCATCCTGCGGCAGCCGCTTCTCGGAGATGTCGAGACCCGCCAGCAACTTCAGGCGCAGCACCAGAGCCGGCGCGATCCGCACCTCGTTGAGCACGTTCTCATGCAGTACGCCGTCGATGCGTTGCCGAATCCGCAGCACCTTCTCATCGGGCTCGATGTGGATATCCGAGGCATGCACCTGCACCGCATCTTCAAACACCGAGCGCAGCAGCTTGACCACCGTCGCCTCGCTCTCGCTGGCGCCGGTATCGGCCAGCCCGAGATCGAAACCGGTCTCCTGATACTCCTCCTGCAACTGTTCGGCGAAACTCTCGATCTCCTTGGTTCGACGATAGAGCTGATCGAAGTACTGCAGCAGTTGGGCTTCCCGCGCCACCGCCAGCTTCAACTCGCGGGGAGCGATCAAGGCAGCCAGGGCATCCAGGGCCGCCAGATCCGCCGGATCCGACATGACCACCGTCACCTCATCCCCACTCTGGTTCACCGCCAGCGCTCGGTGACGACGGGCATGCACCTCGGGGATCAACTGCACCGCCTGCATCTGGATCGACAGCTTGGAGAGGTCGAAGAACGGGATGTTCAACTGCTGCGCCAAAAATTTCAGCAACTGCTCCTCACCGATGAAGCCCAGATCCACCAGCGTGGTTCCCAGCTTGCGGCCCGTCTGCCGTTGCTGTTGCAGTGCCAGTTGCAACTGATCGTCGGTGATGATGCTTTCGGCCACCAGCAGGTCGCCGAGTCGCATTTTGAGTCTGGGTTGCGCCATGGTTCCTACTCCAGTTGCCCGATACGTTGTTGCACAAACTGCCGGGAAGCCGGGCTCAGCGGCAGGGTAAGCGCCTTGCGATAGGCATCCAGAGCCGCCAGCACACGCCCCTGTTTATCCATGGCGATAGCCAACCCCAGCCACCAGCGCGCCTCGCTCGGCTGGACCACTACCAGTTGCTGGTAGCTGCGTGCCGCCACGGCGGGTTGCTCCAGCTCCTGGGCCAACGCGGCGCGGGTGGCGTAATAATCCAGATTGCGGCTCACCATCGGCTCCAGCTCACTGAGCGTCTGCAGGGCCTGGGCCTTGTTGCCTCCGGCCAACGCCACGCGGGCCAGCATCAGCCGAAAATTAGCCTGCGCCGGGGCAAGGCGGATCCCGTCGGCCAGCACCCGCTGTGCCTCCGGCAGTCGTCCTTCGCCATAGAACAGCCCCGCCAACCGCTCCCGGATCTCATGATCCAGCGGATCGTTGGCCAGCACCTGAGCAAAGGCATCGCGAGCCACCCCCAGCTGTCCCTTGCTGATGGCCTGCAGCCCCTTGCGACGCTCCAGCGCCGCCTCCTGCTGCGGCGACAGATGCTCTTCGGCGATCTCCAGCGATCCCCTGGGCTCTTCGGCTGCCACCGACTCCGTATCCACCAACTCGGAGGCCTCCGTCGGCTGCGGTCCTTCGTCGGGGCCAAGCAGTGCATCGTCCACCGCTTCGCTTACCGCAGGTTCCTGCGGCGAAGAGGTCTCTGAAGAGTGAAGCGCGGCCGTCGCCACGACCGCCGCCCGAGCCGGAGCGTTGACCGACGCAGACGCCTGGGAAACCGCCGGTGCCACGGCAGATGAAAGCGCGCTGGCAGAAGCAACGGCGGAAGAGGCGAGGCCGGAAGAGGTCCCGGCAGCGGCCGACGGGGCGACGGCCGTACTGGCCACCGGCGCTTCCGCCGGCGGCGCCAGTTTTTCGGCAAGCGGGACCGCCTGAACCACAGGCCCGGCCGCCACCGGTTCGGCGGCATCAGTATCGGTCTCGCCCTTGCCGGACCACAGCCAGTAGGCCAGCGCGGGCACGGCGATCAGCAGCAACAGGGCCATCCCAAGTAGCAGGCGCCAGCGCCGCGGCGCCGGAGGTTGATAACGGCCAGACAGCGTCTGTCCTTCGCGCTGCTCCAAATCTCGGAGCATGGTATTGATGACGCTCATAAGGCTCCCCGTAACAACAAGGCCGAGGCCAGCGCGACCAGCAGCAAGGCCGTCCACCACCAACGGCTCATGGGTAAGAGTGCATCCTCGGTATCGCGGATCGCCGCCCGAACATGATGGGCCCGGATCAGCCCATCGCCGCGGCCGTAGGCCACCATCAGGCTCTTGTGCGCCAAGATGTTGATCAGACGGGGAATGCCACGGCTGGCACGCCACAACAGACGGACCGCCATCGGCGCAAACAGTACCGGACCGCGGTAGCCGGAGGTCACCAGCCGGTATTCGAGATAGGCCCGGGTCTCATCGCGCACCAGCGGACGCAGACGGTAGGCAAAGGTGATGCGCTGCCGCAGTTGGCGCAGGTGATCCGCCTGCAATCGTTCATCCAGCTCCGGTTGGCCAAACAACACCACCAGCAGCAGTTTGCTGGATTCAGTCTCCAGGTTGCCGAACAGCCGGATCGCCTCGAGGCTGGCATCGGGCAGGGATTGCGCCTCGTCGAGCAGCAAGACGGCGCTGCGCCCCTCACGCTTGAGCGCCACCAATCGGTGGTGGATCGCATCGGTCACCGCCAGGGCGCCGCCATCGGCTGGCACCCCCAACTCCAGCGCCAGCGCCTGACGCAGTTCATCGGCTTCGAGATAGGGGTTGGGCAGATAGGCCACCTGATGCTCCTGCGCCAGCTCGCCCATCAGTTTGCGCAGCAGCAGGGTCTTACCGGTCCCCACCTCCCCCGTCACCTTGATGAAGCCTTCGCCGTTGGCCAGCGCCACCCGCAGCACCTGCAGCGCCTCTTCATGGGGCGGCAAACCGTAATAGAAGCCGGTGTTGGGGGTCAGACCGAAGGGCGGCTCCTGCAGACCGAAGTGTGCTTGATACACGGCCTAGCGCTCCGGATACCACTTGTCCAGCAGTTCGCCGGAGCGTTGCAGTTCCTTCTGCCAGGTGTCGGCTTCGATGACCTGCGGCTTGAGCATGATGACCAGCTCGGTCTTGTAGGTGCTCTCCTTGCGGTTGGTAAAGGCCTCGCCAACCCAGGGAATATCCCCCAGCCAAGGCACCTTGCTGACCTGCTGTTCCTTGTTGGTCCGCATCAAGCCACCGATGACGATCACATCGCCGGATTTGGCCTGCACCACGGTATCGGACTCGCGAATGTTGCTATAGGCCATCGGCAGGTTGTAGGCCGTGCCGGTCGTGCCGGAGAGGGATCCCAGATCGATGGTCTTGGTCTGCTCGGTAACATCGATGACCGACGGATGAATGTGCATCAGCACGTTGCCCTGTTCGTCGATCTGCGGCATCACATCCAGCGCCACCCCGGAGAAGAAGGGGGTCAGCTCGATGTCCGGAGTCACCACCGGCGTGCTGGAGGTGACGACCGTGTTGGAGGAGATGCCGGTGACGAAGTACTCGTCGCTACCGACCTTGATCACCGCCTTCTGGTTGTTGGTCGCCGTCACCCGCGGGCTGGAGAGGGTATTCACATCACCCTGGGTCTTCAGCAGGTTGACCACCACATCAAAGTTGCCGTCGGAAAACTGCAGTCCGGCGCCACCGCCGAGCAGGGTGGCCGTAGGATTGGTGACCGCCGGCAGGCCCACCAGGGAGCCGCCGCCGGTCATCCCCTTGCCATCATTCCACTGGGCACTGAGGTTGTTCCACTGGATCCCCTGTTGGTACCCCTCATTGAGGCGCACCTCCATGATCTTGGTCTCCAGGATCACCTGCCGCTTGAGCTGACGCTCGGACTGGCTCAAGAACTCGCGCACCGCCTTGATGTCCTCCGGCATGCCGCGCACCGTCACCAGGCCAGCCTGCGGGTTGAGGATCACCGCCTGGCCATTGCCAGAGCCGATCAGGTGCTGCAACGCGGTCTCCAGATCCTTCCAGAAATTACTCTTGCTGCCGGTCTCAATCACGGTGCCATTGTTGCTGTTGCTCGAGCCGTTGTTGTTCTGATTGTCATTGTTCGAGCTGTTGTTCGAGTTGCTGCTGTTATCGGAGCTGCTGGAGTTGGAGTTATTGTTGTTATCCTGCTCGGTCACCCCCCCGGAGGTGATGCTGGTGCGCGACAGCCCCTGACGGGTCAGCATCAGGTAGTTGACCGGGAAGCTTTCGGTGCGCAGACCGGCCGGATAGACGTGATAGACGGTGCCGGTGCGCCGGATGTCATAGCCATACATGTTGGCCACCGTATCCAGCACCTCGGGCAGGGTCACCTCGCGCAAATCCAGGTTGATCCGCCCCTCGACGCCCGGATGCACCGCCACGCTGTAACGACCATCCTTCATCAAGGACGCAAAAAACTCGCTGGCCTCGACATCCTTGGCCGCAACCCGGAAGCGGCGCTCCGGCACGTAGGGCTCGGCGATGGGAACTGCCGGCGTAGTCGACAACAGCTCGGCCTGCACCGCATCCGGCACGTTCAGTGCGGCGGTGGTCCCCTGCGCCTGCTTCAACGCATCCTTGGCCTCTACCGGCTCCGGATGCTGGTAGGTGACACAACCGCTCAGCAGCAGGGCCAGTGCGATCATCGAGAAAGGGAAAGGGATCTTGCTCATTGAATTTTGACCTTGCTTGAATAAAGAGAAAGCGCGTGACGCTGTCCATCACGCTCCAGCACCACACCATCGCGATGAATGGCCACCAGTCGATAGCCCGCCACGTTGTCGCCGAGGCGATAGCTGTGACCATTGAGCAGGGCCTGCTGGGGCCCCCGCCCCTGCACCAAGCCCTGCAGACGCGGCAATGCAGCGGCCTGCTGCGTCACGGCTCCATTCCCGCGCAGACCTTGCAACGGCTGAGTCGGATCCTGCAACGTTTCGGTCGCCGCCCAGACGCCGCAACAGGGCAGGCCGATTGCTAACCACCACCATCTAGCCACGAATAAACTCCTTGCTGCCACTGAGGGTGTAGAGCTCCAGTTCGACGCTCGCCTCGGGATACTGCTCGACCTGATAGTCCAGACGACGCCAGTAGAAGTGTTCCGGCAGCCCTTCGAGGGCTCGCAGGTACTGCAGAATATCGAAGTAGCGCCCCTGGAGGCGCAGCCGCAGACCATGCTGGAACAGCATGCTCTCCTCGGTTCCCGTCATCAGGGGTTTCGGCGCCAGCGCGGTCAAGGAGACCAGTCGCAGGCGACCGGAGCGCGCCAGCATCTGCTCCAGCAATGCCGGCATGTGCTCGGCCGGGATTAGATCCAGGGTCCGATCCTTGAGTTCGCCATCGAGCCGCTGCAGCTCGGCTTGCAGTTGTTGCCGTTCATCCCGCAGCGGCTGGTTGGGATCACGCAGCAGCGCCTGCTGGCGACTCTGATTCTCCAACTGACTCTGGGCGATGGCCTGTGCCAGCTCCTGACTGCTCTGCTGCTCGGCGTGCCACCCCAGCCAGGTCGGCTCCAGCAGCAGCGAATAACCCGGCATCAGCAACAAGGCGATGCCGGTCAGAGCGATCAGCAGGCGTTCGCGCGGGCTCATGGCCAGGACGCGGGTCGCCAGGAATTGCCAGTACTGCTTCATGGTTTCTTCCCCGTTTGCGTCGTCACGGCCGCCGAGGCAGCCGCCACCGGCTCTGGGCTGCGCAGCTGAAATGCCAAGCCCCCCTCTCCGTCGCGGGCGATTTCCAACTCCGCAAATGGCTTGTCGGCCAACGCCTCGGTCTCGGCAAAGCGACTGACCCAGGCCGGTACATCCTGGCTGTTGCGGGCCAGCCCCGACAACGAGATTCGTCCCTCATCGAACTGAATGTGCTGCAAGGCGATCCCCTGGCTGCCAATGCGCGCCAAGTCGGCCAGCAGTTGGGCAAACCCATTGCTCTTGAGCATTTCTCGCGCCGCCAGACTGGCTAACAGCTGCTGATTGACCTTCACCTGCCGGGCCAGCGCCTTATTCTGCCGGCTCAGCTCCGCATCAGGCTGACGTTTGGCCTGCTCGGCCAGCAGGCGTTCGCCCTCGCTGCGCAAGGCGTTCAGGGTCAACTCCTGCTGCTGGTTGTCGGCCCGCTGACGGCTCTGCAGATGCTGCAGCGTCAGTTGCGCGACCACCAGCACCAACAGGCAGAGTCCCCAGGCCAGCGCCATCTGCGGCAGCGTGCCCCACTGCCGACGGGGGCGAAACTCGTCACCATAGAGGTTGATCCGGATCTTCATGCTTCGACCTCCGCCTGCAACACGCCGTAGAGCGGAAGGAACTCAATGCCGGCCGCCACGGCCGGATTGGCCATCGCCGAGACCGCCATCGAAAAATTGGCCGCCAGATGACGCACCAGACCACCGAGATCCGGGGCGGCGATGGCCACATGCAGCTGCACGGCTTCCGGCAGTTTCAGCTGGGCGACCAGATAATCCAGTGAGCGTTGGATCTCCAAGGAGAGCAGATCGAGCAGTTCGGCGCTGAGATTGCCCACCGCCTGTTCGGCCAACTGACCGAAACCGCGCAACTGGCGACTGAAACAGAGCTGACCGCGAAAGACGGCCAGAAGGGAGACATCCTGGCCGGGCACCTGATAGAGCAGCAGTTGCATCTGCTCCTTGTTGCCCAGCAGATCGGCCAACGCCAGCTCCTCGGTGGTCACCAGCTCCAATGCGGCGACGGCGTTGACCCCTTGCGCGATCAGTTGCATCCGCGCCTTCGGCACGCAGACCACCGCCAGGCGGGGCCGCGCCGCCGGATTGGTTGGCAATTCGTAGTAATCGCAGCTCAGCTGCATGACCGGCTCGGTGACAAAATCTTTGACCGCCCAGGGCAGAGCGCCGTTCAGCTCCTCGTCGGGCACATCGGGTCGTTCGATCTGGATCTGCTGAAACAGGGTGCCGTTGAGCAGCACGCGGACCGGGCTGCCGGTCAGGTGGGTTCGGGTCAACAGGCTCTGCACCGCTCGCGGCCAATCGGCCTGACCGTTACAGCTCTCCTGCTCAAACAACGGGGTCGGCTGGCCGCGAACCAGCAGGATACGATCCTGGCTCATGCCAAGCGCGACGCAGGGCTGGCTCCGCTCACGATGAAACCAGTGGCTGATTAAGCGCATCAAAGCAGAAAGCCCCCTCGAAGCAAATAGATGTCCATATTAGGTTATATTCCAGCAGATCTGAACCCTACAAACGCCCCATCTCAGTCAAACCAACCAACAATCGGCTCCAACCTAAAATAACCACTCACACCAGCCCAGTGGCGCCATCAAACCAAAATCCCTGGCCGCCAACGACGCCGAGTGACTCCAACATCCGCCACTCCCCCTCACTCTCCACGCCCACCGCAATCACCTGGGTCGGCCCATTGGCGCAACCCCCTACCAGGGAGCGTACCGCCATCTGATTGAGGGGTCTGTGCTGGATGTCGCGGACCAGGCTGGGGTGGATCTTCAAGAAGCTCAGCTCAAACTCGCGAATGTAGTGAGTGCTGACCACCTCCTGTCCGGCGTGGTCGACCGACAACTGGCACCCGAGCAGCCTCAGCTCTCGCAATGGCGCCCGCAACTGCTCCTGATAACGACTGACCAGCCCCTCGTTGAGCTCCACCACCAGCATGGCAGCACGGCGCCGGCCTAACCGCAACAACGCCATCCAAAACCAGTGACGATAGTCGTGATCCAGCAGGGTCAATGGGTGCAAATTGAGTGCCAGAGGCACTTTTCCTTCCGCGGGCAACAGAGAAAGGGCCAACTGGCTCATCTGGCGATCGAAGGGGATCTGCATGCCCACCTTCTCGACCATGGCGATGAAACCGGCGGCGGGCAGCAGCTGGCCTCGGCCATCCGGCAGCCGGGCCAACATCTCATGCAGCAGGGGGCGCATCGGCTCACCGCCATAGGCGTTCTGCAGACAATAGGTCAGCTTCCGCCGGGCGAACTGCCGCTCCAGCAGGGTGCGCCAGCGAACCGTCCCCTTCTCCTGGGTCGTGACGCGCAGCGGCTTCTCGTAGAGAAAGAAACCACTCTCCTGTTGCAATCGAGCCCCGCGCAGCGCCTGCTCGGCCTCCTCCTCGACCTGCAGCATCGACTCCCCAGGCTGATAGCAAACGGCTCCGATATACAGGCTCCGCTCCGGATCCACCGACTCGGGCCAGCCCAGGCGCTGCAACTGGTTGAGCAGTTGTTCAGCCGCCGTCAGGGTCTCCTGTTTGGAAAAGCCGGGCAGCAGGATGGCCAGCCGGTGGCCCGAGTAACGACCCTGAATGGCCCCGGCATGGCGTTGCAAGAAATGACCGATGAGCTCACTGCAGCGCTGCAGCCATTCGATGGCCTGCGTCTCCCCCTCCTGCCGCAAGATGGACTCCACCCCCTCGAACTCCAACAGCATCACGGCACCAATGCTGTAATCGGCATTGCTCATCGCCGCCTCGAAGCGGTTGTCGAAGAAGAGACGGTTGCCGATGCCCAGCTGTTTATCGATGAAGACGTTGCGGCGGATGAAGGAGTCGAAACGTCCGCGCTCCTTGCGGGCATCGGCCAGCTCGCCCTGCAGATGGCTCAAGGCCTGACTGGCACTGCGAGGCCACTCCAGCTCGATGTCGTGCCGCAGCTTCCCCTGCTCACCGCGCAGAATGTGCTGCCCCCGGCGCGCCAGGAGCTCAACCCCCAGCAGCTGGCGCCGCAGCCAGTGCAGCGCGGCCCACAACCCGAGCCCGATAGCCAGCAAGCCAAACCCCAGGCTACTCAGCGGTGCATAGAGACGATCGAGCTGACTCAACGCCGGTTGAATAAGAAAACGCATATGCAGCGTCGGGTAACGGGCACCGGCGTAACGCACCTCCTGCAACTCATCGGAGTGCAGGTCGCGGCCCGCCTCCTGGTAGTGGAACAGCAGCGCATCATCCAGTGTCACGGTCAGCTCCTGGACGCCGTTGGCCCGCAACAGGGGCGGCAACCAGCCCTGCAGACGCGGCGATTCATATTGCGCCAGCACCTCGTGCTCGAAAATCTCAACCACGGCCCGCAGTTCCTCACGCTGAAAGCGATCGGTCAGCGCATGAAAACCCAGAGCCGCCGCGAGTGTCGCTAGCAATACGGTACCCAGGACGCACAGGCAGAGCAGCGCCACTATCTGGTTGGTTAATCGCATCGGTCATCCCTAACCTGACTCTATTCCACGGCCCATTCTATCAGTCCGGGTTTGCGGGGTCAGTGACTCAGTGGTGGCAAAATCATCGATGGCCGCAGCCACCGCCATCCCATCTCCACAAAAAAAGTGACGAAAATGAGTGAAAATGGAAATATTTTTTCATAAAGTATTTTTAACGATCCCGATCCATGAGTTCACCATGTTCACATCCGCCGCCTCTCCGGGCAAAAACAGCAATGGCGAAGAGAGTCGTCAGGCTCTGCTACAGGCCGCTACCGACGAGTTTCTGGCCATGGGCTATCGGGCGGCCCGCGTCCAGAACATCACCCGCAGTGCCGGATTGGGGCTCTCGGCCATCAACTACCATTTTGGCGGCAAGGAGGGGCTCTACCGGGCGGTGCTCAGCCACCACGCCGAACAGGCCATCGCCCGTCTGCCGCTGAACGCGCCGGAGCAGAGCGACCCGCAGGAGCAACTGCGCTGGCTAGTCAGCGCACTGCTGCACCGGCTCTCCGATCCGGCCAATCCCAGCCGCATCGGCCCGCTGCTGCTGCGCGAGATGATGAATCCGACGGCCGCCTTCGAGCTGCTGTTCGAGCGCTTCGCTTCGCCGCAATTTCATATCGCCACCGCCATTGTGCGAACCCTGCTCGGCGAGCGGGTGCCGGAGCGGGTAGTGGCCCAGAGTCTCTATAGCCTGTTTGGTCAGTGCGTCCTCTACATGACCGGACGACCGATGATCGAGCGCTTCACCCCGGAGATCCAACTGGATGAGGCGGGCCTGCAACAGATCGCCGATCACATCACCGCCTTCAGCTGGGGCGGCCTGCAGGCCTTGCGTCAGCGCTATCAAGGAGAGTCGGCATGATCCTCGTATCCCCCATCCGCTGGGCGGCCCTGGTCGCACTGCTCCCCCTCGTGGGCTGCCAACCGCCCGACGAACGGCTGCCCGGCTATGTCGAAGGTGACTATGTGCGGGTCGCCTCGCCGCAGGGCGGCCGTCTGCAACAACTGAGCGTGACCGAGGGTGAGCAGCTGGCCGCTGGGGCACCGTTGTTCCGCCTGGAGGCCGAACCCGAGCGCAGCAACCTGGCCGCCGCCAAGGCCCGGTTGCAACAGAGCCAGGCGCAACTGGCCGATCTGGACAAGGGTAAACGCCGTGATGAACTCAAGGTGCTGCAGGCCCAGCTGGCCGCCGCCAGCGCCAGTCTGGAGCTGGCCCGGCGCGATTGGGTACGCCAGCAGAAACTGGCCCGCCAGGGGGTGGTGAGCACCGCCACCCTGGAGAGTTACGCCACCCGCGTGCAGCAGGAGTCGGGGAATCGCGAGGCCATCGCCGCCGAGTTGCGCGTCGCCCAGTTGGCGGCGCGGGAGGATCAGCGCCAGGCCGCCTGGCTGGCGGTTCAGGCCGCCCAGGCCGATCTGGATCACCAATCCTGGCTGCTGGCCCAGAAACAGCAGCAGGCGAGCCAGGCCGCGCGGGTCGAGCAGATCCTCTACCGCCCCGGGGAATGGGTACCGGCCGGCGCACCCGTCGTCACCCTGTTGCCCCCCGATGCGCTCAAGGCCCGCTTCTATCTGCCGGAGCCGCGTCGCCCCGAGTTGAACGTCGGCAGCCGGGTGACGCTGTACTGCGATGGCTGCCCGGCGCCGATCCCGGCTCGGGTCAGCTATATCGCCAGCGAAGTCGAATTTACCCCCCCGGTGATCTACAGCCAGGAGAATCGGGCCCGCCTGGTGTTCCTGGTCGAGGCCAAGCCGGAACCCGGCGCGGCCAGTCCACTGCATCCGGGCCAACCCTTGGAAGTCAGCCTGGAGCCCCACTCATGAACGAAGCGGCCGTCATCGACGTCGAGGGGCTGACCAAGCGCTATGGCGATCGCACCGTGGTCGACCACCTGTCGATGCAGGTGCAACGGGGCGAGATCTACGGCTTTCTCGGCCCCAACGGCAGCGGCAAGACCACCTCGATCCGCATGATGTGCGGCCTGCTCACCCCGGACGGCGGCTCGGGTCGCACCCTGGGCCACGACATAGTGCACGAGGCGGCGGCCATCAAGGCCCAGGTCGGCTACATGACCCAGCGCTTCGGCCTGTATGAAGATCTGAGCCTGCGGGAGAACCTGGAGTTCGTCGCCCGTATCTACGGCATGGATCGCATCCGGGAGCGGGTCGCTCAGACCCTGGAACGGCTTGGGCTGAGCCAGCGCCAGCACCAGTTGGCCGGCAGTCTCTCCGGGGGCTGGAAACAGCGCCTGGCGCTGGCGGCCTGCATGCTGCACCAACCGCGTCTGCTGCTGCTCGACGAGCCGACGGCCGGCGTCGACCCCAAGGCCCGACGCGACTTCTGGGAGGAGATCCATACCCTGGCCGCCGAGGGGATGACGGTGCTGGTCTCCACCCACTACATGGATGAAGCCGAGCGCTGTCACCGCCTCGGCTACATTGCCTACGGTCGTTTGCTGGCCTGCGGCACCCCGGCAGAGCTCATCGCCAACAGCGGTCTGCACACCTGGCAGGTGACCGGCCAGACCCAGCCGCTGTTTGACGCCCTCAACGGCCAGCCTGGCGTCGAGCTGATCACCCGTTTCGGCAACACCCTGCACCTGAGTGGCCAGGACGCCGACCGCTTGGCCCAGGCCATCGCCCCCTGGCGGCAGCAGCCCAATACCCAGTGGCAAGCCATTCCGCCACAGCTGGAGGATCTCTTCATCCGTCTGATGCAGTCGGCCCGCGATAACTTTGCCGAGGAAGAGCACTCATGACGCTGTTCAGTCCGGGCCGCCTGTGGGCCATGATCCGCAAGGAGTTCATCCAGCTGCGACGGGATCGCCTGACCTTCGCCATGATGATCGGCATCCCGCTGCTGCAACTGACGCTGTTTGGCTTTGCCATCAACGGCGATCCCAAACATCTGCCGACCCTGGTGGTGGTGCAGGATGAGAGCCCCTTCGCCCGCTCCCTGGTCACCGCCATGCGCCTCTCCGATTACTTCGCCATCCAGAGCACCAGCCTGGGCGCCGCCGAAGCCAGCCTGCAGCTGTCGCGGGGACAGGTGCAGTTTGTCATCACCATACCACCCGGCTTTGCGCGCGCCCTGCAACGCGGCGAGCGCCCGGTGCTGCAGATGGAGGCCGACGCCACCGATCCCACAGCCACCGCCAACGCCATCAACGCCATGCAGTTGCTCAGTCAGAGCGCCCTGCGCCACGATCTGCAAGGGCCCCTGGCCTCGCTGGCTCAAGACCCTAGTCCATTCGAGTTACGCATTCATCGCCGCTATAACCCGGAGGGAATCACCCAATACAACACGGTTCCCGGCCTGATGGGGGTGATATTGACCATGACCATGATCATGATGACGGCACTCGGCATCACCCGGGAGGTCGAGCGGGGCACCATGGAGAATCTGTTGGCCACACCGATCCGGCCGTTTGAGGTGATGATCGGCAAGATAGCCCCCTATCTGCTGATAGGACTGGTGCAGGTCACCATCATTCTCAGCGCGACCCGCTGGCTGTTTGGCGTCCCCTTCCTCGGCAGCTTGTCACTGCTACTCCTGGTCATCATGCTGTTTATCGCAGCCAATCTGGTGGTCGGCATCACCATCTCCAGTCAGGCCCGTAACCAGACCCAAGCCATGCAGATGACCTTTTTCTTCTTTCTCCCCTCCATCATCATCTCCGGCTTCATGTTCCCATTTCGTGGCATGCCGCTGTGGGCCCAGTGGATTGGCGAACTGCTGCCCACCACCCACTTCATTCGCATCACCCGCGGCATCATGCTGCGCGGCAACACCTTCGTCGATATCTGGCCGGAACTATGGCCCTTGCTGTTGTTTACCGCACTGGTGATGGCCATCGGCCTGCGTCGCTTCCGCCGTACCCTGGACTAGGGAAAAGACACGGGCAAAGCGTCAATCAAGCCGCAATGAGCGGCAGAGCACAAAAGCCAACACAGCTTCCAGATCTCGAGCGCGCCACGACTACGCTTAGAGGAACCGTCCAAGTCCCTGGAGAACCTATGTCTTTTTTTCTCAATCTACCGATCAGCAAAAAGCTGTTACTGGCATTCAGCCTGATGGCTGTCGTCGTTCTCGCCCTCGGCCTGTTTGCCATCTACCAGCTCGCACGGGTCAATGAAGCCAGCACCATCATTGCGGGGGAACACATTCCCCGGCTGCTGAGTGTTGCCACCATCGATGTGACCGCATCAGACTACCGTCGCCGCCAGTTACGAATGCTGGAAAAACACTCTCCCGAAGAGATCCAGAAATATGCCTCTCGCCTGCAAAGCGATCAGACCATTCTGGAAGGAGAGATGAAAAAACTGCGATCCATGAAGCTGGAGCCGGATGATGCGGCTTCCGTTCAGGAGCTGAACCAGCTCTGGAGTGACTATCAGCGTCAGCACCAACAGATTGCCGCCCTCAACCAGCAAGGCGATCTGGCCGCCGCTGCCCAGCTGCTCAATGGCGCCAGTGACAAACAATTCCTGGCCCTCAAGGCTCAGATCCAGAAGCTAATCAAGATCAACCATGAAGATACCGAGGCCGCCAGTGCCGAAGGCGATCGTCTCTATGCGGATGCCCAACTCTATATCTGGAGCCTGATCGCGCTCTCCTTGCTTCTCGTTGCCTTCGCGGCCTGGAGCCTGGGCAATCTGATCCGTAGCCCCTTGCACCGCCTGATGCAGCAAGCCGAAAAGGTGGCCGATGGCGACCTGCGTAGCGAGCTGGATTACGATCGATTCCACCACGATGAGATCGGCACCCTGGCACGCGCCTTCGGCCGCATGCAGGGCAATCTGCGCACACTAATCGAGGAGCTCAGCCGAGCCGTTGAACAAGTCAGCAGCGCCACCGAAGAGGTCAGTGCCATCGCCAGTCAGTCCGCGCATGGCCAGCAGCAACAGCAAAGCGAGATCACCTACCTGGCCACCGCCATGAACGAGATGAGCAGTACGGTCAATGAGGTCGCCCGTAGCACCACCCAGGCCGCCGAGGCTGCGCAACAGGCCAACCAGGAGGCCATGGCCGGTGGTCAGGTCGTTCAGGAAACCCTGCGCGCCATTCAGGCGGTGACCAATGAGGTCGAACACGTCACCCAGGTGGTGCACGAGTTGGAACAGGACAGCTCGCGCATCGGCGTGGTTCTGGAGGTCATCCGCGGTATTGCCGATCAAACCAACCTGCTGGCCCTGAATGCCGCCATTGAAGCGGCTCGAGCCGGAGAACAAGGGCGGGGCTTCGCCGTCGTCGCCGATGAGGTCCGCACACTGGCACAGCGCACTCAGCAATCCACCCAGGAGATCAACAGCATCATAGCCACCCTGCAACAACGAGGGCATGAGGCGGTACAGGCCACCATGAAGGGGCAGGAGATGGCCGAGCAGTGCGTCAGCCGGGCCGCCCAGGCCGGCAGCAGCATCGAGGTCATCGCCGCCGCCGTCGCCAACATCTCGGATATGAACACCCAGATCGCCACCGCCACCGAAGAGCAGAACTCGGTGGCCGACGATCTCAATCGCAACATCATCACCATCAACACCGTCTCGGCCGAGCTGGGTGAGGCCTCGGCCCAAACCGCCAGCGCCTGTAAGGATTTGAGCGCCCTCGCCCAACACCTGAACAGCCTGGCCCACAGATTCCGCATCTAGCCCCTCCATACCCACGTTTCGGGGTGAACTCAGGTTCACCCCTTTTTTATGTTCATCACACCTTCTCTATGGCTCATCGCGTCTTCCCGAGGGAGCACCGATCCTGTGAGTGCGCACCTCAGGTCGCATTTATACAATTCAGTCCGACTCGTCTTCCGTAATCTAAGAGGGTCTACCCATCACAGGAGTAACCAGATGACTCTCAAGGCCTCGTTCATCTTCATCGCCCCCGAGGCGGATCCAGCACAGCACCGAGCCCTCGTCAAAACCCCGGAAGTCGAGGTCACCACCCTGGCCGTCACCAGCTATGCCCAGGCCGAGCAGGTCGCCCAAGAGCTGGTGGCGGCCGGGATTGTCGCCATCGAGCTGTGTGGCGGCTTCGGTGCCACGGGCGTCGCCCGCGTCAAACAGGCAGTCGCGGGCCAGGCAGCAGTCGGCGTGGTGCGTTTCGACTGTCATCCGGGTCTGGGCTTCAAGAGTGGCGATGAGCTGTTT
The DNA here is from genome assembly GCA_041441555.1 of Aeromonadaceae bacterium. Lineage (GTDB taxonomy): Bacteria > Pseudomonadota > Gammaproteobacteria > Enterobacterales > Aeromonadaceae > Pseudaeromonas. The sequence continues at coordinate 41,316 of JASDSW010000092.1, forward strand.
GCGTGAGGCCTCCTCCTCGGCCTTGGGTTTCCAAAGGTCGCGGGCGTATGATGAACGACAAACCGGGTCTGGAGAGCAACCCATGGAGCCCACGGCCATCGAACGCTGGAGTCACCCCCCCTGCCGCCTCCTGGCGCCGTTTATCGATCGCTTCTGGGGCTGGCAGAGCGCGGGACCGGCCGCCTTGCCCCTGCTACTCCCCGGCACCGGCAGCGAGTGCCTGTTCCATCTGCGGCAACCGCTATTGCAATCCGATGGCCACTCACTCCCCTCGGCCCACCTGATCTGTCCCCGTGAGCAAACCACGCAGTTGCACACACCGGGCGCACTGGACTTTATCGCGGTGCGCTTCAAATCGGGGCAACTGCGTCACTTCACGGCGCGGCCATTTATCGAGTTGCACGATGAATTTGCGGCCATCGAGACACTCTGGCCCGGTGAAACGTCGGTCTTGGTGCAGCAGTTGGTGCAGACGGTGGAGCGCGCAACACGACTCCGGCTGCTCGAACGGTTCCTCTACCGTCAGTTGGTTCAGCACCATCGCCCGGACGAGCAGGCGCAGGATGCGTTGATCGATCGCCTCTACTACGCCCCGAACCAGCGCATCGAGACCCTGGCCAACGACTGGGGATGGAGCACCCGCCATCTTGAACGCCGCTTCAAACAGGCGTTCGCGGTCACCCCCAAACGTTTCGCGCGTCTGGCTCGCCTGCATCACTGCTTGCGCCAGTTGGCTCTCCAGCCCCGGCGCGAACCGCTGGCGGTCATTCTCGAACGAGGCTTTAGCGACCAGTCCCATTTCATTCATGAGACCCGTGCGCTCATCGGTCTGCCACCGGGACAATTGCAAGCCTTGATGAGCCGGGGAACCCACTACTACCATGCGCCATCCCGGCAACCGGACTGAGGGCAAGCCATGACACTGTCAAATCTACTGGCCAACATTCCTTCGCGACTCGATAACGAACAGTTTGAGCCGATTGCCCACAAGGGGAGCGTGACCATCGAGCGCATCCTCTCCCGCGGTCACAGCTCGCCCGCTGCTGGCTGGTATGACGCGGAGGAGGATGAGTGGGTGCTGCTGGTCGAGGGGGAAGCCATCCTCGAGTTTGCCGACGGGCACCAGCACAGGCTGCAAAGAGGGGATCATCTGCTGATCCCCGCCCACTGCCGGCACCGGGTCGCCTGGACGCCCGCCGATCGCACCACCATCTGGCTGGCCGTCCATTTCTGATTCAGCCGCCGGGCGGCACGATCTGCTCCTGCAACCAATTGGTGAAGGCCTGGAAGCGCAGGCGGCCGCGGTTCTCGTGCGGGCAGATCAGATCATAGCCCCGCTCGGAGGGAACCACTTCAGGACAGGGCGAGACCAGCGCGCCGGAATCCAGCAGCGGACGCACCAACGCCTCGCGCCCCATGGCGATCCCCATGCCGGACTCGGCCGCCATCAGGGCCAGTCCATAGTGGTTGACGCTAAGGAGGGTGCGAATAAGCGGGGAAATTCTTCTCGGCTGACTCAGTCATTTCATTTTTTCCTGTT
>JASDSW010000093.1:0-42672 GCA_041441555.1 Aeromonadaceae bacterium
GCTTGGCGGGGGCGGGTTAAGGGCCGAAGCCGCGGCCCTTAACAATCCTGCGGCTCGGCGTATGCCGACTGCCGGGAAGGCCCCTCGCTGAGGTGGGCTCTCCACCGGCCGCTCGCTACACGCCCTCCCTGGCGTGAAGCTCCCTCTCGCGGTCATCCTGACCGCTCACCGGCTGCGCGCCCCCCTGCGCTCGGCCCGGCAGACGGCGCCAGTATCAAGCGTCAACATCTAAAGCCAAAGGGTTTGGCTCTGGTTGGTTGGCGCTGAGCTTGCGAAGCCCAACGGGTACCGTCCTGGTGTTGGCCTGCTTGGTTAATTCAACCATGCTTGGCGTCGATCCAAGTCAACTGACAGTGTTTATAATGCTCCAGATTGAATAGATACCTCCTGGCATACTCTTGGAGCGCAGCTTTAATATTCTGAAGTGTTTCCGCATCGGGTAACGAGTAAGGAGATGTTCCAGTAAATGGTCGCCCAAACTTATACGTGATTGCCACCTCGCTAGACGACAGTTCATTCTTATCCAATTGCTCAGTGGTAAATGAGTAAAAACCTTTGCAGTCAATAAACTTCCATATGCCGAGATTGGCGCTTTCTAGGTCACGTCCCCCCCCTACGTACAGCAAGACCATGTCCTTTTCACGATCAACGGTCCATGCGTCGTATTTGCTGTAACCCGTGCGCAGCATTTCCCGCGCATTTTTTAAAAACTCTGAAGTTTCCTGTTCCAGCGGTGGGACGTATTCATTCTTAAAGGCCATGGCTCAGTTCCTGTGGTTCAATCTCAAATTTGTAGATGCGTGTTCTGTTGAGGCTGGCAATCGGGTTCTCGTAGGCGAGAAGCGGCTCAAATCTCCTTACCGTTGCTGTCAATCAAAGTAAGCCGGCAGGTTTTGTAATCAGAGAGCAGGCCCCAATCTTTGCGTTCACGTAGTGCTTCCTTTATGCAAGCAATGGTTTTAGTGTCAGGAGAAGAATACTGTGCGCCCTGCCAAAAGCCGCGTATCTTATATGTGATCGCGATTTCTTCTAGTGATACTTCAGTCTTCGACAATCGATCTGTGCTAAAAACGTAATACCCTTTGCGGTCAATAAATCCCCATAGATCGTGGTTGGCATCCTCAATCTCGCGCCCGCTTCCTTCAAGGACTAGCAACATCTCCCGCTCGCGGTCGACAGTCCATTTACTTCTTTTTTCGGCCATTACATTTAGAATTTTTTGCGCTCTGCTAAAAAACTCCGAAGTTTCCTGTTCCAGCGGCGGAACGTATTCATTCTTAAAGGCCATGGCGCAGCTCCTGCAATTCGCTCTCGATATTTGTGAATGTGTGTTCTGGCGTATCCGGCAATCTCTCCGAGCCAATACCAAATTCGATTAACAATTCGTGCGCCAAACCGCGAGAATTTTTCGATACTCGTCGCCAGCGTTGTCATCACGGTCCTTCTTGTCCTGTAACGACAGAAAGGACGGTTCTCCCCCGGAGCGGGGCCCTGTCAGAAGATTCGTTTTGCGCCCGATAAGCCGCTCTTCCAGTGGAACAACTGCCCACGGGCCGCCATTTTTCGATTGGTATTCGACGTAGGGTAATTGGGGGCGCCCCAGGTTGTACCAACCCGTGCAGTAATAGAATGTGGCCACCACGGACCATGTTTTCTCCGATGGCTGGTAATCGAGGAGAATTGGCACATAGGCCGTCTGCCAGAGGGGGAATTCTTGTATTTCGGATGCATACCCCAATGCGATGGACATTTCTGTTTCTTCCCACCCTCCCGGTCCACCCAACTCTCCCCGTTGTTCTCCCTTGGCGGTGCGTTTAACAACTATGATTTGGCCGTCGCTCAGTTGCACTTCCTCTGACCACTGAAGGTCGACTTCCCCGCAAGCTGTCAAAATGCCAATAATTCCAATCGCCACCCATTTGCCAATATTGCTGCCCCCTGCGCACAGTTTTCCCCTCGCCTGCTTCAAAAACTCCGAGGTTTCCTGTTCCAGCGTCGGAACGTATTCATTCTTAAAGGCCATGGCGAAGCTCCTGTAGTTCAATCCCGAATTTGTAAATGCGTGTTTTGTCGCGACCGGCCGGTGGAGAGCAGCCCGTCGCGAGGGGCTTTCCCGGCAGTCGGCCTTCGCCCAGGCCTGGGGTCAAGGGGGCATGGCCTTATGCCCCCTTGCCGCCCCCGCCAAGCGGGAGGTTGGTAAACCCTCATTGCCGACCAGGGGCGGGACGGCCCATCCGAAATTGAAACCGCGATGGCCAATGTGGCTGAACAACCTTCAGTTCGCCGCCGGCACAGCCGCCGATGGCGAAATCCAGAATTCCGGTTGGTATAACGGTGCTTCGGCTGGCAGATCGCTGTTGGGCAGCGTCAGCAGCAGGCGCTGATCCAGCTGGGCGCGCTGCAGCGCCGCGCCGAAATAGGCATTGAACAGTCGATCGAAACGGCCATCGGCGATGGCGCGCAGCAAGCCCTGCTCGATGCGCTGCGCCAGCGGCTCATTGTCCTTGCGCACGAAGAAGTAGTAGGCCATCGGATAGCGCAGCAGCAGGTGGGGTTCGATCACCAACTGATGGCGGCCATAGGTCTGCTCCTCATCCCAGATCTCCAGCACATTGCGCGAGAACCAGTCGAAACGCTGCTTCTGCAGCATGCTGAACAGCTGATCGTATTTGGGCACCGTTATCACCCGAAACCCGCCTCTGCGCAGCACAGGCTCATCCGCCCAATCCTCCTGCTGGCCGACACTGAGTTGGCGCAAGGTCGCCAGATCGTGGATGGCAGCAAATTCGGCGAGTCTCTCTTTGTGGATCAGTGCCAGCCGCCATCCGGCGAGCCCCTTGTACAGACAGATACGGATCGGCCGCAGCGTCTGCTCGCGCTCTCGGTTTGAGGTCATCCACACCACATCGAGGCTGCCGTTATTCAGCAGCTTGATGGCGCGAGCCTTGTTCATCGCTTCCGGGAAGGGTTGCAGCGTCACCTCGGCGTCGGCCTCATCAAGGGCCAGCTGCAGGACGGCCAGCAGATAATCACTGCGTTTGTCGTGGATCGAGGCTGGAGGCGGGTAGCGCAGCAGCTCGCTGGCGGCCATGACGTCAGGAACCAACAGGATGCACCACCACATCAGGATTATTCGGAAATGCCTCGCCAACATCATCGCCTCCACTCATGCCACCTTGAGTATGAGCGACGACGAGTTGCGGCGTGCTCAATTACCTGTGATCGGCAACCTCATCGCTATCGCAGGGGCTTGTGGCTGCCTCTGTGTCCTCGACGGCCTGTGTGTGACGACAGGCGGCTTGCGCTTTTTGAGGCTCTAGGCTAGCGCAACCGTTTTCCCGATGGAATGGGTTCGATTGGGTAAGATCCCATTTTGTGAAATTTTCGTTGGGCGTTGGTGCGGGGGGCGGTAACCGTTGGGCTTCGCACATCGTTCAGCGCCAACCGACCAGAGCCAGAGCGTTAGCGGGATTCGGCTCTACCATTGCCGGGCAATTGCACCCTGCGCGGTTGTTGGCTCTTGGTTTTGTGTTGGCCGGTTCACCGATGTCAGCGCCGTCTGGCGGGCCGAGGGGCGGGGGGATCGTAGGCGGTGAGCGGTCAGGAGACCGCGAGAGGGAGCTTCACGCCAGGGAGGGCGTGTAGCGACCGGCCGGTGGAGAGCAGCCCGTCGCGAGGGGCTTTCCCGGCAGTCGGCCTTCGCCCAGCCGCAGGATTGTTAAGGGCCGCGGCTTCGGCCCTTAACCCGCCCCCGCCCAGCGGCAGGTGGGCAACCCCCTTTTGCCGACCAGGGCGGAACGGTCCCCGCCATATCGAATCCTACCCCTGTCGCCAAGGGCGGAACGAGCCCCGGCGCATCCGCCGCGGGCGCCGACGCGGCCCGCTTAGCGGACGCGCGGCGAGCGCAGGTTCGGCAAAAACACCGTAATCACCCCGGCCAGCGGCAGCCAGGCGCACAGCTCATACACATAGCTGATGCCATAGTGGTCGGCGAGGCGGCCGAGCACGGCGGCGCCGACCCCGGCGATGCCGAAGGCAAAGCCGAAGAACAACCCGGAGATGGTGCCGACCTTACCGGGGATCAGCTCCTGGGCATAGACGATGATGGCCGAGAACGCCGAGGCCAGGATGAAGCCGATGATGAAGGAGAGGATGGAGGTCCAGAACAGATTGGCATGGGGCAGCAGCAGGGTGAAGGGCGAGACGCCAAGGATGGAGAACCAGATCACCTGCTTGCGGCCGATGCGATCGCCGATGGGGCCGCCGAGCACGGTGCCGGCGGCGACCGCGAACAGGAAGATGAACAGGTGCAGCTGGGCCGACTGCACGCCGAGGCCGAAGTGCTCCATCAGGTAGAAGGTGTAGTAGCTGGTCAGGCTGGCCAGATAGAAGTACTTGGAGGTGATGAGCAGCAACAGCACGCCGAGGGTCAGTGCGATGCGGCCGCGGGAGAGGCCGTTCTCCGGTGGCGCGGCCCTGTGCTTCTGGCTGCGCTGCTGGTGTTGATACCACTGACCGACCCGAAACAGCACCAGCATGGCGAGGAGGGCGATGAAGGCGAACCAGGCCAGGCTGCTCTGACCGTAGGGCAGTACCACGGCCGCCGCCAGCAGCGGTCCCATGGCGGTGCCGCCGTTGCCGCCGACCTGGAAGATCGACTGCGCCAGCCCGTGGCGCCCGCCGGAGGCCATGCGCGCCACCCGCGACGACTCGGGGTGGAAGATCGACGAGCCGACGCCGACCACGGCGGCGCCGAGCAGCAGCAGCGGGAAGGTGGGGGCGTGGGAGAGCAGCAGCAGGCCGGTCAGGGTCGAGCCCATGCCGACCACCAGCGAGAAGGGCTTGGGATGCCGATCCGTGTACCAGCCGACCACCGGCTGCAGCAGCGAGGCGGTGATCTGGTAAGTCAGGGTCAGCAGGCCGATCTGGGTGAAGTTCAGATCGTAGTTGCCCTTGAGCAGCGGATAGATGGCGACGATCAGCGATTGCAGCAGATCGTTGAGAAAGTGCGACAGGCTGATGGCGGCGAGCACCTTGTAGCGGGTCTCGCCCGCCGTCGTGGCCGTGGCGGCCAGTGTGGATGACATGGAACACCTCGAATGGGTTGTGACATGACGCATGATATCAGCTCAAAAAATGCCCTTCGTGCTACCATGCGGCAATCATCGTCGAGAAAAGGACAAAAGATGCGTCTGACCGACATGTCCCACCAGCAGGATATCGGCCGCGCGCCGCTAGTGGCCCGCGCCTTCGATCGCGAGGCGGGCGAGGAGTCGCCGCGCCACTGCCATCCCACCGCCCAACTGCTCTATGCGGTGAAGGGGGTGATGCTGGTGGAGACCGACGCCGGCCAGTGGATCGTGCCGCCGACGCGGGCGATCTGGGTGCCGATCGGGGTCTGGCACCGCAGCATCATGCTCGGCGAGGTGCTGATGCGCACCGTCTATATCCGCAGCGACCTGTTGGCCGGTCTGCCCACCGAGTGCTGCGTGGTCGGCATCTCGCCGCTGCTGCGCGAGCTGATCCTGGCGGCTATCGCGCTGCCCTATGACTATGACCCCCAGGGGCGCGACGGCCATCTGGTGCAACTGCTGCTGGACGAGATCCAGCGGATGCCGAGTCTGGCGCTCTCGGTGCCGGAGCCGAGCTCCCCGGCGCTGCAGCGGCTGTGCCGGGCGTTGCGCAGCCAGCCGGACGAGGTGCGGCCGCTGGCGCAGTGGGCCCACGAGCTGGCGATGGATGTGCGCACCCTGCAGCGGCGCTTCGTGCGTGAGACCGGACTGACGGTGGGGCAGTGGCGGCGGCAGTGCCGCTTGCTGCTGGCCTGCGAGCATCTGGCCCGTGGCGAGTCGGTGCTGGAGGTGGCACTGGCACTCGGCTATGCCAGCCCGAGTGCCTTCAGTGCCATGTTCAAGCGCGAGCTGGGCGTGGCGCCCAGCCTGTTCTACCGCTAGTCCACTCTGTGGCGAGTCAGGCCCGCAGGGGACGGGCCCGATGGGCTAATGCTTGTCAGTTAAGAGGTTCGGGAGAGACAACCTCTCTCGCCAACTCGCCGTAAACCCTTCCCTGGGGGCTCGATGGCGGCATCCCTGCCGCCAACGGTTGGCTCAAAAGGCTATCTCTCCCTCGCTAACTGACTGGCATTGGGCCCGATGGGCTCGTTATTTTAACACCGGCCAGTAGTCGCGGTTGGCGGCCAGCAGATCGTCGAGCAGCCGCTTGGCAACATCGGCGGAGGGGACGGTGCGGTTGAGCGTCAGCGCCTGCAGCGCCTTGGCGTAGGAGCCCTCCAGTGCCGCCTCGACGGTGAGCTGCTCATAGGCGTTCTGCTGCACCATCAGCGCCCGCTGGAAGTGGGGCAGTTCGCCGACGCCGAAGGCCTCGACGCCGTGGGCTGTCACCTGACCGTGCACCTCGACAATGGCGTCAGCCGGTAAGCCGGGCACCAGACCGCGGTTTGGCACATTGACCGTGGTGCGGAATGGCTGGTTGGTGAGGATGGCGCGGGCATGGTCGACGATGAAGTCACCGTGCACCCCGGCACAGAGGAAGCTGTCGGCGGCACTGCCGGCGGCGATGCAGCGGCGGCACTCGTCGAATACCGCCTTCTCGCGGGTATCGATGACCCGGTTGGCGCGTGTGTAGTGCGGATCTTCGTGGGCCACCATCTCCTCGCCGAAGTAGTAGTACTGCAGATAGGTGTTGGCCAGGAACTCGGGGAATAGGCGCATGCTCTTGCGCAACCGCTCGAAGGTCGGGATCCAGTCGGCGTTGACGTGCTCATCCTCGAACAGGGTCAGCGGCCGCTCCGAGAGCAGGTGGTCGCGCAACTTGGGCAGCAGATCGTCTCCCTGGGGGTTCCAGATATGGCGCCACCAGCCGAAGTGGTTGAGGCCGACATAGTCGAAGGCCAGATCGGCGTGGCGGTAGCCCAGGGTGGCGGCCACCAGCAGTTCGATGACGATGGGCATGTCGCAGATGAACAGGCTCTTGAGCTCCGGGAAACGCTTATGCCAGGCGTCCGCCAGGATGGCGGCCGGATTGGAGTAGTTGAGGATCCAGGCGTCGGGAGCGTAGCGGCGCACATCCTCGCCGATGGCCAGCATGTCGGGGATCGAGCGCAGGGCGAAGGCGAAGCCGCCGGGGCCGCAGGTCTCCTGGCCGACCACGCCGTGGCGCAGCGGGATCTGCTCATCCTGCGCCCGCATCTTGAGGCCGCCGCTGCGGATCTGGGCGAACAGGAACTCCATGCCGGTGAAGGCTTCGCGGCGGTCGGTGGTGATGACCAGCTCGACCTCGGGGGCCTTCTCGGCCAGCAACAGACGGATGAAGCCGCCCATGGTGGCGACGCGCTCGGCGTCGTTGTCGAGCAGCACCAGCTTGCGCAGCGGCAGCACATCGCGGGCGTTGAGGATGGCGTTGACGATGCCGGGGGTGTAGGTGGCGCCGCCGCCGGCGATGGTGAGATGGTAGTGTTTCATCGGGACTCTCCTGCGGATGGATGAATTTGTTTGCTCTGTTCCCAGCATGAATCGCCAACGTAGCCTTAACAAATGAGCTTTGGTGGACCATGATTGAGAAAAATTCACTCATGAGGCGGCCATGTCGTTTTCCAGCTTCACCAGTCTGCACATCTTCGCCCAGATCGCCGGGTGCCTGAGCTTCAAGGAGGCGGCCGAGGCGCTGCACCTGACCCAGAGCGCCCTGTCGCACCGCATTCGCAAGCTGGAGCAGGAGCTGGGCTTCCAGCTCTTCGTGCGGCAGACCCGGCGCATCGCCCTGACGCCGGAGGGGGAGCGGCTCTACCGGCAGGTCAGCCGCCATTTTGGCTCGGTCTGCCACGAGATCGAGGATATCCGCCACCAGGCGTTGCGCGGCAGCCTGGAGATCGGCAGCACGCCGACCTTCGCCCAGCACTGGCTGGTGCCCCGGCTCAAGGGGTTCTACGGCCTCCATCCTGAACTCAGCCTGCATCTGAGATCCAAGGGCAGCCGGGTGGATTTCGCCCTGCATCCGGCCGATCTCTGGATCGACTATGGCGATGGCCACTATCCGGGGCTGGAGAGCCGACTGCTGCTCGATGAGGTGCTGATGCCGGTCTGCAGCCCGGCCTATGCCGCGCAGATGGGGCTGCTTGATGCGCCGGAACGGCTGGCGGAGTGCCTGCTGCTGCACGATGTGGAGTCGATCCCCCAGAGCGATCCGCGCAGTGAGTGGCGGGGCTGGCTGGCGGCGGCGGGTCTCGACGAGGGGCGCTGTCGCCACCACTACAGCTTCACCCACTACGATGCCGCCATCATCGGCGCCTGCTCCGGCCTCGGCGTGGCCATGGGCCGCTATCAGCTGGCGCGGGATCTGGTGGCCCGCGGCGAGCTCATCTTCCCGTTCGATACCACCTACCATCAGGGGCTCGGCTACCACGTGGTGACGCGCAAGGAGTTCGGCGAACTGCCGCGGGTGCGCGCCTTCATCGACTGGCTGCAGGCGCAGCTCCGCGCCGAGCCGGCCGCCTGAGCGTTGGTGCCTCGCAACGGGTCGTGGCGTTGTCACCGAACTGACACCTGGGTGTCATCTGTTGCCGCTATCTTGCTGCCTTCACTTTTGGAGGGCTTCAAGGATGGATATGTTGCGTATTTCGTCGGTGTGCGTCGCGGTGGCGCTGGGTCTGCTGGCCGGTTGCAATGCGGATGGCTCCTCGTCGAGTCAGGCGGCGAAACCGGATCCGGTGATCGCCTATCAGTACAGCACCAAGGCGGTCTATGCTCGGCAGCAGGAGGCCGCAACCTACGAGGCGGCTCCGGCCGGTTTCACGCCGGTTTATACCGAGCTGGTGGCGCGCCACGGCTCGCGTTCGCTCTCCAGCCCGAAATATGACGTGCTGACCAAGCAGATCTGGGAACAGGCGGCCAGCGAAGGGGCTTTGACCGCGCTGGGCCAGACCCTGGGCCACAAGGTGGATCGGGTGACCGCTGCCAACGAGCAGCTCGGTTATGGCCTGCTGACCGCCATCGGCAAGGAGGAGCATGCCAAGCTGGCGACCCGGTTGGCCGATCGCCTGCCGACCCTGCTGGAAGAGAGCAGCCCCCACTGCCTCCAGGTCGAGACCTCGGGCAAGGATCGCGCCAACGAGAGCGCCTACTACTTCATGCAGAGCCTGAAGAACAAGGTCAGCTACATCGACGACAGCACCGACTGCTATGTGGCGCAAACCGACGCCTCGAAGATCGACAAGAAGCTGGCCAACAAGTACGAGCTCTATTTCCACAAGACCGAACCGGCCGACACCAAGTACCTGCCAGCCTTCGAGGCCTATCAGAGCTTCATCGGCGATGAGGATAACGGTGTGGCTCCGGCCCCCGAGCTGACCGCGGCCCTCGATGGCCTCAAGGCCCTGCCGCAGACCAAGGTGATGGCGCGCCAGATGCTCGAACGCCTCTACGCCAAGGCGTTCGTCGATCGCCTGGCCAACGGCGACTACGAGTTTGTCGCCGTCAATCCGGAAGATGGCGGCAAGACCTATGTCCACGACGAGGTGGATGCCGCCTTGATGCTCTACAACCTGTTTATCATAGGCCCGGGTATGGTGCGCGAGGCCGAGGCCCAGGGCGACGAGGCTTGGGATCTGGAGCAGTACCTGACGCCGGAGGAGTCGGCCTGGTTCTCCTATCTCTCCGACGCCGAGGACTTCTACGAGAAGGGTCCGAGCTTCGCCAACAGCACCGTTACCTATGCCATTGCCCAGCCGCTGCTCGATGGCCTGTTCGATGAGGTGCAGACGCAAGTGGTCGAGGGGCAGCATCAGCGGGTGGCCAAGCTGCGCTTCGCCCATGCCGAGACCATCATTCCGCTGGTGGCGCTGATGAAGCTTGAGGGCAGCCGGCAGGGGGCCGAAGTCGGCACCCTGTATAGCCAGGAGAACAACGAGTGGCGCGGTGGTTGGGTGTCACCCTATGCCGCCAACATCCAGTGGGATGTCTATCAGAACGCCGAGCAGCAGGTGCTGGTGAAGATGCTCTATAACGAGAAGGAGGTGGCCTTCAAGGCCGGGTGTGAGCCCATCGCCGCCGGTAGCCACTTCTATGACTTCGCCGAACTCAAGCGCTGCTACGCGATTGGCGGTTGAGCGTCCACTCTGAGGTAAAGCCCCGGTATCCCGGAATGCGGATCAGATAAGGCAGGGAGTGTTCCATGGAGTCAACCGTTGGCGGCAAGGATGCCGCCATCGAGCCCCCAAGGATGGGTTTACGGCGTGTTGACGAAAGGGAATGCCCCTGCCTTTTCCTTCAGTGAACAGCATTGCCGGTATCCCGGGTCTTTTTGTGGATTCTGTTGCCCCGACGCCGCTCCGTCATCAAACGGGAGTCTCCTCCCTGGGGCTATTTCTCTTCCGAACTCAGCTTCAGGGTGGCCTGGGTCTGCTCGCGAATTTGCGCCAGTCGGGGGGCATCGCCACTGGGTGAGAGGCCGAAGGCCGGGATCATGGCGCGCAGCCGCTCTTGCCAGGCCGGGGAGTCGAACTGTTGCGGGAAGCAGCGTTCGACCACCTCCAGCATGGTCGGCACGCTGACCGAGGCACCGGGGGAGGCGCCGAGCAGGGCGGCCAGAGAGCCATCGGCGGCGGCGACGATCTCGGTGCCGAATTCGAGTTTGCCCCACCGTTTGTCACAGCGCTTGATGATCTGCACCCGTTTCCCGGCGTGGGAGAGCTGCCAATCCTCGTCTCGCACCTGGGGCAGGAAGGTCTCCAACATCTGCAGGCGCTGGCGTTGGCTCTGCAGCGCCTCCTTGACCAGATAGGTGGTCAGATCCAGGTTGTGGCGACCGGCGCCGAGCAGGCTCTTGAGGTTGTGGGGCCGCACCGACCTGACCAGATCCAGCCGCGAGCCATGTTTCAGGAAGCGGGTGGTGAAACCGGCGTAGGGGCCGAACAGCAGACAGGATTGGCCGTCGATGATGCGGGTATCCAGATGGGGAACCGACATCGGCGGTGCGCCGACCGGTGCCAGGCTGTAGACCTTGGCGTGGTGCTGCTGGATGAGTTCCGGGTTCTGGCAGATCAGCCACTGACCGCTGACCGGGAAGCCGCCATAGCCGCGCGCCTCGGGGATCCCCGATTTTTGCAGCAGGTGCAGGGCGACGCCGCCAGCCCCGAGAAACACGAAGGGGGTGTCGATGGTCAGCGGCTCGCCCCGCTGCAGATTCTTGGCCTGCAAGGTCCAGCGTTGTGGGTTGCCTGGCTGCCGATGCAGCGCGGTGACCCGGGTATGGGTCAGCAGTTGAAAGTTGGCGTTTTGTTGCAGATACCCCACCAGGGTTCGAGTCAGGGCGGCAAAGTTGACATCGGCGCCGTGGGCGACCCGGGTGGCGGCCAGTCGTGGCCCCGCGGGGCGGCCGTTCATCAGCAGCGGCATCCAGTCGGCCAGGGTCTGCGGATCGTCGCTCCACACCATCTGGGCGAATTGCGGGTGGCGGCGCATCTGCTCGTAGCGGGTCTTCAGGAATTCGATATTTTTCTCGCCCCAGACCGCACTCAGGTGTGGCACTCGGTTGATAAAGGCGGCGGGATCCAGGCTCTTGTCGCTTGCGACCAGGTGAGACCAGAACTGCAAGGAGGTCTCGAAGGCGCCATTGATGGCCAGGGCGCGACTGATATCCACCTGACCATTCGGCTGTTGCGGCGTGTAGTTGAGTTCACAGTAACCGGCATGGCCGGTTCCGGCGTTGTGCAGCGCCGCCGAGCTCTCCAGGGCGACATCGCCGAGCTGTTCGACCATGCAGATATGCAGTTTCGGGTCGAGACGGTGGAGCAGCATCGCCAGAGTGGCGCTCATGATGCCGCCGCCGACCAGTGTTACATCCGCCTGAATTGCTGCCATATCTCCCTCCCTGGGCCTGGAAAGGTCGAAATTATATACGCATTTTACATCTTCGCCTCGCTTTTCTGTCGCCGTTGGCTTGGTTCGGGGTTGCCGCCATCGAGCCTGGCGGCAACCATTGGCTCATCAGAACTACACCCGCAGACCGACTCTGTTACCACTTCACCATGACATGGCGGGCGCAGCTGTACTCCTCCAGCCCGTACATCGACATATCCTTGCCATAGCCGGACTGCTTCATGCCGCCGTGGGGCATCTCGCTGGTCAGCATGAAGTGGGTGTTGATCCAGGTGCAGCCATACTGCAGGGCGGCTGCACCGGCCATCGCCTTGCTGACATCCTGGGTCCAGATGGAGGAGGCGAGGCCATAGTCGGAGTCGTTGGCGAAGGCGATGGCCTGCTCGAAATCATCGACCGGGGTGATGGAGACCACGGGGCCAAACACCTCCTTCTGCACGATTTCATCGCTCTGGCGCGCACCGGCGATCAGGGTCGGTTCGAAGAAGTAGCCGGGGCCTGCCCCCAGCTTGCCGCCGGTGACTATCTCCAGGTGTGACTCGGCCCGGGCGCGCTCGACAAAACCGGCGACCCGATCCCGGTGGGCGGCATAGACCAGAGGCCCCAGCTCCGTGGTCGGATCGTCCTGCAGCCCCATCTTCAGGGTGCTGACGGCGCTGCCCAGATCGGCGACCAGCTTGTCGTAGATCCCCTTCTGGGCGTAGATGCGGCAGGCGGCGGTGCAATCCTGCCCGGCGTTGTAGAAGCCGAAGGTGCGGATGCCGGCCACTACCTCCTCCAGGTTGGCATCATTCAGCACGATCACCGGTGCCTTGCCGCCCAGCTCCATGTGGGTGCGCTTCATGGTCTGGGAGGCAATCTCGACCAGCTTCTTGCCAGTGGCAATGGAGCCGGTGAGCGAGACCATGCGCACGCGCGGGTGGCTGACCAGCGGCATGCCAACCTCGCCGCCGCGACCGTGGAGGATATTGACTACGCCCGGTGGCAACATCTCGGCCAGCAACTCCCCCAGCGCCAGGGTGGAGAGCGGAGTCACCTCCGAGGGTTTGAGCACCACTGTATTGCCGGCGGCCAGCGCCGGTCCCAGCTTCCAGGCCGCCATCATCATCGGGTAGTTCCAGGGCGCTATGCTGGCGACGACGCCCAGCGGGTCGCGGCGGATCATCGAGGTAAAGCCGGGCAGATACTCGCCGGCGGCCGAGCCACCGAGGCAGCGACAGGCTCCGGCGAAGAAACGGAAGGTATCGGCAATGGCCGGGATCTCGTCATTCAGCGCAGCGCTGAACGGCTTGCCGCAGTTGAGGGACTCCAGGCGGGCGAACTCCTCGCCCTTAGCCTCGATGGCTTCGGCAATCGCCAGCAAGCGGGCGGCGCGCTCCCGCGGTGGCGTGGCGGCCCAACCCAGGAAGGCGGCATCGGCGGCGGCTACGGCCGCCAGCACCTGCTCGGCGCTGGCTTCGGCGATGGCGATTAGCTCGGCGCCGGTCGAGGGGTTCATCACCGGGATCAGGTTGCCGGCCCCGGCGACCAGTTGGCCGTTAATCAGTTGTCGGATTTGCATCATCTCTGCTCCTTTCACGCCTGGATTCGCAACCGGGCCTCGGAGGCTCCGTTCGCCGCCATGGTGTTCATCCTGAGGGTCTGTGATTTTAGGCTATTCAAGGGCTGTGCCAGTCCGGTGCAGGGGGCCGTCAACCCGCCGGCATAGGGGGGCCCCGGATTGGGGCGATCGGCGGTTTGCACTCAAATGGCGCAACTGGCGGGGAACGGGGAGTCGTCGTGGCGCTGACCGTGCCGATAAAAACCGTGGGGGATAAAAAAAGCCAGTCCGCGAAGGGACTGGCTTGATGGATGAGGGTTGGCGCTTAGTGCTCAGCCAGTGCCTTGTGGGGCAGACTCTCATCAAACTCTTCGAGCGGTTTGTGATTTTCACCCAGATAGGTGTAGATCACCGGCAACACGAACAGGGTGAACAGGGTCCCGATGGAGAGACCGGCGACGATGACCAGACCGATGCCGAAGCGGCTGATCGCCCCGGCGCCCTGGGCCCCCATCAGGGGGATCAGGCCGGCCACCATGGCGGCGGTGGTCATCAGGATGGGGCGCAGACGGATGGTGGCGGCGTGTTTCACGGCCTCCATCTTGTTCAGGCCGCGTTTGAGCTGCTCCTCCTTGGCCACTTCGCAGATCAGGATGCCGTGCTTGGTGATGAGACCCACCAGCGTGATGAGGCCCACCTGGGTGTAGATGTTCATGGTGGACCAACCCCAGGCCATGGCGATCAGGGCGCCGCAGATGGCCAGTGGCACCGAGACCAGGATCACCAGCGGATCCCGGATGCTTTCAAACTGCGAGGCGAGTACCAGGAAGATGACGAACAGCGCCAGGGCGAAGGTGGCGAACAGAGCGTTGCCTTCGGTGACGAACTGTCGTGACTCACCCAGGTAGTCATGCTGATAACCCGCCGGCAGGCTGGGTACCACCTCGTCCTCGAAGAACTTGACCGCCGAGCCCATGGGCTCGATGGGCATGATGGCGATGGTAGCCGCGTTCTGCTGGTTGAGCTTGGGCAGGGCCCGCAACTCGGTGACCAGATCGATGTCCACCAGGTTGGCCAGCGGCACGCTCTGGCCATCGGCGGCCCGCACATAGTAGCGCTTGAGGGATTCCGGGTTCAGGCGGTACTTCCGTTCCACCTGGGGGATCACCTCGTAGCTGCGGCCATCCAGATCCACCCGGTTGACGTAGCCATCGCTCATCATGGTCCCCATGGCCACCCCGATATCCTGCATGGTGATGCCGTAGGCCCCCGCCTTGTCCCGGTTGACCCGGATGCGCATGGTGGCGGAGTCGAAGGTCAGATCCAGTTCGGAGTAGACGAAGGGCTTGTGGGCCTTCACCTTCTCCATCACATCCATGGCGACCTGGAACAGGCTCTCGAAGTTGTTCGGGGTGGTGATGACGAACTGCAGCGGCAGACCGCCACCGGCGCCGGGCAGCTCGGGGAACTGGAAGGTGCTGACCGTCATCGCCGGGATGTCCTGCATGCTGGCGTTGGTGCGCTCGAGCACCGTCTTGATGTTCTCCCGCTCGCTCCAGGGCTTGAGCACGGCGATGCCCATCCCCTGGTTGGAGTTCGGGATACCGGCAAACGCCAGGCTGGTGGCCATGGCCGGATCCTGCTTGAGCCGTTCCCCCATCTCGCGCATGTTGTTCTGGATGTAGTCCAGGTTGGCGGTGTTGGGCGCCTTGGCCATCATCATGTAGGCCCCCTTGTCCTCAGACGGAGCTAGTTCGGAGGGGATCAGCTTGAACAGCACCGGCAGGGACAGGAAGACGATGACGCCGAACACGATGAACACGGGACGACGGGTCATCACCTTGTCCAGGGCGTTGTGGTAGGCCTCGGTCAGTCGACCCAGGGTATTCTCCACCCCGCGCTCGAAGGCATTGGGGTTGACGTGGGCCTTGAGCATCTTGGAGCACATCATGGGCGACAGGGTCAAGGCGATGACGCCGGAGACGAAGACCGAGCCGGCTAGGGTCAGGGCGAACTCCTTGAACAGGGAGCCGGTGACCCCACCCATCAGCGCGATAGGGGCATAGACCGCCGCCAGCGTGATGGTCATCGAGATGACCGGCAGGGCAATCTCCCGGGTGCCGATGATGGCCGCGCGGAACGGATCCTCGCCGGCCTTGATGTGGCGGTCGACGTTTTCCACCACGACGATGGCATCGTCCACCACCAGACCGATGGCCAGCACCATGGCCAGCAGGGTCATCAGGTTGATGGTGAAGCCGAACAGTTGCATCAGCATCACCACGCCGATCAGCGACAGCGGTATGGTGATGACGGGGATCACCACGGCACGCAGGGAGCCCAGGAACAGGGTGATCACCACCAGCACGATGAGGCCGGCTTCGACGATGGTCTTCACCACCTCATCGATGGATTCGTTGATGGCGTCGGTGGAGTCATACAGCAGATCCATCTTGATGGTGGAGGGCAGGTTGCGCTGCAGCTCCGGCATCATGTTGCGCACCAGGGCGGCGATATCCAGCGGGTTGGCGGAGGGGGAGGGATCCAGGCCGATCACCACAGCGTCCTTGCCATCGGCCATGGCGCGATAGGTATCGTGGTTCTTTTCCAGACTCACCTTGGCGATGTCCCGCAGGCGGATCACCGCGCCATCCCGACTGGCGACCACCAACTTTTCCAGATCGGCGACGTTGTCCACCTGAGTCTTGGCGTCGGCGTTATACAACATGTAGTAGCCGGTGGCCTGGCCCGGGGCGGACTGGAAGTTGTTGGCCTTGAGCACCGAGGTCACCTCGGTGGCGGTCAGGTTGTAGGCGGCCATGCGATCCGGATCCAGCCAGATACGCAAGGCGAACTCGGTGCCGCCGTAGAGGTTGACCTTGGCGACCCCGGGTACGGTGAACAGTTGGGGTTTTACCACCCGCTCCAGATAGTCGGTGATCTGGGAACCATTGAGCGCATCACTGGAGAAGGCGATATACATGATGGAGGTACTAGAGCCGGTCGACATGTCCAGGCTCGGATCCTCCGCCTCCTGCGGCAGTTGGGAGCGCACCGAGTTGACCTTGGCCAGAATATCGGACAGAGCTCCGTTAGGATCTGTGTTGAGTTTCATGTTCACCGTGATGGTGGAACGACCCAACTGGCTGCGGGAGGACATGTAGTCGATGTTGTCGGCCTGGGCGATGGCCTGCTCCAGGGGTTGGGTGATGAAGCCCTGGATCAGGTTGGCGCTGGCGCCGTAGTAGCTGGTGGTCACCGTGATCACCGTGTTGGTGATCTTCGGATACTCCCGCACCTGCATCCCCTTGAGTGCCTGCAGACCGAGTAACACGATCAGCAGACTGATGGAGATGGCCAGAATGGGGCGGCGTATGAAGGTATCGGTAAATTTCATGGCCTGCTCCGCTTACAGCATGGGGGTGGTGGCGGGAACGTCCAGGGTCTTATCCTCGACCAGCTTGGCCTGGCTGCCGTTGGACAGGCGGATCTGACCGCTGGTGACGACCAGATCCCCCGGCTTGAGGCCGCTGATGACATGGGCGTCATTACCGGCTCGCTCGCCAACCTTGACCACCACTTGTTTGGCGATCTTCACCGGTTCACCGCGGGCAGTCTTGCCGTCTTCCAGCACAAAGACCGTCTCCCCGTACAGGGTGAAGTTGATAGCGTTTTGCGGCAGCACCACCTGATTGGTCAGTACCGGCAGCAGCACCTGAACCTTGGCGAACATGCCGGAGCGCAGCAGGTTGTGGGTGTTAGGGATGGCGGCTTGCACTTCCACCACGCCGGATTGGGCGTTGACCGCCGGTTCGATGGCGCGGATCTGCCCCTTGAACGGCTGGTTAGGATAGGCATCCACGAAGATGTTGAGGGACTGATCCACGCTCACCTTGGAGATATCGGTCTGGGAAATGGTGAAGCGGATCTTCATCAGGCTGGTGTCTTCCAGCCGGACTATATCGGTGCCGGACTTGAGGTATTGCCCCAGATAGACGTTGCGGATCCCTACCTGGCCGGCGAACGGCGCGGCTATGGTCAGCCGGTCAATGGTGGCTTGCAGCGACTCGATCTGGCCAGCCAGAGCCAGGTATTCGGCTTCGGCGTCATCCAGATTACCCTTGGAGACCGTGCCCTTGGCGTACAGGCTGCGCATCCGATCCAGGTTGGCCTTGGTGGCTGGCATCCGTCCCTGTGACGCCTTGAGGTTGGCTCGCTCCACTGCGGTATCCAGCTCGATCAGCTTTTGACCCAGTTTGACTTGTTGGCCGGACTCGAAGCTGATGCCCACCACCTTGCCATCGGACTGGTTACTCAGGGTGACCCCCTGGTTCGGTTCGATAAAACCGATGGCGTCGATGATGGGCCGCCAATCGGTGGCCTTGACCGGCAGGGCGGTCACCGGGAAGGTGGGCGCTGGCTGGTTGGCCATTTCGTCCATCTTTTCCATGATGTTGATGATGTTGTGACCGATGACGCTGCCAAAGATCAGCAGGGCGATCACCAGCATGATGGCCATCCATTTTTTCATTTTATGCTCCCAGTGTGTCTTGTGGTTCGGCCAGGATTGCCTTCCAGCTCGCCGCGGCCATCTGCTCTTTTAAATCATCGGTTAATTCAAAATCGTAAAACTTGTGTTCGTGCATCACGCACTGCACCGTCGCCAGGCTCAAGGCGCCGAGCAGACAGGGGGGCATTGCACGAAACAGGCCGATCTCGATTCCGGCCTGAAAAAAATCATCCAGCGGTTGCCAGCAGTGCTGCACCCACAACTTGTCCTGAGCCGTCAAGAAGGGCGACCGCTCATAAAGATCCTTGAACAACAAGACATCATGATGACTCTGCAGACCTGAACAGGCGTTGAACCAGAGTTGACGATAGGTCTCGAAGTTGACCTGGCTCAGATCCAACCCGCCGAACAGCTTGTCGACCATCATCTCCATCGACATCTGATAGAGCTGACGGATCAGCTCCTCCTTGCCCTGGAAATAACGATACAAGGAACCGGCGGCCATGTTCGCCTTGCTGGCAATCATCTGTACGGTGGTGCCGTGAAACCCTTGCTCGATGAAGAGTTCCAGTGCCACCTGCATGATCTGCGCCCGCTTGCCCATAATCACGAAGCTCCTGGAGAGAGGGATGAACGGATCCTGAACGAATCCCCACGCAGTAATGAATGAACGTTCATTCACGCCGGCATTGTAGAAGTGATGCGGCATGAGTCAACCGATCCGGCGACTAAATTTTAGACATGATGGCGGCGCGCGGGTGGCCGGATGGGTGATGCCACCGGCGAAAGGTTGGTTTTTCACCCGTTTGACTCAAAAAATCGCCGAACGGACATTTTTTTTGAAAATCTCTGGACAAGATCATACCCGATTCGTACTATTGCGACCCGTCCAATGACGAGCGCCCGTAGCTCAGCTGGATAGAGCGCTGCCCTCCGGAGGCAGAGGCCACAGGTTCGAATCCTGTCGGGCGCACCATGTTTTGGTTCGCAGTGACGAATTCACTACGGGTACAAAATTTGGACAACAGCAGTGGTGGCTGTAGCTCAGTTGGTAGAGTCCAGGATTGTGATTCCTGTTGTCGTGGGTTCGAACCCCATCAGCCACCCCACTTTCACTCAGTGTCAAAGAGTGGCCCGTGCGAGGGTGGCGGAATTGGTAGACGCGCTAGCTTCAGGTGTTAGTGTCCTTTGGACGTGAGGGTTCAAGTCCCTCCTTTCGCACCATATCTTTAGAGTGAGCTGATGAACATCGGCTGGCTCGCAACGAAAAATTCGGTGATTAGCGCAGTCCGGTAGCGCATCTGGTTTGGGACCAGAGGGTCAGAGGTTCGAATCCTCTATCACCGACCACTTCTAAGAAAACCCCGCTTCGGCGGGGTTTTTGCTTTTCTGCCACACAGTTGCTGGCCATTCATCCCGCAAAAAACAAGGGGCTGTCATAGGACAGCCCCTTGGTCTATCAACACCGGGAATTGTTTATTCGGCTTGCCAGCCGCCACCCACCGCCTTGAACAGGCTGATCTGGTTGCTCAACTGTGCCAGCCGGGTGGAGACCAGCGCCTGCTGGGCGCTGAACAGCGAGCGTTGGGCATCGAGGCGGGTCAGGTAGCTGTCGACCCCCTGGGCGTAACGCTGCTCGGCCAGCTCGTAGTAGCGCTGGTTCGCCTGGACCAACGCCTGTTGGGCTTCCCACTGCTGCTGATAGAACGCCTGGCTGCCCAGGGTGTCGGCGACCTCCTTGAAGGCGGTCTGAATGCTCTTCTCGTAGGTGGCGACGGCCTGTTTCTTACCCACTTCGGCCACATCCAGGTCCGCCACGCGCTTGCCGCCATCAAACAGTGGCAGGTTCAGTTGCGGGATGAAGGACCAGGTGCCGGTGCCGCCATCAAACAGATTTCCCAGCTCGTTGCTGGCCGAGCCTGCGGTGGCGGTCAGCGAGATGGTGGGGAAGAAGGCGGCGCGCGCGGCGCCGATATTGGCATTGGCGGCCTTCAGACTGTGCTCGGCGGCCAGAATATCCGGCCGCTGCTGCAGCAGGCTGGAGGGGGCCCCCACCGGGATCGGGGCAAACTCGACCTCAGCCAGGGTGCCGGGCAGTTGCAGATCACCCGGCATGCCGGTTCCCAGCAGCAGGGTCAGCGCGTTGCGATCCTGCAGCACCTGCCGCTGATACTGGGCGGTGCTGACACGGGCGTTTTCCAGGGTTGTTCTGCTCTGGGCCAGCTCCATGTCGGAGGCGGCGCCGAGCTCAAACTTCTTCTCGGTCAGCTGATAGCTCTGCTGCTCGGTCTCCAGGGTCGACTGGCTCAGCGCCAACAGCTCCTGATCGGCCACCAGGGTCAGGTAGGCGGTGGCCACCGACGACACCAGGGAAATCTGGGTGCTGCGCTGAGTTTCGATCTGGGCCAGATAGGTCTCCAGCGCCTGATCCTTCAGGCTTTGGATGCGACCGAACAGGTCCAGCTCGTAGGCGGTGATGCCGATGTCGGCACTGTGCTGAGAGCCGATCTGCTCGGCACCCGTGCCGTTCAGATCACCCGAGGTCTGCTGGCGGCTGCTGGCCGCCGAGACGGCGATGGTCGGCAGTTGGGCGGCGCGCTGGATGCGGTATTTCGCCTCATAGCTCTGCACGTTCAGGGCTGCCAACCGCAGATCGCGGTTGTTCTCCAGCGCGGTGCGGATCAGGCGCTGCAACGTCGGATCGCCGAACTGTTGCTGCCAGCCGAGATTGCTCTTGGCATCGCTGGTGACCTGCCAGGAGGCGCCTTGCGGCACCTCCGGTCTTTGGTAATCCGGTGCCATGGAGCAGCCCGCCACCAGCAGGCCAATGGTCATGGCCAGAAACGACTTAGTCATGATGGGCCTCCTGGGCGGCCAGTGCCTCACGCTCGTGGCGTGGACGGTATTTGGTGAAGTAACGCATGATCAGGACGAAGAACAGCGGCACGAAGAAGATGGCCAGCACGGTGGCGCTCACCATGCCGCCGATGACCCCGGTGCCGATGGCGACCCGGCTGCTGGCACCCGCACCGGAGCTGGTGGCCAGTGGCAGCACGCCGAGGATGAAGGCCAGCGAGGTCATCAGGATCGGCCGCAGACGCAGGCGCGCGGCCTCGACCACCGCCTCCGTCAGGCTGCGTCCCTGGTCATACAGCTCCTTGGCGAATTCGACGATCAGGATGGCGTTCTTCGCCGACAGACCGATCGTGGTCAGCAGGCCGACCTGGAAGTAGACGTCGTTCTCCAGTCCGCGGCAGGTGGCGGCGAGAATAGCCCCCAACACCCCGAGCGGCACCACCAGCATGACCGAGAAGGGGACGCTCCAGCTCTCATACAGGGCCGCCAGGGAGAGGAACACCACCAGCAGCGAGATGGCGTACAGCGCCGGGGCCTGGGAGCCTGCCTGCCGCTCCTGATAGGAGAGGCCGGTCCACTCGATGCCGATGCCATCCGGCAACTGCTTGACCATGGCTTCGATCTCCGCCATCGCATCGCCGGTACTCTTGCCTGGTGCCGCTTCCCCAACGATTTCCATGGCCGGCACGCCGTTGTAGCGCTCCAGTCGCGGCGAGCCAAAGCTCCATTCGGTGCTGGCAAAGGCGGAGAAGGGGACCATCTTCCCTTCACTGTTACGCACGTACCAGAGGTTCAAATCTTCCGGGTTCATGCGGAAGGGGGCATCGGCCTGCAGATAGACCTTCTTGACCCGGTTGCGGTCGACAAAGTCATCGATGTAGGAGGAGCCCCAGGCGGTGGAGAGGGTGTTGTTGATGTCGCTGACACTCAATCCCTGGGCCATTGCCTTGTCATAGTCGATCTTGATGTTGAACTGCGGCGCATCTTCCATGCCGTTCGGGCGCACGCGCACCAGGGTGTCGCCCTTCTGGGCCGCCATGCCGAGCAGCTGGTTGCGCGCTTCCATCAGCTTCTCGTGGCCCAGACCGCCGCGATCCTGCAGGTAGAAGTCGAAACCGGTGGCGGTGCCGAGTTCGGGGATCGGGGGCAGGTTGAAGGCGAAGACCTGGGCTTCCTTGATGCTGAACAGGAAGCCCATGGCGCGGCCGATGATGGCATTGGCGCTGCGATCCGGCGTATCCCGCTCATCCCAGTGCTTCAACTTGATAAAGGCCATGCCGCTGTTCTGACCTTGACCGGCGAAGCTGAAGCCAGAGACCGTCAGCACGGAGTCGACATTCTCCTTTTCGTTTTTCAGGAAGTAGTTACGCATCTGGCCGAGTACCTTCTCGGTGCGCTCCTTGGTGGCGCCAACCGGCAGCTGTACCATCGACATGATGACGCCCTGATCCTCTTCCGGCAGGAAGGAGGTCGGCAGACGCATGAACAGCACCGCCAGCACGGCCAGCATGGCCACATAGATGATGCTGTAGCGCACCCCCTGCTTGACCACCTTGCCGACCCGGCTCTGGTAGCGATGGGCGCTGCAGTCGAACAGGCGGTTGAACCAGCCGAAGAAGCCGCGCTTCTCACCAAACTCGCCGTGCTTGATCGGCTTGAGAATGGTGGCACACAGGGCAGGGGTCAGGATCAGCGCCACCAGCACCGAGAGCACCATGGCCGAGACTATGGTCAGCGAGAACTGACGGTAGATGGCACCGGTGGAGCCGCCGAAGAAGGCCATGGGCACGAACACCGCCGAGAGCACCAGGGCAATCCCGATCAGGGCGCTGGTGATCTGATCCATTGACTTGCGGGTGGCCTCCAGTGGCGAGAGATCCTCTTCGCTCATCAGACGCTCGACGTTTTCCACCACCACGATGGCGTCATCCACCAGCAGACCGATGGCCAGCACCAGACCAAACATGGTCAGGGTATTGATGGAGAAGCCGAACGCCGCCATGACCCCGAAGGTGCCGAGCAGAACCACAGGCACGGCGATGGTCGGGATCAGTGTGGCGCGGAAGTTCTGCAAGAAGAGATACATGACGAAGAACACCAGAACGATGGCTTCGAACAGCGTCTGGGCAACCTCTTCGATGGAGATCTTGACGAATGGCGTGGTGTCATACGGGTAGACCACCTCCATATTGTCCGGGAAGTAGGGCTTCAGCTCGTCAATCTTGGCCCGCACCTTGGTGGCGGTGTCGAGGGCGTTGGCGCCGGTGGCCAGCTTGACGGCGAAGGCAGCCGTCGGTTGCCCGTTGTACTTGGCTTCGGCATCGAAGCTCTCGCCGGCCAGCTCGATACGGGCCACATCCTTGAGGCGGACCTTGGAGCCATCCTGATTCACCCGTAGCAGCACGTTACCGAACTGTTCCGGGGTCGAGAGGCGGCTCTGCCCCATGATGGTGGCGGTGAACTGCTGATCGCTGACCGATGGTGTGCCCCCCAGCTTGCCGAGGGCGATCTGGGCGTTCTGTGCCGTGATGGCGCCCTGTACATCGGCCGGAGTCAGCTGATAGCTGTTGAGCTTGTGCGGATCCAGCCAGATGCGCATGGCGTACTGGCTGCCGAACAGCTGGATCTCGCCGACACCGTCCAGCCGGCTGATGGGCTCCTTGATGTTGGAGACCACGTAGTCTGCCAAGTCATCATTGCCCATCTTGCCGTCGGTGGAGATGAAGCCGACCACCATCATGAAGCTGCTGGTGGTCTTCTCGACCGAGATCCCTTGCTGTTGCACGATCTGTGGCAGCTGGGTGGTGGCCTGTTGCAGCTTGTTCTGCACCTGGACCTGGGCGATATCCGGATCGGTGCCCGGCATGAAGGTCAGGGTCACCGAGACATTCCCGGCCGAGTCACTCTGGGCGGACATGTAGAGCAGGTGATCGAGCCCTGTCATGTTCTGCTCGATGATCTGGGTCACCGAGTCTTCCACCGTCTTGGCCGAGGCCCCCGGATAGGATGCAGAAATTCCAATGGCGGGTGGTGCGATCGTCGGGTATTGCGCGATCGGCAGCTGCATGATGGACAGGCCACCGGCGAGCATGATCACCAGGGCGATTACCCAGGCGAAAATGGGTCTATCTATGAAAAAACGGGCCATGAGGCGACTACTCCATCCTACTTAGTGGCTTGGGCATTGGGGGTGACTTCTTTCGGTGCCACTTCGGCACCGGCACGAACCTTCTGCACTCCGGCGACGATCACCCGTTCACCGGCTTTGAGGCCGGATTCAACCACCCAGTTGCCGTTTTGTGACTGGCTGACCTGGATGTCGCGTTGTTCGACCTTGTTCTGGCTGTCGACGATCAGTACAGTGGCGCCTCCGCGCGGAGTGCGGGCTACGGCAGCCTGTGGTACCAACAGGCCGTCGGCCCGTTCACCCTGTTGCAGGGTGGCACGCACGAACATGCCAGGAAGCAGCAGTTTTTCCGGGTTGGGAACCAGGGCGCGCAGCGTCACCATGCCAGTGGTTTCGTCAACCGTGACATCGGAGAACTGCAGCTGACCGGCGTGCGGATAGGCGCTGCCATCCTCGAGCTGGAACTGAACCTTTGCCGAGCCACTCTCCGTCGCCGCCAACGTGCCTGCCGCCAGCTGACGCTTCAGACGCAGCAGTTCGGTGGTCGATTGGGTGACATCGACGTACAGGGGGTCGAGCTGCTGGATGGTGGTCAGATTGGTGGCCTGCTGCGCCGTGACCAGAGCCCCTTCGGTGACGCTGGATTTACCAATGCGACCGGCGATGGGGGCGGTGACCCGGGTGTAGCCGAGGTTGATCTTGGCACTTTTCAGCGCCGCCTTGGCAGCGGCGATCTCGGCGACCGCCTGCTTCCAGCTGGCCTGGGCATCATCGTTGTCCTGAGTGCTGATGGCCTTGGCCTTCACCAGTTCGGCGTAGCGTTGGGCCTTCAGGCGGGCGCTCTGCTCGGTGGCCTGGGCCTTGGCCAAGGTTGCCTCGGCGCTGGCGACGGCGGCTTCGTAGGTGGCCGGATCGATCTGATAGAGCAGTTGACCCGCTTTGACATCACTACCCTCGGTAAAATAGCGCTTGAGGATGATGCCACTGACCTGTGGCCGGACTTCGGCAATCCGTCGCGCTGCCGTGCGACCGGTCAGCTCTGTGGTCAGCTGCAGGGGCGCCGATTTGAGCGTGACCACATCGACGGCGGCGGGGGGCATGGCTCCCGGGCCTCCCGGTTGTTCCTGGCCACAGGCGGTTAATAGACTGGCGGCTAACAGGGTTAGCGGAAGGGTGCGAGTGAAGATTTTTTTATGCATGGTTGTTACAGCCTCTGTCAGCAAAAAGGCGATCGGTTAGGTTGGCGCTGTGCCAAGGATAAGCTAATGTACATACATTCATGAATGTATGTAAGTGATTTTTTGAGGTTAGATTTCGGTATGGTTCGACGGACAAAAGAAGAGGCGCAAGAGACCCGCAGTCGCATAATGGCAACGGCGCTGGAGCTGTTTTGCCAGCGGGGGTTGGCGACCACCAGTCTGACCGATATTGCCAAGGCGGCTGGGGTCACCCGTGGTGCCATCTACTGGCACTTCAAGGACAAGGAGGAGCTGTTTTTTTCGCTGTGGGATGAGATGTGCACCCCTCTGTCCCATCTGATGCTGGCCAGCATTGATGTGGACGAACCGGATCCGCTGGGCAAGTTTCAATCCTTTCTGATCGAGGTGCTGCGCACCGTGGCAGCCTGTCCGGCGCATCAACAGATGTTCCGCATCATGTTCAAGCTGTTGGCGTCCGATGGGGAGCTGGGTCCTATTCGCGATCGGGTGCGTCAAGAGATCGAAGGACATGCGCAGAACACTCGCAGTTCGCTGCAAAATGCGGTGAACCACGGCCAGTTACCGGCCACGCTGCCGATTGAGCGAGCGGCCGTGCTGCTGCACTGCTGCATGGATGGTCTGATCCTCAACTGGCTGAATCGTCATGAGCTGTTCGATCTGGAGCGCGAGGCCGAACCCATGATCCAGGCGATGTTCTGTGCCATGAGGCAGGGGATGGTGGCCTAGTTAGATCTCGACGGCCTGCTCATCGCTGGCCGACAGGGCCAAGCCAAAGCGTTGCACCTCGTTCTCGATCAGCGGCAGCATGCGTTCGACACAGGCCTCTCCCTCGGCGATGGCCTCGCTGGCACGATGGAAATCGAGGATCGCCAGCTCGCCCAGATGGGGGGTCAGCGAGATCTCCGGCGGGTCACCGGCCATCCGCGCTCGGGTGATCCGGTCCTGCATGATGCTGATGCTGCTGTTCATGACGCTGAGCATGCCGGGAGCGGCGCCGTGGCCATTGCCGTTGCCATTGCGCTTGGGCAGCCATTGCAGCAGCGGATGGCGCTCGGCCACCACCTCCTCCTCGCGCGCCACCCAGCCGTGATGGGTATCGGCGTTCAGGTTGACGGCGATGACCAGATCGGCGCCCATGGCGCGGCACAAGGAGACCGGAACCGGATTGACCACCGCACCATCCACCAACCAGCGGCCATCGAGTTGGACCGGGACAAACATGCCGGGAATCGAGCAAGAGGCCCGCACGGCACTCATGACCGGCCCCTGCTGCAACCAGCGTTCGCGGCCGTTTTCCAGCTCGGTGGCGACGCAGGCAAAGGGGACTTGGAGTTGGGCGAAGGTCAGCTCGCCGACTCGCTCCTCGGCGACGCCGAACACCTTGTCGCCGCGGAACAGGCCGCCGGAGAAGGCTGGATCCAGCAGGCTCATCACCTGTAACCGGGTAAAGCCGCGCACCCACTCTTCCAACGAGTCCAGTTCCCCGGCGGCATAGGCGGCACCGACCAGGGCGCCGATGCTGCAGCCGGCGATGAGATCGGGGTGGATGCCGAGCCGGGCCAGGGCCCGCAGCACGCCGATGTGGGCCCAGCCACGCGCGGCGCCGCTACCCAGCGCCAGACCGATTTTCTTCCGTCCCTTTCCCATGCTGACCTCTGTCGTCCATGATGTTGCGAGCATGATAGCAAGCGAGTCTGCCGATGCCGATTATTTATGCACCGGGCGCGACAATTGAGGCTCCCGATGGCGCCTCATCACGGTTAGACTGCAGAGATACCACCTCATTTTCAGGAGATTCGCCGATGCGCGGACTCAATTATCACCATCTGTACTACTTCTGGGTGACCGCCCGACTCGGCAGCCTGCGCGCCGCCGCCCAGCGCCTGCATCTGGCGCCCCAGACCATGAGCGACCAGATCAAGCTGCTCGAAGATCGCCTCAATCGTCCCCTGTTTGAACGCCAGGGACGTCGCCTGGTGCTGACGGTCGAGGGACATCAGGTGTTCGCCTATGCCAGCCGCATGTTCGCCATCGGCGAGGAGCTGGCGTCGCTGTTCGACGGGCGTAAGCCCGGCAGCTGGCCCGAGTTTCGTATCGGCATCACGGATGCCTTGCCCAAGCGGCTGGTGCAGCGCTGGTTATCGCCGCTCTTCAACGAGCAGCCGGATCTGCAGATCCGCTGTCAGGAGGGGCCCATGATCCGGCTGCTGGGGCAACTCGGTGTCCATGCGCTGGATGCCGTGCTCTCCGAGGTGGCCTACAGCGCCGGGCTGGATGTGCAGGCGCGCAGCTATCCGCTGCTGCGCTCACCGGTGGCCTTCTTCGCCAGCAGCGAACTGGCGACGCGCAGTCAGCTGCCGTTCCCGGCCTGTCTGGGAGAGTTGCCGCTGCTGCTGCCGGATCAGGACCACCCCCTGTATGCCCAGCTGTTGGGCTGGTTGCACGATCAGGGCATCACGCCGTGGATCCGCGCCGAGATCAGTGACAGCGCCCTGATGAAGGTGATGGCCGAGGCCGGGGATGGGGTGATGGCGGCGACCGAAGAGATGATGGCGCCGTTGGCGGCCCATCATGGCCTGCAGAATATCGGCTCCTGTGCCGACCTGCACAGCGAGGTGTTCCTCATAGTCCCGAGCCAGCGCAACCCCCACCCGGCGGCGGAAGCCATTCTGAAGAATCAGGCCAGCGAGGCGGAGGGGGGGAATCATGTGGAGGCGTGAACTCGCTCTTGCGACCTCACGCCTCCAGTGGCCACCGCGGATCCATCTCAGCGGTGGAATTCGCCATCCCGTTCCGGCTGATAGATGATCTCGATGATCTGCACCTCCAGCTGCTTGCCGCCCGGGGCTGGCCAGGACATCTTGTCGCCGACGGCCAGACCCAGCAGGGCGCTGCCGACCGGCGCCAGGATCGAGATGCGATCGGCGCGGCCGTTGAGATCCTTGGGATAGACCAGGGTCAGACAGAACTCCTCGCCGGAGGGGGTCAGGCGAAAACGCACCTCGGAGTTCATGGTGACCACATCGGCCGGCATCTCTTCCGGATCCCGCACCTCAGCCCGTCCCAACTCCTGTTCCAGAGCTCGTGTGGCCGGCAACTGATCCTCGGGCAGGGTATCGAGCAAGCGTTCCAGTCGGGCCAGATCCAGGGATGAAATAATGATATGTGGTTGATTGTTCAAGATAAAATCCTGCGAAAAAGCCATGGTCTCACTACCATATGGATCCGCGGCCGGAAGTTCAAGGCGCCTGCCGGCTATCTCGCTCTTGTTGAGACTCTGTTCAGCTAATGAGGGCGGAGCCCTGATTTTCACTCTTAGTTCGTGTCGATATCGACGGCCATGCCCCCGATTTTTACGGGATTTTTACAGCCAGCCGTGACCTTTTTACCCCATTTTTGCCGCCAATTTCTTAGCCTTTGATTCAGAGGCGGCGCTCCGTTGCCGCCGCCATGGAGAGATGCGATGACGTTGTGGATGTTATTGGGCGGATTGGGGGCTCTGGCCCTGGCCGCCTATCTGCTATATGCCCTGCTCAATGCGGAGAAATTCTGATGAATTCCGATGCCTGGATGCTGTTACTACTGTTTTTACTGGCGCTGGTCCTGCTGGCCTGGCCTCTGGGTCAACTGCTGGCCCGCCTCATAGAGAGGGTGCTGCCCCGCCCCTTGCTGCGCCTGGAACGACTGTGCCTGGAGCGACTGTGCCTGGGGGCTGCCACAGAGGAGATGGATTGGCGCCGTTACGCCTTAGCCATCCTGGTGTTTAACCTGCTGGAGGGCGGCATGCTGTTTGTGCTGTTACTGCTGCAGGGGGTGTTGCCGCTCAATCCCCAGCATCTGCCTGGGTTGTCGGTCGATCTGGCCTTCAACACCGCAGTCAGCTTTATGACCAATACCAACTGGCAGGCCTATGCCGGTGAGACCAGCCTGAGCTACTTCAGCCAGATGGTGGGGCTCACGGTGCAGAACTTCCTCTCGGCCGCCACTGGCGGGGCCGTGGCCTTTGCGCTGATCCGCGGCCTGACCCGTCATGGAGCTGCGGCCATTGGTAATGCCTGGGTTGATGTGTTCCGCATCAGCCTCTATCTGTTGCTGCCGATCTCCTGCCTGCTGACCCTGCTGTTTGTGCAGCAAGGTGGGATGCAGAACCTGCAGGACTATCTGCAGTTGACCACCTTGAGCGGCAGCGAGCAGACCCTGGCCATGGGGCCGGTCGCCTCTCAGGAGGCGATCAAGATGTTGGGCACCAACGGCGGTGGTTTCTTCAATGCCAACTCGGCCCACCCCTTCGAGAACCCGACCGCGCTGAGCAATTTTCTGCAGATGCTGGCCATCTTCCTGATCCCGGCGGCTCTGGTGCTGGCCTTCGGCCGGGTGGCCGGTGATCGGCGGCAGGGGATCGCCATCCTGGCGGCCATGACCTTGATGCTGGTGCTGGCGGTGGTGATGGTGACTCGCTCCGAGCAGGCAGGTACGCCACAACTGGCGGCGCTGGGGTTGGATCAGCAAGCCTCGCCGCTGATGCCGGGCGGCAATATGGAGGGTAAGGAGAGCCGCTTCGGCATCGCCGCCAGCAGCCTGTTCGCGGTGGTGACCACCGCGGCCTCCTGTGGCGCGGTCAATGCCATGCATGACTCCTTCACCCCGCTCGGTGGCCTGATCCCGCTGCTGCAGATGCAACTGGGCGAGGTCATTTTTGGCGGTGTCGGCGCCGGCTTGTATGGCATGGCGTTATTCGTGCTGCTTACCGTGTTTGTTTGCGGCCTGATGATCGGACGCTCGCCGGAATATCTGGGCAAGAAGATTGAGAGCGGCGAGATGAAGCTGGTGGCGCTGGCGCTGCTGATCCCGCCGGCGCTGGTGCTGCTGGGCACGGCGCTGACGCTGCTGCTGGAGACGGGCCGCGTCGGCATCTTCAATCCGGGGGCCCATGGCTTCAGCGAGGTGCTGTATGCCTTCTCCTCGGCGGCCAACAACAACGGCAGCGCCTTCGCCGGCCTCTCTGCCAACAGCCCCTATTACAACAGCATGCTGGCGGTCGCCATGCTGCTGGGTCGCTTCGGCGTCATTCTGCCGGTGCTGGCGCTGGCTGGCTCCCTGGCGGGCAAGCGACGCCAGGTGGAACATCCGGGCGCGCTGCCGACCCATGGTCCGCTATTTATCGGGTTACTGGTGGGCACCGTGCTGCTGGTGGGGGCGCTGACCTTCATCCCCGCCCTGGCACTGGGGCCGATTGTCGAACTGCTGATGATGCTGAAGTAAGGAATCACTATGAGTCGCAAGAAGCTTTCTCTGCTGGATCCGGCGTTGTGCCGCGAAGCCTGCAAGGGCGCCTTCCGCAAACTGGATCCGCGCAGTCAGTGGCAAAATCCGGTGATGTTCGTGGTCTGGTTGGGCAGCGCCCTGACCACTCTGGTCTGGCTGGCGCAGTGGCTGCAGCTGGCGGAGCACACAGAGCCGTTGTGGTTCACCGCCAGTATCGCCCTCTGGCTCTGGTTTACCGTGCTGTTTGCCAACTTTGCCGAGGCGCTGGCCGAGGGGCGCAGCAAGGCGCAAGCGGCCAGCCTGCGCGGGCTGAAGCAGACTGTCTGGGCCCACAAGCTGACGGTGGCCCAGTTCGGCGCGCCCAGTCAGCGGGTGAGCGCTGACTCACTGCGCAAGGGGGATGTGGTGCAGGTGGTCGCCGGTGAGGTGATCCCCTGTGATGGCGAGGTGATCGAAGGGGTGGCCTCGGTGGACGAGAGTGCCATCACCGGCGAGTCGGCCCCCGTGATCCGCGAATCCGGCGGCGATTTCAGCTCGGTCACTGGCGGTACCCGGGTGCTCTCCGACTGGCTGGTGATCCGCTCGACGGTGAACCCGGGAGAGACCTTCCTCGATCGCATGATTGCCATGGTCGAAGGGGCCAAGCGCCGCAAGACGCCAAACGAGATCGCGCTGACGATCCTGCTGATCGCCCTGACGCTGATCTTCTTGCTGGCCACCGTCACCCTGTTGCCCTTCTCGGCGTTTGCCGTGCAGGCGAACGGTAGCGGTCAGGTGATTTCCATCACAGTGCTGGTGGCCCTGCTGGTCTGCCTGATCCCCACCACCATCGGCGGCTTGTTGTCTGCCATCGGGGTGGCCGGAATGAGCCGCATGCTGGCCGCCAACGTCATCGCCACCTCAGGAAGAGCGGTGGAGGCGGCGGGCGATGTCGATGTGTTGCTGCTGGACAAGACCGGCACCATCACCCTGGGCAACCGGCAGGCCAGCCAGTTTCTGCCGCTGGCCGGGGTGAGCGAGCAAGCTCTGGCCGATGCCGCCCAACTGGCGTCACTGGCCGATGAAACCCCGGAAGGGCGCAGCATAGTCGTGCTGGCCAAGCTGCGTTTCAACCTGCGGGAGCGGGACATTCACGCCCTGGGGGCAACCTTTGTCCCCTTCTCGGCCCAGAGCCGGATGAGCGGGGTCAATCTGCAGCAACGGCTGATCCGCAAGGGGGCGGCGGATGCCATTCGCCGCCATGTGGAGGCCAATGGCGGCGAGTACCCGCGCCGGGCGCAGACTCTGGTCGAGCAGGTGGCTCGCGAGGGCGGCACGCCGCTGGTGGTCAGTGAGGGCAACCAGGTGCTGGGGGTGGTGGCGCTGTCGGATATCGTCAAGGGCGGCATCAAGGAGCGGTTCATGGAGCTGCGGCGCATGGGCATCAAGACGGTGATGGTCACCGGCGATAACCGTCTGACCGCCGCGGCGATTGCCGCCGAGGCGGGGGTCGATGACTTCCTGGCCGAGGCGACCCCGGAAACCAAGCTGGCGTTGATCCGTCAGTATCAGAGTGAGGGGCGGCTGGTGGCCATGACCGGCGATGGCACCAACGATGCGCCGGCCCTGGCTCAGGCCGATGTGGCGGTGGCGATGAACAGCGGCACCCAGGCGGCCAAAGAGGCCGGCAACATGGTGGATCTGGACTCCAACCCGACCAAGCTGATCGAGGTGGTGCATATCGGCAAACAGATGTTGATGACCCGGGGATCCCTGACCACCTTCAGCATCGCCAACGACGTGGCCAAGTACTTTGCCATCATTCCGGCGGCGTTCGCCGCCACCTATCCGGGCCTCAATGCGCTGAATCTGATGCATCTGGCCACCCCGCAGTCGGCCATTCTGTCGGCGGTGATCTTCAACGGTCTCATCATCATCGGGCTGATCCCGCTGGCGCTGCGCGGGGTGAACTACCGCCCGTTGAGCGCGGCCAAGCTGCTGCGGCGCAACATGGCGATCTATGGTTTGGGCGGTCTGCTGGTGCCTTTTGTCGGAATTAAACTCATCGACCTGCTGCTCTGCGCGGCCGGTTGGGTGTAAGGAGTGTGCGATGTTGACACAAATGGGTACCGCCCTGCGGTTATGGTTCGGTTTTACCCTGGTACTGGGGCTGGCCTACCCGCTGGGGATGACGGTGCTGGCCCAGTGGATCTTTCCGGCGCAGGCCAACGGTTCTCTCGTCTATCAGGGCGAGCGGTTGGTGGGCTCGCGGCTGATTGGCCAGCCATTTACTGCGCCCGGTTATTTCTGGAGCCGCCCCTCGGCGGTGGCTTACAACGGCGCCGGCTCCGGCGGCAGCAATCTGGGGCCGCTCAATCCCGAGCTGCAACAGCAGATCGCCGCGCGGTTGACGCTACTGACGCCAACGGCGGGTGACGCGAGTGAGCACTCACCGGGGCCGGTGGGGGCTGGGCGAGTGCCGGTGGATCTGGTGACCAGCTCCGGCAGCGGGCTGGATCCCCACCTGAGCCCGGCGGCGGCTTATTACCAGGTGGCGCGGGTGGCGGCTGCGCGCCAACTGCCGCTGGCCCAGGTGGAAGCGCTGGTGAGCCGGCAGATTGAGAGGCCGCCTCTCGGTGTGTTGGGGGAGCCTGTGGTAAATGTATTGGCATTGAATCTGGCACTGGATGAACTCACCGCCGGCGCGTCCCTGCCAGCAAGGAAATAGCCATGAGTGTGGATGAACCGCGCCGCCCGGATCCGGATGCGCTGCTGGCCAAGACGCGACAAAGAGGCAAGCTGAAGGTCTTCTTCGGCGCCAGTGCGGGCGTCGGCAAGACCTACGCCATGTTGCAGGAGGCCCAGCGGCTGCGGGCCCAGGGGCTGGATGTGCTGGTGGGATTGGTGGAGACCCATGGCCGCAGCGAGACGGCGGCGCTGCTGACCGGACTCGAAGTGCAGCTGCTCTCCCACCACTTCTATCGCGGTCATCGTCTGGCCGAGTTTGACCTGGACGGCGTGCTGGCCCGTCACCCGGCGGTGGTGCTGGTGGACGAGCTGGCCCACTCCAATGTGCCCGGCTCCCGTCATCCCAAGCGCTGGCAGGATGTGGAGGAGTTGCTGGAGGCGGGGATCGACGTCTTCACCACCGTCAACGTCCAGCACCTGGAGAGTCTCAACGACATCGTCGGCGGCATCACCGGCATCCGGGTGCGCGAGACAGTGCCGGATCGGGTGTTTGATGGTGCCGACGAGGTGGTGCTGGTCGATCTGACCCCGGATGACCTGCGTCAGCGTCTGAAGGAGGGCAAGGTCTACCTGGCCGGTCAGGCGGAGCGGGCCATCGAACACTTCTTCCGCAAGGGCAACCTGATGGCGTTGCGGGAGTTGGCGCTGCGTCGTACTGCCGAGCGGGTCGATGGTCAGATGCGCGAGTACCGCAGCGACGCCGACATCGACCGCATCTGGCATACCCAGGACGCCTTGCTGCTCTGTCTGGGCCCCCAGGATGGCAGCGACAAGGTGGTGCGCACCGCGGCGCGGTTGGCGGCCAGGCTGGGCAGCCCCTGGCATGCGGTCTATGTGGAAACCCCGCGCCTGCACCGGCTGCCGGAGGCTCAGCGGCGTGGCATCTTGCAAACCCTGAAGCTGGCCGGCGAGCTGGGGGCGGAGACCGCCACCCTGGCGGCGCCCGATGAGGTGCAGGCGGTGCTGGCCTATGCCCGGGAGCACAATCTGGGCAAGATCGTTATCGGCCGTCGCCAGCGCGAGTCGTTCTGGCGCCGGGGCGGGCGTTTTGCCGAGCGCCTGGGGCGTCAGGGGGCGGATCTGGATCTGATCGTGGTGGCGGTGGAGAACGAATCGCCCCCACCGCGCCCTGCCGAGTCGCTGCCCCCGGATCTGCGCAGCTTCGGTGAGCGTTGGCAGGTGCAGCTCAAGGGCTGTGCGGCAACCCTGTTGCTCGGCGTCGTGCTGGCGGGCATCTCGCGCCTGCTGATACCGATCCTCGATTCGGCCAACATCGTCATGCTGTTCCTGCTCGGGGTGGTGCTGATCGCGGTGCGATTTGGCCGGGTGCCGGCGATCCTGGCGGCCATCCTCTATGTCGCCATCTTCGACTTCTTCTTCGTGGTCCCCCATTTTTCGTTTGCGGTCAGCGATGTGCAGTATGTGCTGACCTTTGGCGTCATGCTGGCGGTGGGGCTGCTGATCGGCCAGTTGACCGCCGGCGTACGCTATCAGGCCCGCATCGCCCAGTATCGCGAGCAACGCTCGAGCCAGCTGTTCGAGTTGGCCAAGGCGTTGAGCGGCGCCGTCAGCGCCGAGGAGATAGCCGCACTGAGCTGTGACTTTGTCGCCCGCTGTTTCCACGCGCGCACCCAGCTGCTGCTGGTGGATGCCGAGCAGCATCTGCTGGAGGGTGTGCCCGGTGCCGATCGTTGCCCGGTGGATCGCGCCGTGGCCCAGTGGTGTCTGGAGCGCAAGGCGCCCGCGGGGCTGGGTAGCGATACACTGCCGGCGCTGGCGCAGCGGCTGCTCCCCTTGACCACGGCCAATCTGACCCTGGGGGTGCTGGTGATCGAACCGGCCAACCTGCGGCTGTTGATGATCCCGGAGCAGTTGCGGCTGCTGGATTTGTATGGCGTGCTGATCGCCATCGCCCTGGAGCGGATTGCCCTGGCTCGTGAGGCCGAGCAGGCGCAGTTGAAGATGGAGTCGGAGCGGCTGCGCAACTCGCTGTTGGCGGCGCTCTCCCACGATCTGCGTACCCCGTTGACCGTGCTGTTTGGGCAGGCGGAGATCCTGACTCTGGAGCTGGGATCGGCGGGGCTGCCCCAGGCTCAGCAGGCCGAGGCCATTCGCCAACAGGTGCTGGATACCTCGCGCCTGGTGAACAACCTGCTGGACATGGCCCGTCTGCAGTCCGGCGGCCTAGCGTTGCGCTGGGATTGGCAGTCGTTGCCGGAGTTGGTGGGCAGTGCCCTGTGCGAGCTGGAGGTGCCGTTACGCGGCCATCCGCTGCTGCGGGAGCTACCGGGCGACTTGCCGTTGCTCTATTGTGACGGCACCATGCTGGAGCGGGTGCTGGTCAATCTGCTGGAGAATGCCAGCAAATATGCCGGCGCCGAGACCCGCATCGGCATCTCGGCCCGTGTCGCGGGCGATGCGCTGGAGGTGCGGGTCTGGGATCAGGGGCCGGGTCTGCCGGAGGGCAAGGAGCAACTGATCTTCGAGAAGTTTTCCCGCGGCGACAAGGAGTCGGTGATCCCGGGCGTTGGTCTGGGGCTGGCGATCTGTCGGGCGATTGTCGAGGCTCACGGCGGACGCATCTGGGCCGAGAACCGACCCCAGGGGGGGGCCAGCTTCTACTTCACGCTGCCCCTCAAGACGCCACCACCCTTGCTGGATGAACCACTGTGAACCTGATGGAGGCTGATTGAGCGAAACCTTGGCAACCATTCTCATCGTCGAGGATGAACAGGCGATCCGCCGTTTCGTGCGTACCGCCCTGGAGGCGGAAGGCTTCCGGGTGTACGAAGCCGACGGTGTGCAACGGGGGCTGCTGGAGGCGGCGACCCGCAAACCGGATCTGGTGGTGCTGGATCTGGGGCTGCCGGATGGCGATGGCCAGGATTTTATCCGGGATCTGCGGCGCTGGAGCCCTGTCCCGGTGATCGTGCTGTCGGCGCGGGTGGACGAGACTGACAAGATCCAGGCGCTGGATGCCGGGGCAGATGATTATCTGATCAAGCCGTTTGGCATCGGCGAGCTGCTGGCCCGGGTGCGGGTTGCTCTGCGACGCCGCGGGCAGAGCCCGGAGGCGCTCTCTCCCGTGATTCGGCTCGGCGAGATCAGCGTCGATCTGGTCAGTCGCCGCGTCAGCCGGAATGGTGAGGATATTCACCTGACGCCGATTGAATTCCGGCTGCTGGGCGAGTTGCTGGCGCACCCCGGCAAGGTGTTGACTCACCGCCAACTGCTGCTGGCGGTCTGGGGGCCGACCTTCATCGAGCACAACCACTATCTACGCATCTACATGGGCCATCTGCGGCAGAAGCTGGAGGTGGACCCGACGCTGCCGCGCTATCTGCTGACCGAGACCGGCATCGGTTATCGCTACCAGGCCGAGCCGGATGCCGGGCAAATTGGCTCATTTGAGTAGAATCTTCCCCCTTTTCCCCCACGGCGTTGGCGCGCAAATTCTGCGCGAACTAGACTTTTGACATCA
This sequence comes from Aeromonadaceae bacterium, assembly GCA_041441555.1. GTDB lineage: Bacteria > Pseudomonadota > Gammaproteobacteria > Enterobacterales > Aeromonadaceae > Pseudaeromonas. The sequence goes on from JASDSW010000093.1 coordinate 36,621, forward strand.
CGTCTGTGCGTGATGACCGTTGGTGAAGCCGGCAGAAGTTGCGGTTGCCTGTCACCAATCGAGCACTCGGATAACCAAAGAGAGCGACAGCGCATTCTGTTGCCGCTGGTGATCAGACAAGAAGAGGCATGAAACGATGAACAAGACAGTGATTGCAATGGCCATCTCCACGCTGTGCCTGATGTCGGTGGCACAAGCGGCTCCCAAAGACAATACCTGGTATCTCGGCGGCAAGATGGGCTGGTCCAACTACCAGAAGGGCGATGTTTCCGACACCCTGACCAACTATGACACGGATAACGACGGCGTCGGTGTTGGTGTCTATGGCGGCTATCAACTCAACAGCTGGCTCGGTTTTGAAGGGGGTTACGACTATCTGGACAAGATGGCTTATACCTCGACCCTCGGTGACAACGACTTCAAGTCGCAGGGGGTTCAGCTCTCGGCCAAGTTGAGCTATGCCTTCAATCCGGTGGTGGATCTCATCGGTCGGGTTGGTGGCTTCGCCTATCAGAGCGACAACAACGATGACAGTGTCTCCGGTGTCTCTCCCCTGGTCGCGGTCGGCACCGAGTATGCGCCGAACCGCGAATGGGCGGCTCGGCTGGAGTACCAGTGGATCAGTCAGATCGGTGACGAGGAGAAGATCGATTTCAATCCGGACAATGGCCTGTTGAGCCTGGGGGTCAGCTATCGCTTCGGTCAGGAGGAGCCGGTCGTGGCCCCGCCTCCGGCACCGGCGCCGACACCGACACCTGCTCCTGCTCCGGTGACGGTCACCAAGGAGTTCAACCTCTCCTCGGACGTGTTGTTTGATTTCGGCAAGTCCAGCCTGAAACCGGAAGGGGTGACGGCTCTGGATGGTCTGTACGATCAGATCAAGACAGAAACGCCGAAGGATGGTACCGCCCTGGTCGTTGGTTATACCGACCGCATCGGCTCAGATGCCTCCAACCAGGTACTCTCTGAGCAGCGGGCCAAGACGGTGGCCGACTATCTGGTGGGCAAGGGCATCCCGGCCGACAAGGTCTCGACCCAGGGCCGTGGCGAGGCCGAGCCGGTCACCGGGACCCAGTGTGATGCCATCAAGGCCAAGAAGGAGCTGATCGCCTGTCTGGCTCCGGATCGCCGGGTCAGCATCTCGGTCACCGGCACCAAGGAGGTTACCGAGTAACCGCTTCGCCCTGCGCGGTGGAATATGTACGCCAAACGCCAGCCTCAGTGCTGGCGTTTTCTTTATTGCGCGTGGACTAATTATTGAGAGTGGACCAACTCGCGCATCAGCTGTCGCAACCAGGCTTGCGCCGGTTGCTGGTCGTGAACCGGGTGCCAGACGCAGTTGAGGTGATAGCTGGGCATCTCGGTGGGCAGGCTGACCAATTTCAACGGCCAAGCACTGGCCAGCAGCTCGGCCACCTTGCGTGGCAACACCAGCAGATGGTCGCTCTGGCTGACGATGGCGGCGGCCGACATATAGCTCTGACTGTTGACCGAAATCTCGCGGCGCAGCCCCTGGCTTGCCAGATAGTGGTCGACGATGGACTCCCGGGTGCCCAGCGGCGAGTGAAAGACATGGGGAGTGGCGATCAGCTGTGGCAGGCTCAGCGCCTCACCAACCTGGGGATGGTCGCTCCGCACCAGGCCGCACAGCGGCTCGGTGAGCCAGGTCTCGCGGCACAGGTGGGGCGGCACCTGCATATACTCATCGAACCCCAGCACCAGATCGATGGCGCCGCTGGCCAGCTCCTGCTCCGGCAGGGTATCGCGCAGGATCAGGATTTCAATGGTCACCCGGGGCGCCAGCTGCTTGAGCCGGGAGATGAGCGGCGGGATCAGCACACACTCCACATAGTCGGTGGTGCTGATGACGAAACGGCGGCTCGACTCGGCGGGGATAAACTGCTCCTCGTCGCCCAGCTGTTGTTCCAGCAGTTGCAGCGCCTGGCGCACCCCGCTGTGCAGCTTCAACGCCCGGGGCGAGGGCATCATCCCCTGGGGGGTGCGCACCAGCAGCGGGTCGGCAAAGAACTGGCGCAGCCGATTGAGGGCATGGCTCATGGCCGGTTGGCTGATATAGAGCCGCTGGGCGGCGCGGGTGACGTTGCGCTCCGTCATCAGGGCGTCAAACGCCAGCAGCAGATTCAGATCCAGCTGATGCAGTTTCATGGCTTGTCTATTCGCATGATTAATAGCTAGATGCATATTATTCATTTGATGGATGATGGCGCAAGTTTCTACACTGGCTCCATCTTAATGTGGCGGCGCGCCTTGACCTGCGCCGCCTGTTGCCGCTTTTTGGCAGTCACCCTGCCAGCGTGAGGGATTTGTAATGAGCAAACTTTTGAACACCCTGCCTGCCGCCGACGGTTTCTTTATGCCTGCCGAGTGGGCACCGCAACAGGCGGTCTGGATGATTTGGCCGTTCCGTCCGGACAACTGGCGTGAGGCGGGCCGTTTTGCCCAGTCCACCTTTGCCCAGGTGGCCGATGCCATTGGCGCAGCCACCCCGGTGTTTATGGGCGTGCCTGGCGAGTTTATGGCCCAGGCCCGCGCCGTCATGCCGGCCCATGTCACGCTCGTTGAGATGAACAGCGATGACTGCTGGGCCCGCGATACCGGCCCGACCGTGGTCATCAACGCGGCCGGTGAATGCCGTGCCGTGGATTGGGGCTTCAACGCCTGGGGCGGCTTCAAGGGCGGTCTCTACCACCCATGGAGCCAGGATGAGCTGGTCGCCGGTCAGATGGCCGATCAGCACGGCTTTGCCCGCTACAAGGCACCCTTGATCCTGGAAGGCGGCTCGATCCACGTCGATGGCGAAGGCACCTGCATCACCACCGCCGAGTGCCTGCTCAATGAAAACCGCAACCCGCACCTGAGCAAGGCGCAGATCGAAGCGCACCTGCGTGACTATCTGGGCGTGCAGAGCTTTATCTGGCTGGACGAAGGCGTCTATCTGGACGAGACCGACGGCCACATCGACAACATGTGCTGCTTCGTGCGTCCGGGGGAAGTGCTGCTGACTTGGACCGATGATGTCAACGACCCCCAGTACGCCCGCTCCAAGGCGGCGCTGGAGGTGCTCGAGAACAGCACCGATGCCAAGGGCCGCAAGCTGAAAGTCTGGCTGATCCCGCAACCGGGCCCGCTGTTCTGCAGCGAGGAAGAGGCGCAAGGCGTGGTGGACGGCAGCGGCGTCCCGCGCGACTCCGGCCACCGTCTGGCGGGCTCTTATGTCAACTTCCTGATCACCAACGATCGCATCGTCTATCCGCTGCTCGACCCGGCTACTGACGATCTGGCCCAGGCCAAGCTCGAAGAGATCTTCCCCGACCATACAGTGGTCGGTGTGCCGGCCCGCGAGATCCTGCTCGGCGGCGGCAACATCCACTGCATCACCCAGCAGATCCCGAGCGGCAAATAAGTCACTCATCCTGGTGCGATATCTGCCCCGCGCGGCGGATATCGCCATACCCCACCGTTTTTGGAGCTCCAGCATGATTGAAGTGACCGAAGTTTCCATTGCCGAGCTGCGTGCCGCGCTCGAATCCGGCCGCACCACGGCGGTCGAACTGGTTCAGGCCTATCTGGCCCGTATCGCCGCCTACAACGGCCCCGAGACCGCGACCAAGCTCAATGCCGTCGTGGTGCCCAATCCCGATGCGCTGAAAGAGGCCGCAGCCTCCGATGCCCGCCGCGCCCGGGGCGAGCTGTTGAGCCCGCTGGATGGCATCCCCTACACCGCCAAGGACAGCTATCTGGTCAAGGGGCTGACCGCCGCCTCGGGCAGCCCGGCCTTCAAGGATCTGGTAGCCCAGCGCGACGCCTTCACCATAGAGCGGCTGCGCGCCGCCGGGGCTATCTGCCTGGGCAAGACCAATATGCCGCCGATGGCCAATGGCGGCATGCAGCGCGGCGTCTATGGCCGCGCCGAGAGCCCCTACAACGCCGATTATCTGACCGCGCCCTTTGCCTCCGGCTCCTCCAACGGTGCCGGTACCGCCACCGCCGCCAGCTTCGCCGCCTTTGGTCTGGCAGAAGAGACCTGGTCCAGCGGGCGGGGTCCGGCCTCGAACAACGGTCTGTGTGCCTACACCCCATCCCGTGGCGTCATCTCGGTGCGCGGCAACTGGCCGCTGACTCCGACCATGGACGTGGTGGTGCCCTATGCCCGCACCATGGCCGATCTGCTGGAAGTGCTGGATCTGGTGGTGGCCGACGATGCCGACCCCCGCGGCGATCTGTGGCGTCTGCAGCCTTGGGTGCCGATCCCCAAGGCCTCCGAGGTGCGTCCGGCCTCCTATCTGGAGCTGGCGGCTAGCGCCGACAGCCTCCAGGGCAAGCGCCTCGGCGTGCCGCGCATGTTTATCAATAAAGATGAACTGGTGGGCACCAGCGATAACCCCGGCATCGGCGGCCCCACCGGCCAGCGCATCCACACCCGCGCCTCTGTGATTGCGCTGTGGGAGCAGGCCCGTCAGGCGCTGGAAGCGGCCGGTGCCGAAGTCATCGAAGTGGACTTCCCGCTGGTCTCCAACTGCGAAGGCGACAGACCCGGCGCGCCGACGGTGTTTAACCGCGGCATCGTCAGCCCCGAGTTTCTGCACGACGAGCTGTGGGAGCTCTCCGGTTGGGCGTTTGACGACTTCCTGCGTGCCAACGGCGATCCCAAGCTGAATAAACTGGCCGATGTCGATGGCCCGCAGATCTTCCCCCACGATCCGGGCACATTGCCGAACCGCGAGGGCGATCTGGCGGCTGGGATGGACGAGTACGTCAAGATGGCCCAGCGCGGCCTCAAGCGTTTTGACGAAATTGCCTCTGTGCCGGACGGCCTGCGCGGTCTGGAGCAGACCCGCAAGCTGGACCTGGAGGAGTGGATGGATGAGCTCAAGCTCGACGCCGTGCTGTTCCCCACGGTGGCCGACGTCGCCCCGGCCGATGCCGATGTGAATCCGGCCTCCGCCGATATCGCCTGGAGCAACGGCATCTGGGTCGCCAACGGCAACCTGGCGATTCGCCATCTGGGCGTACCGACCGTCACAGTCCCCATGGGGGTGATGGCCGATATCGGTATGCCGGTGGGGCTGACCTTCGCCGGTCGTGCCTATGACGACAACAACCTGCTGCGCTTTGGCGCCGCGTTCGAGGCCACCGGCAGCAAGCGGCTGGTGCCGCCACGCACCCCGCCGCTGGGGTGAGATTAGCCTCGGCGTATCGTGATTGATCCAATAAGGCTCCCGATGGGAGCCTTATTTTTATCCGTTCAGAGGTTTTGAGGTTCAGAAGTTCATTCAGAAAGTCAGAGGTTTTGAGATTCAGAGTTCAGGGGTTCAGGCGAGACAACCTCTCTCGCCAACTCGCCGTAAACCCTTCCCTGGGGGCTCGACGGCGGCATCCCTGCCGCCAACGGTTGGCTCAATAGGCTGTCTCGCCTTCGCTGACTGATGGGTATTACCGTCGGGGGGGGTATTTTTGTATCGAGGCGACATTAAATTAACTATCAGTGCTGATGGAATATCTCCGGATATTGCACGCGATCAATATTGAGCTATGTGTAGGGGCGATTAGCGCAGCGTAATCGCCCACATAGGAAAACAAAAAAGCCTTTTAGAACAATATTATTCCCGATAGGCCGGGTAAGGATTGAGTTGATTTTCAATTTAAAACAATGCGTCAGACCTGAAAATTTCTTGTACGGACGATTACGCCTTGCTAATCGCCCCTACGACGCCAAATTGCATGTTTAGCTTATCTCTTCATCATATATATGATAAAGCACGACAATTAGCCTTAAGGTGAAATTTATAAGTTCACCCCATTGCTCATTATTTTGTATTTTTATTTCGTCATGATTATCAAATTGATGTACAAATTGATTTCTAAGCTTGTAAATCTGTGAAGCAACTGATTGTGCATCAAAGTTGACATCAGAAAACAATTGACTCCAATAAGAGAAATCCCTAAATTCAACGTCATTCTCAAAAGCGGCATTAATTAGGGAAGGTGCGAACAAGTCCCTGATATGAGATCATGTTCGTCATCCGGAGCC
>JASDSW010000094.1:0-41158 GCA_041441555.1 Aeromonadaceae bacterium
GGCTTGACGTTGTGATAGTGCAGGCCATGACCGGCATTGACGCGCAGCCCCAGACCGTGGGCATAGCGAGCAGCCTCCTGAATCCGCGCCAACTCCTCGAGCTGTTCTGCCGTGCTGGTCGCATCGGCATAGCGTCCGGTGTGGATTTCGATATAGGGAGCGCCAACCGCCACGGCTGCATCGATCTGGGCATGATCCGCATCGATGAACAGCGACACCTGAGTGCCAACCTCCGCCAAGCGGCTGATGGCCGCCTGCACCTTGGCAAGCTGACCGGCGACATCCAGTCCCCCTTCGGTGGTCACTTCGGTCCGCTTCTCCGGTACCAGGCAGACGAAGTGCGGCTTGATACGGCAGGCGATAGCCACCATCTCCTCGGTGACCGCCATTTCCAGATTCATTGGGGTCTGCAGTGTCTGACGCAGAATTTCCACGTCCCGATCCGTGATATGACGACGATCCTCGCGCAGGTGGATGGTGATGCCATCGGCGCCCGCCTGCTCGGCTAGACCGGCGGCCAGCACCGGATCCGGATAGCTGGTGCCCCGCGCATTGCGCAGCGTCGCCACATGGTCGATGTTCACACCCAGAAAAATCTCGCTCACTGCAATTTCCTCGCTGAAAAATGTTGGAATAGTTCCCGGCTCTTCAGGGGCCGGTTGCCCAGATAGGGCTTGAGGGCCTGGCGGCAGAAGCGCTTGGCGGCTTGCAGCTCATCGGCTGAGCTCAGCCGCCCGTCGCCCATCGCCAGCAGATGACGACCCTCGAAACGATCCGCACCTGGCACACTCCCTGGCGCCAGGACAAAACCACACTCTGCACGATACAGATAGTAGCGCTGGGGCTCAATGGGCAGGCCGCTCAAGGCATCCAGCGTGAAGTCGATGCCGTAGCCCAGCGCCTCGAGCAGCAGCAGCTCGAACTGGCGCAGCACCGGTTCAGGCGAACCCGCCTCGGTCAACAGTTGCAGAGCCTGACGGTAGTAGTCGAAGAGTTCGGGATAGGCGGTCTGCCGCTCCAGCAGGTAGTAGAGCAGCTCATTGAGATAGAGGGCGCTGTAGAGGGATATTTCGCGCAGGCGCAGCGGCGGCGCCATCACTTCCAGTTGATCCAGACTCTTGAGCTCACCACGCCCCCGCCAGCTGACGCTGAGCAGGGTGAAGGGTTGCAGTTGCGCCTTCAATGGTGAACGCGCACTGCGCGAGCCGCGGGCCACCAGGCTCTGGCGGCCACTGTCGGCACAAAACAGTTCGACCAACTGGCTGCTCTCCCGGTAGGGACGGCTGTGCAGCACGAAGGCCAACTGTCGCTCCATCATGACGGGCTATTCGTCACCGTAGCCGAGACTGCGCAGCGCCCGCTCGTCGTCGGCCCAGCCGGACTTGACCTTGACCCAGAGCTCGAGGAAGACGCGGGTCTCGAATAACCGCTCCATGTCCATCCGCGCCTCGGTGCCGATGGTCTTGAGCTTCTCCCCCTTGTTGCCGATCACCATCCGCTTCTGGCCATCCCGCTCGACCAGGATCAGGCCATTGATGTGGAACAGGCCATCGGCTTCGACCTTGAAGCGTTCGATCTCGACCGTCACCGAGTAGGGCAACTCATCACCGAGGAAGCGCATCAGCTTCTCGCGGATGATCTCGGAGGCCATGAAGCGTGAGCTGCGGTCCGTGATGTAGTCATCGGGGAAGTGGTGCTCACCAACCGGCAACAGATCACGCGCCATGCTGCGGATCTTCTCGACGTTGGTCCCCTTCTCGGCCGATAGCGGCAGCACCTCGGCAAACTGCATCTTCTGCGACAACATCTGGATGTGCGGCAGCAGTATCTCTTTATCTTCGATCAGATCGATCTTGTTGATGGCCAGCACCACCGGACAACGCAGATGCTGCAACTTGCTCAGCACATGCTCATCGTCCGAGGTCCAGTGAGTCCCCTCGACGACAAACACCACCATCTCGACATCGCCGAGGGAGCTGGTCGCCGCCCGGTTCATCAGGCGGTTGATGGCTCGCTTCTCCTCCTGGTGCAGACCCGGCGTATCCACATAGATGGTCTGATAGGCACCATCGGTGTCGATGCCAAGGATGCGGTGGCGCGTGGTCTGCGCCTTGCGCGAGGTGATGCTGACCTTCTGGCCGAGGATCTGGTTCAGCAGGGTCGATTTGCCAACGTTCGGGCGTCCGACGATGGCGACGAACCCGCAATGGGTCTGCTCTGTCATTTGAGTTGCTCCAGGGCTTTTTCAGCCGCAGCCTGTTCAGCCTTGCGGCGACTCGAGCCCACACCGACCACAGTGACATCGACGCCTTCGATCTCACACTGCACGGTGAACTCCTGATTGTGGGCCTCGCCCTTGACCTTGACGACCGCATAGCTCGGCAGGGGTTTACGTTTGCCCTGCAACAACTCCTGCAGCCGGGTCTTCGGATCCTTCTGATCGGCCCCCGGGCGGATCTCGTCGAGACGGGAGGCATACCACTGCAACAGCAGGGTACGGATCTGCTCGATGCCGACGTCGAGGAAAATAGCCCCGATCAGGGCCTCAACGGTATCGGCCAGGATCGACTCCCGGCGGAAGCCGCCGCTCTTGAGCTCACCGGGGCCCAGGATCAGGTATTCACCCAAGTCAAACTCGCGCGCCAGCTCGGCGAGTGTCTTCTCTCGCACCAGAGTGGCCCGCATCCGGCTCATATCGCCTTCGCTGACATCCGGGAATCTATGATACAAGGCCTCGGCGATCACCAGACTGAGGATGGAGTCCCCCAGGAACTCCAGCCGCTCGTTGTGCCGGGAGCCGGCACTGCGGTGGGTGATGGCCCGCTTGAGCAGGTCCTCATCCACAAAGGTGTGGCCGATTTTTCTTTCCAGCCGTTTGAGCTTATCGATCACTGGATACCACCTATCCGTTCAAACCGAACCCCGGTCGGGATCCAGCCCGGTAGCGGAGAACCTGGATCCCGGTCGAACTCGAAGCTGATCCAGATGAACACCGCCTTGCCGACCAGGTTATGCTCCGGCACGAAGCCCCAGAAGCGGCTGTCCTTGCTGTTATCCCGGTTGTCGCCCATCGCGAAGTAGTGGCCTTCCGGCACCACCCACTCGTCGGCCTCGTTGCCGACCTGGTGGAAGTACATGGGAACAAAATCAGGCTGCGCCGGATTCTTCAGGATCTTGTGGCTGACCGCACCGAGCTGCTCCTGATAGCGCTCCAGCGGCACACTGCCTTGCATGAAATCGCCGCTGCTGAGGAAGGTCTGTTCCACCTTTTCGATAGAGGGGCAATCCTTGCCAGACGGGCATGCCGCTTGGATGAACAACTGCTTGTTGCGGTAGATGATGCGATCACCGGGCAGGCCGACGATACGTTTGATGTAGTCGACTCGCGGGTCTTCGGGATACTTGAAGACCACTACGTCGCCCCGTTGCGGATGACCGGTCGGGATCAGCGTCTGGTTGGTCACCGGCTCTTTGACCCCGTAGGCAAACTTCTGCACCAGGATGAAATCATCCACCAGCAGGGTTGGCATCATGGAGCCGGAGGGAATGCGAAACGGCTCAAACAGGAAGGAGCGCAGGATCAGCACGGCGGCAATCACCGGGAAGACCCCCTTGCACTGCTCCACCCACCAGGGCTCCTGCATCAGGCGATCGATGGTCGCCGCATCGAGCGGTTTGCCCGTGGCCGCCTCGGCCTTCAGCACGCGGCGGCGGCGCCAGCCCAGCAGCACGAAACGATCCAACAGCCAGACCAGACCGGTCAGCAGGGTCGCGCCGAGCAGCAGCAGGCTAAAAGTATTGGCCATCATCATCAGTTGTTATCCTTACCGACATGCAGGATGGCGAGGAAGGCCTCCTGCGGAACATCAACACGGCCGAGCGACTTCATGCGCTTCTTGCCCTCTTTTTGTTTGTTCAGCAGCTTCTTCTTCCGCGACACGTCACCGCCATAGCACTTGGCCAATACGTCCTTACGCATCGCCTTGACCGTACTGCGGGCGATGACGTGATTGCCGATGGCGGCCTGGATGGCGATATCGAACATCTGGCGCGGGATCAGCTCACGCATCTTCTCGACCAGTTGGCGGCCACGGAACTGAGCGTTGTCCTTGTGGGTGATGATCGCCAGCGCGTCGACGCGCTCGTTGTTGATCAAGATGTCCAGACGCACCATGTCGGCGGTCTCGAAACGCTTGAAGCCATAATCCAGCGACGCATAACCACGACTGGTGGACTTCAGACGGTCGAAGAAGTCGAGAACCACTTCGGCCATCGGGATTTCATAGGTCAGCGCCACCTGATTGCCGTGGTAGACCATGTTGGTCTGCACGCCGCGCTTCTCGATACACAGAGTAATGACGTTCCCCAGATATTCGGAAGGCACCAGGATGTGGCACTCGGCAATCGGCTCGCGGATCTCGTCGATGCTGGTGACGGCTGGCAACGCCGACGGGCTGTCGATGTGGATGGTGGTGCCATCGGTCTGCTGGATCTCGTAGACCACGGTCGGCGCCGTGGTGATCAGATCCAGATCGTACTCCCGCTCCAGACGCTCCTGGATGATCTCCATGTGCAGCATCCCCAGGAAGCCGCAGCGGAAACCAAAGCCCAGGGCGGTCGAGCTCTCCGGCTCGAAGAACAAGGAGGCGTCGTTCAAGGAGAGCTTGTCGAGCGCATCGCGGAAGGCTTCATAATCATCGGACGAAATCGGGAACAGGCCGGCATAGACCTGCGGCTTGACCTTCTTGAAGCCCGGCAGCGCCTTGTCGGCGCCGTTCTTGGCATGGGTCAGGGTATCACCGACCGGCGCGCCATGGATGTCCTTGATGCCACAGACCACCCAGCCCACCTCGCCACAACCCAGCTGATCGGTGTCCTTGCGCTTGGGCGTCGAGATGCCGAGGCGATCGACCCCCCACACCTGGCCGGTACTCATCACCTTGATCTTGTCGCCCTTCTTCAGGCAACCATTCTTGATGCGAACCAGCGAGACCACCCCCAGATAGTCGTCGAACCAGGAGTCGATGATCAGCGCCTGCAGCGGTGCCGCCGGATCGCCCTCGGGCGCCGGGATCTTCTGCACTATGGTTTCCAGCACCTCGTCGACGCCCAGCCCCGTCTTAGCCGAGCAACGCACCGCATCCATGGCATCGATACCGACGATGTCTTCGATCTCTTCGGCCACCCGTTCCGGCTCGGCCTGCGGCAGATCGATCTTGTTCAACACCGGTACCACTTCCAGATCCATATCCAGAGCCGTATAACAGTTGGCCAGAGTCTGTGCCTCAACTCCCTGGCCGGCGTCCACCACCAGCAGAGCCCCTTCACAGGCGGCCAGCGAGCGGGAGACTTCGTAGGAGAAGTCCACATGGCCCGGAGTGTCGATGAAGTTCAGCTGATAGGTTTGACCATCTTTGGCCTGGTAGTTCAGGGTCACACTCTGAGCTTTGATGGTGATGCCGCGCTCGCGCTCCAGATCCATGGAGTCCAGCACCTGCTCTTGCATCTCGCGGGTGGTCAGACCGCCACAGGTCTGGATCAGGCGGTCGGAAAGGGTCGACTTGCCGTGGTCAATGTGGGCAATGATGGAGAAATTTCGAATCTGTTTCATGGCTTATTCAGTCACAATAGGTAGGCGTCACCTGACGCATAGGGGCGGGATTTTACTGGATTAGCGGTGTAACGGCTATCGCTTAGTCGGTTTGCTGCGCCGGAATATTCACCCCCAGCATGACCGGACGGTAAAAACCACCACCCAGCCGTTTGGCGCCCAGACGCGCCAGCCAGAAGCCCAGAGCGCCGCCGAGCAGGGCGCCGACGATCTCCGAGGGCTCTTCACCCACCGGCCACTGCAGCGACACCCACTTGCCGGTCAAGGCCCCCAACAATAGGCAGAACAGCGGCACCAGATAGACCAGCAGGGCGCTGGTCAACAGGCTGCGCTCCGGGATCCCGATGCGGACCTGCTGGCCAACCAGCACCGGAGTCGTCAGGGCAATTTCCAGCAATTGCGGACGCCCCGGCATCGCCTTGGCCAAGGCGCCGACACCACAACTCTGCTGCTGATGGCAGTGACCACAGGCACTCTTGCGCCGACATTCGACCTGAGCCCAGGTATCACCGACAGCGACGACGGTAGCAATGGATTCAATCATGGGCGGATCCCTTTGGCGAGTGGATGGAGTGATTCGGCGATGCGCTGTGCCGTCGGCACCGGGACTTCGCCAACCACGGTCACTTCAACCTTATGATCATTCAACATCCGGAGCAAGCTGGTCGCCCCTTGACGCACCAGTTCATCACCCATAGGCGCTTCCGCAGCGGAGAGGTAAATAGAGACATCGACCAGACCATCACTGATCATCATGTAATCAACCACCTGATCGGTACCGACCAGAGGATGGCGATCCGTCGACATGATGACAAATCCCTTGGGCAGCCAACCTGGCGCCCACCCCAAGTCCAACTGTGGCGCCTGATAGGCCTGGGCAACCGGGACGGCACGCGGCAACTTGGCCTGGGCCAGCGACTTCAGCCAGCGACTCGCCTCCGGCAATACCCGCAGCTCGACCCCCATATACTGCTCCACCAGGGCCCCCGACTCATCGATCAGATCCAGACGCAACAACAGGCCGGAACTCTGCTCCAGCCAGACCACGAAGCCATATTTGGTTGCCTCTTTGGGTGCCAGACGAACCACCTGAACCGGTAACCCCGCGATCCGGTTGCGCCCGGTGACTACAGGGTCATAGCTCTCGAACACCCGTTCCAGATTCATCGTCAAAAAGGCTGACCACAGACCCGGCATCCGAGCACCGGCCAGGGTGTAGGGCTCGTGTCCGGCCTCGAAGAAGCTGATCTGATCGTCGAGCTTGAGATATTCGCTGGGACGGCCATTGAGGTAGATGAGATGGGAAATTTCGCTCTTATCGAGCAAGGCATGCGAGAAACGCATGGGCTCTATGTTGCCTTGCCGCACCTTAATCAATGAGAGTTCAAAATTGTAGTGATGGTAGGCCCGCTGCATCTGCTGCAACAACGCCGCGGCCGATGGGGATTCGGCCGCGGCAGGAACACAGACAAAGAGGGCGGCGAGCAATAACCGACGAATCAACTGCCGCACAGAAATGGTCTCTTCAGATTAGTCATTGGCCTGATGCAGGCGCTGCTGCAACTGATGATCGCGCAAGAAGGCAGCGATGCGCTCCTGATCGGCCCGTCGTTGCGCCTCGGTCATCATCGGCTGCGGCACATGTTCCAGCGGACGGCGGTCGGCTTGGAAATTGACGCTGACGGGGGCTGCCATGCCTCCTACGGGGACGGTATTGAGCACGGGAGTCGGTGCCGAAATCTGCGCCAACTGGTATTGCTGTACCCCCAGGATAGACACGGCGGCCACAGAGGCAGCAATGGCAAACTGACCACCATGACGCAACACCTTGGCGGCGATCGGTTTGACACGGGCCTGCCAGCCAAGCGCTCTGGGCGCCAGAACCGTCGGTTCATCCGCCAGAGCCAGGGCGACTCGATCAGCCAGATCCAGCGTGATATTGCCCGGAAGCTCATCACGCAAGGCGTCGCCAATCAGGTGGTAACGACTCCAAGTCTCCTGCTGTTGCGAATCTTGCAGCACAGACTTCAACCAGCTGGCCTCGGAGGTCTCCCCATCCATCAGCACAGAAATCCGTTCGTTATTCGCCATAGTCAATCTTCCTGCTCCTATTAGCGTTGCAACAAAGGCTGGATCCGTTTATCGATCGCCTCTCGTGCCCGAAAAATCCGTGACCGAACGGTCCCCACCGGACATTCCATCACTTCGGCGATCTCCTCATAACTGAGCCCTTCAATCTCACGAAGGGTGATCGCCGTGCGTAAATCCTCTGGCAATCCAGCCAAGGTGGCGGCCACTTCGGCGCGTATCTCATCCGATAGCATCAGATTTTCCGGATTGGCCACCTCGTGCAGGCTCTCTGCCCCCTCATAGGTTTCCGCATCCTGACTATCTACATCCATATCGGGCGGTCGGCGCCCCTGGGCCACGATGTAATTCTTGGCCGTATTGACGGCAATCCGGTACAGCCAGGTATAAAAAGCACTCTCACCACGGAAATCGGGAATGGCGCGGTAGGCTTTGATAAAGGCCTCCTGTGCCACATCCGGAATATCGCCCGGGTTATTCACATACCTGGACACCAGACTGACCACCTTATGCTGGTACTTCCTGACCAGGAGATTGAAGGCGTTCTTGTCGCCGCGCTGTATGCGCTCAATCAACTGCTGATCAATATTGTTCTGGTCGCTCATTGGAACCGAAAAACCCCCATCCGGTGATCAACAAAGTCGGTCCGAAATAAGCGCATATAATCAGACACATCGTTTTTATAAAAGTTCGCTCTTATGCAAAAAAACGTGATCCAGGCTGCATCGAGTCAGCAAATTGAGCTAACATGGGCCTTTCCCACCCCAGCCAATGATACTTATGAAACAGAACGTTGAATACAGTTGTGATGTTCTTATCATTGGCAGTGGTGCCGCCGGCCTCTCCCTCGCATTGCGTCTTGCTGACCACGCTCGGGTGATGGTATTGAGCAAGGGACCCTTGAGTGAGGGGGCCACCTACTATGCCCAAGGAGGCATCGCTGCCGTTTTCGATGAAAAGGACAGTATCGAATCCCACGTCAGCGACACCCTGAATGCCGGCGCCGGTCTGTGTGACCGAGATGCCGTCGAGTTCACCGCCCGGAATGCCAAACGCAGCATCGAGTGGCTCATCCAGCAAGGCGTCCCCTTCGATCAGGACGAATCAGCTTCCGAGGATGGCCAGCCGGCCTATCACCTGACCCGCGAAGGCGGTCACAGCCATCGCCGCATCTTCCATACCGCCGATGCCACCGGCAAAACCGTGCAGATCACGCTAGTGGATCAGGTGCGCAACCACCCGCGCATTCAACTGATGGAACGCTTCAACGCGGTTGACCTCATCACCACCCGCAAGCTGGGCCTTCCTGGCAACCGGGTCCTCGGCGCCTATATCTGGAACCGGAATCTGGAGAAGGTGGAGACAGTCCGCGCCCGCTTTGTCGCCATCGCCACCGGCGGCGCCTCCAAGGTCTACCAGTACACCTCAAACCCGGATGTCAGCTCGGGGGATGGCATTGCCATGGCCTGGCGCGTCGGTTGCCGGGTCGCCAACATGGAGTTCAATCAATTCCATCCGACCACTCTCTTTCACCCGGATGACCGCAATTTTCTGTTAACCGAAGCCCTGCGCGGCGAAGGGGCCTATCTGCGACGTCCCGATGGTTCCCGCTTCATGCCGGATTTCGATCCGCGCGGCGAGCTGGCGCCCCGCGACATCGTCGCCCGCGCCATCGACTACGAGATGAAACGTCTCGGTGTCGACTGCATGTATCTGGATATCAGCCATAAGCCGGCCGATTTCGTCATCAAACACTTTCCGACCATCTACGAGCGCTGCCTGAAGATCGGCATCGACATCACCAAGCAATCGATCCCCGTGGTACCGGCCGCCCATTACACCTGTGGCGGCGTGATGATCGATCACAGCGGTCAGACAGACGTGCCAGGGCTCTACGCCATCGGTGAGGTCTCCTACACCGGTCTGCACGGCGCCAACCGCATGGCCTCCAACTCCCTGCTCGAATGCGTGGTGTTTGCCCATGCCGCCGCCGAAGACATTCTGGCGCGGTTGCCGATGAGCAGCGAACCTCCGCCCCTACCAGCCTGGGATGAGAGCAAGGTGAGCAATTCCGACGAGGAGGTGGTCATCCAGCACAACTGGCACGAACTGCGTCTGTTTATGTGGGACTATGTCGGTATCGTTCGCACCGACAAACGGTTGGCGCGCGCCAAGCGCCGCATCGATCTGCTCAAGCAGGAGGTGCAGGAGTACTACGCCAACTTCCGCGTCTCCAACAACCTGCTGGAACTGCGCAACCTGCTGCAGGTGGCTGAACTGATCGTCCACTCGGCCATCAGCCGGAAAGAGTCCCGCGGTCTGCACTACAACCTGGACTACCCGGAGCAGTTGCCCAACCCGACCCCCACCATCCTGATCCCGGACAACTTCTAGAACCGGTGAGACTTGGTCAATTTGGCCTCTGGCATCAAAAAAATGGCGACCTTCTGCGTCGCCATTTTTTATGCCATCAACCGATCGGGAGGCCAACCAACCCCGTCATGGGTCATGCCCAGTCGGTTACTTGATGATTTCGTCGATGACATCGATGATGCTGTTGGTGTGTCGCTTATAGGCGATCACTCCGTTGCGCTTTTCGATCAGACTGAGTGAATAGGAGCCGTTCTTTTCGCCGCCCGCCTGAGACTTGAGTCGTTCAATGCGCGCCTTGAAGCTGTCTATTTCCTTGCGAAGACGATCTTCCTGACAGCTGTATGAAATAAAACCGCCACTGACTTGTTCGCAAGGGGTGGTTAATGATGCACCGACAATCAGTGTTTTATTATTGTGACTCACTTCAAAGACACTGTGGGCGTCAATAAATCTATCGTCGACCTCAGGATATTTGATCGATATTTTCACATCTTTATAAGTACCGGTTATCAGCTTCTCTTCCGGAATATCCTTGACGGCGAAAGCATTATCTTTCATGTACTTGGCTGCAATTCTCTTGATTTCACCAATCATGTTGGAAATCGACGAGAAAAAGCGTTCATTTCTTATTTGATTGAGTCTTTCAAACTCTTCCTTAACATCGGCATGCTCCCTGATTAACGCCAGACTCATCATTGTATCTCCTTTTTCAATATCCAATTTGTATGCGGTAACAGATCAGCCATTAGAGCAAATCCATTTCAAAAAGAGTAGATGAAAAAACCGATCTGTCATTTTCATAACTGGATTAATTTCAAATTTTTTATAAATAAGAAATAAATCCTGGCCATCGAATAAAAAACCGGAATTTATCTGCGAACACCGCGAACCTTCGAACGGCGGATCTATGGCACTCAGGGCTCAGCCCATAGATTGATGTGACGAGCCAGGCGACGATAATCCGCGGCGGCGACACTGTCGGCCCACAACCAGAGCCGCTGTCGGCTCTTCCCCTCCAGAGCCAACCATAAAAAGCCGGGGGCGACTCGAGAGGCTGCACCCAGGGTATAGCTCTCCGCCTGCCACGCCAGCCGGTTGCCCTGAAGCTCCAGCGTGAATCGGCAGCGTCGGGCGCGATAGAGACTCCACCCCAAGCTCAACAGCCACAGGCCGAAAAAGCAGGCGGCGTAACCGTCCCGCAGGACCTCCCACAACAGAGCCGCCGCCAGCAGATGGCCAGCCAGCAGAATGCCTTGTTGGCAACGGGAGGGTTCAACCGAGATGACGTGCTTGGTGGTGAGCAAGAATGACCTCGATCATCTCATGAAGCTCGGCGTCGTCTGGCGACTCACCGCGCAACAACCAGCGAAACAGCTGCAGATCGGACGACTCCAGCAGGCGGGCAAAGCGACTCTGCCACCGCTCATCCAGCCGGGCGAGATCCTCATCCACGAAGGGCAACAAGATGACATCCAATTCCAACATGCCACGCCGACACTGCCAGCGCAGCCGATCCCACTCGCGTTCATTGAACATTCAACTCTCCAGGCCTCAGGATGGACTGCGGCATGGTAGCAAGGGGGCTTTCCTGCTGACAAACGACAGCCGCGTCATTACCATGGTAGTCACATAAATTCATGCCACCTGCTGGTGCCATTCACAGGAATTGCCGATGACCTCCCACACTGCCGCCTCGCTTCCGCTGTCCCCTGCCACGCCGACCCGCTTTGCCCTGGCTCGACTCGGTGTCATTCGGCTAACAGGAATCGAGCGGGTCAAATATCTGCAAGGTCAGGTCACCTGTGACGTCCAAGCCCTATCCGCCGGGCAGCACTCTCTGGGCGCGCACTGTGACGCCAAGGGGAAGGTGTGGTGTGTCTTCCGTCTGTTGGTGCTCGACGATGCCCTGTTGCTGCTGACCGAGCAGAGCCTGCTGCCACGCACCCTGACAGAGCTGAAGAAATATGGGGGGTTCGCCAAAGTCGAGATCCAGGATGCCAGCGCCGAGTACCAGCTCATCGGAGTGGCCGGCAGCGGCAGCGATGCGTGGATGCAGCAGCACCATGGGGTGTCCGACACAGCGCCGCTGACGGCGGGCATGGCCGTTCGACTCGACGCCGATCGCTGGTTGTTGCTAAGCCAGGCTACCTTGGCCTGCGAGCTACCGGAGCAGCCGGAGAGCGACTGGTGGGGGCTGGAAATGCTGGCCGGCTTACCGCACCTAAACGCCGAGCATCAGGGCGAATTCATCCCCCAGATGCTGAATCTGCAGGCGCTCGGCGGGATCTGCTTCACCAAGGGCTGTTACATGGGACAAGAAACCGTGGCGCGCGCCAAATATCGGGGCGCCAATCATCGCGGACTCTTTATCCTGCAGGGGCGGGCCAGCCAGCCACTCCAAGTGACCGACGCGTTGGAAATCGCGTTGGGCGAACAGTGGAAACGCTCCGGTCAAATCCTGGATCTCTGGCAACGGGACGAGCAGGTGCTATTGACCGCCGTGCTGCCGCTGGACACCGAGCCTGAAGCCCGGTTTCGCTGCAAGGATCAACCCGACAGCGCCCTGCAATTGCGGCCATTGCCCTATTCGCTCGAAGAGTGAGCGCCCATCCCCCAAGGAGATGGGCCATTCTGGCGGCCTAATGCAGGATCAGCAGATCGCCGCCATGTTGCTGCAGCAGCGCATGCAGATGACTGCCCATCGAAAGCTGCGGATGCTCGCTCTTGCCAGCCCCCACGATCAAGAGGTGGTGCTGGGTGGAAAGCAGCGCCTGGTGTAGTAATTCGCGCACGTCGCCGCGAGCCACCAGCCAACGACGAGGTGCGCGGGGTAACCGCGCCAGCCAGTCCGCCAACTGATGCTCGGCCCGCAGGTGCTCCCCCTCGAGGAGCGCGGCATCGGGCTTCTCGACCCCCTCCAGGGTATCGCTTAGCACATGCAGCACCGTCAGTTCGGCACCCAGCCGCCGACTCAAGGCCTCGCCGCGATGCAGCAGGCCGAGCCCCACCTCGTTCAGCTCTAATGCCAATTGAAACTTGAGTGGTTGCCCCCAGAAGGGGCGATCGCTATCGAGCAACAGCAGATCGTGCCGATGGCGAGGCAACAGCGAATTCACCAGCGGGGCTCGCAGCTCCAGCAATAGCGCCTCCTCATGATGCTGCCCCATGATCAGGAGATCGCACTCCAGCTCCTGCATCGTCCGCAAGATCTGTTCGGCAACCGGCCCCGACTCGATTCGGCACTCGCCCAATTGGCAGGGCATACCCACGATCTGCCGATTGATGAACTCCAGGCTCTCCTGTTTAAGCCGTAGCAACTTGGGATCCCCAACCAGAGCAGAGTGCGACTCATCCAGCGGCAAGACCGCCAGCAGATGGAGCCTGGCCCCCAGACGCTGCGCCAGCTTGCCGGCTCGTTGCAGGAGTCGACTGATATCGCGAGTCAAATCGACCGCCACCAGGATCTGGTCATAGCGCATGATGATTCCTCCTTCACCTTGGGAACACAGAGTGCCCTCATTTCAGGCTAGGAAGCGGCGAGCCAATCTGCCAGCCCATCGCACAAGAAAGGCAATAGACTGATTTATCATGAGATCCAACTCATCCATGCGCCGTGATTCAAGACGGAGGCGTCCGGTGCGCGAGCGCCTCTTCGTTGGCCACCCGGCGAATGGCGCTGTAGAGATCGCTGCACAAGCGGATCCCCTCCTCACCCTGCACAATGCCGGCTAGATGCAGCCAGCGACTCAAGGTGGTGCGTCGCCCGGCCAACCAGAGCCGGCATCCCCGCTGCGCCAGCAAGCGCTGCAACTCCGCCAGCATCGCCATGACACTGACGTCAAAGTGGGAGAAACAGGCCACCGCATCGATGATCACCAGCGTTGGCGCCGGCGAGTTGGCCGGTTGGCTGGCCGCCAGGACGCGCTGCTTGAAATAGGCACAGTTGAAGTAGGTCAAGGGGGCGTTGAATCGATAGACCACCACCTGGGGAATGGCCCTCACCTGACTGTTGTGCCTCAACGCATGGACGACGCCCTGCTCGTCGACGCCGAGCAACTGGTCACTCGGCCGCATCATGCCGCGCAGAAACTGAAACAACCCCAGCAACACCGCCAAGGCGATCCCTGGCAACAGACCGATCAGCACGACTGCTAGGAAGGTCAGTAAGGCCAAGGCAAATGCCGACGGATCGCGGTGGCGCAAGCGCCACACCCCGCGAAAATCGGTCAGACTGGTGGCCGAGACCAGCAGAACCACCCCCAGCGAAGCCAGTGGCAGGTATTGCAGGGGGGAGACCAACCAGAACGCCACCACGGCAATGGCCAGGGCCGCGACCACCGAGACCATCTGACTCATACCGCCAGCGGCATCATTGACCGCCGTGCGGGAATCGGCACCGCTGATGGCAAACCCTTGGGAGAATCCTGCCGCCAGGTTGGCCAACCCCAAGGCGCGAAACTCCTGATCGGCATCGATCTCGTAACCGTGCTTGGCGGCAAAGCTGCGCGCGGTCAGCATCATACTGACAAAGCTGACCAACGCCAGATTCAAGGAGGGCAACACCAGCTCTCGCAGCAGGGAGGGGGGAAAATCAAGCCACTGCACACTCGATTCACCGCTGGCGACCGGCCCCAGGGTATCGATGCCCCACTGCGTCAGATCCGCCCAGGAGCCAATCAGGATGCAGATCAGCAAGGCCAGCAGCGTCGCCGGCCAACCGGGTCGCCAGCGACGGATGCCAACCATGCACAGGAGGGTCAGCAGGCTGAGCACCACCGTCGGCCAGTGGATCTTGGCGATCACCTCCGGGACATTCAGCAACCGCTCGATCAACCCACGTTGAGCAAACTGGAAGCCGAAAATCCGCGCCAACTGCCCCACCATGATGGTGATCGCCACTCCGTTGAGTAGCCCCATCAGGATGGGCTGCGACAAAAAATTCACCAGGGAGCCGAAACGCAGCCGGCTGCCCACCAGACACCAGAGCCCGGTCATCAGAGTCAGCACCACGACCAGTTGCCCATGCCGAACCGCATCTCCCGCCGCCAACGGTGTAACCACGGCGGCGATGACGGCGCAGGTCGCGGCATCCGGACCGATCACCAACTGGCGGGATGAGCCAAACAAGGCATACACCAGCATCGGCAGGATGCAGGAGTAGAGTCCAGCGACCGGACTGACACCGGCCAGCGCCGCGTAGGCGATCGCCACCGGCAGAGCCACCGCCGCGACCGAGAGTCCAGCCCGGAGATCGGCGGACCACCACTGGGATTTGTAATCGAGCAGGCAAGCCAACCCCGGGGCTACCTGCTGGAGGGTTAATCTGGGGACCATACGACGAACTCCCTGTGACCCGATTTCCAGCGTCCGCATGGCTCATCCTGGCCGTCCGGACCTGACACATTTGCTAATCAGAGAGATTTGACTAGCTTCAAATTAGTGATCTCGACGAGTTGCATGCATGTTCATCTCCATTCGCAGCCCCTATCTCGTCCTGCTTATGCTGTGGTTGCTCGTGGCTCCCGCTTCGGCGCTGGATACTGTGACGTTGCAACTCAAGTGGGTGCATCAATTTCAGTTTGCCGGTTACTACATGGCGTTGGAAAAAGGTTTCTATCGCGATGCAGGGCTGGAGGTCAGGCTGCGTCCCAACGGTTATCAAGGCCAATTCGTCTCCCCCGTCAATGCCGTCCTCAGCGGGGAGGCTGATTATGGCATTTCCAACTCCGGATTGGTTCGCGATTTTGCACAAGGCAAACCTATAGTGGCTCTCGCCGCCATCCTGCAGCACTCCGCCGTCACCTGGTTGGTTCTGGATCGCCCCGATATCCGCAATCTGCATGATCTGGTCGGCAAGCGCCTGATGACGGTCTTTCCACTCAGCGAAAGCATCGAGCTGCTGGCCCCCTTTTTGAGTGAGGGGATCCAGCTCAATCAACTGGATCTGGTGCAGACCGGTTTTGACCTGCACACCCTGATGCAGGGCAAGGTGGACGCCTACGATGCCTACGTGACCAATGAGCCCTTCTTGCTGGAACAACTGGGCCTTCGCTACCAGCTGATTGACCCTCGAACCTATGGCATCGACTTTTATGGCGATGTGCTGTTTACCTCACGCAACGAGCTGATCTTGCATCCCGAACGGGTGCAGGCCTTCCGCAGTGCCTCGCTCAAGGGGTGGAATTACGCCATGAACCATATTCCCGAGACCATCGCCCTGATCCGCAGCCGATACGCCCCGGAGAAAAGCGAGGCGCAGCTGCAATTTGAAGCCAATGCCATGCTCCGTCTGATGCAGACCGATTTGGTTGACATAGGCCATATGAACAGCTGGCGCTGGCAGCGGATCGCCGAGATCCAACTCGAACCCAATCCGGCTTCGGTTCTCGATCTCAGCGACTTTCTCTACAACCAGGATCGATTGCAGAGTCTGAAAGCCAGCTACCTGCGCATCATTGGAGGCGTCTCATTGCTGGCAATGGCCCTGTTGTTGATAACCGGTTGGTATTTCAGCCTCAACCGCCGATTGCGGGTGGAAATTCATGCCCGCCGGGAGGCCGAAGCCAAACTGCGTCTGATGTCGGAAACCGACCCGCTGACCGGGCTCCACAACCTGCGCTACATCAACGCCCGGCTGCAGGATGGACTAGCCGAGTTCCACCGCGGCGGCGCCCCATTTTGCGTGCTCATGCTGGATATTGATTTTTTCAAGACGGTCAACGATCAGTGGGGACATCCGGCTGGCGATCGGGTGCTCCAGCAGTTTGCGCAACGATTACGAGAAGAGACCCGCAAGAGCGACACCCTCGCCCGCATTGGCGGAGAGGAGTTTCTCATCATGCTGAACGATGTTGACCTCCAGCAAGCGACCCTTATCGCCGAAGGGCTGCGAGCCCATATCGCCGCCAGCCCCTTTGATCTGGGCAACCGCAACAGCCAGCGCATCACCGCCAGCATCGGTATCTGTCAGACCTGCGCCGCCATTCGCGATGTCAGCCAACTCTTTGCCCATGTCGATCTGGCGCTCTACCAGGCCAAGTCACAGGGGCGCGATCGCGTCGAACAATTTGTCCAGGCCATGAGCGGAGCCCCAACGCCGTCCTAGCCCTGGGGCCCGCATCAACCGGGACAAAACATCATCAGAGGGCCGAGGTTGCCGCCGAAGCCGCCGTGCTCTGCGCCGCCGACGCAGCCTGGTTCAACTGAGCCTTGGCGGCGCCTCCCGCCTGATCGACCACCTGTTGCTGCAAGGCCGCCGGATCCAGCAAGGATTGCATCGCCGTTGGCCATGCCGGCACATTCTTGCTCAGCGCGCCGTCGGTCGTCGATTTCACCGCTTCACTGAAGACCGTGGTCTTACCCTGTTCCTTGAGCAGGATGGCCATCTGGTTGGTCTGTGAATTCCACAGGAAACCAGCCTTGTTGGCCGCAGGCCCGGTCACCGGGTTGTTGGAGAGGACATAAAACAGCGGCCCCTCTTGCTGGATCTCGTCGGCCGTCTTCAACAGGGAGACTGCGGTCCCATAGTGTTCGCCCAACAGGGGCTGCATCCGATCCTTGATCAGCGGTTGTTCAAACAGATCCACCTCATTGGGATCGAATCCGACCAGCGGCTTGAGCAGAGCCCACATCAATTGACTCTGAGCACCGGCCAGCAGGGGTGCCACGCAGCCAGAGAGTAAACAACCAATCAGTAACACCTTGAGCAGATAAGCGACGCGCATTTTTGATAACTCCATGAGATCCATCCTCCAACGGTCGCCATAATACCCTGTCTCTCGTTGCAGACCGAGTGCTATTGATGGAGGCAAGGGATTAATTGAGTCCAGATCGAGGCACAGCGGGCACGGCTGCGCCCGCAGATTGTTATACGTGTCTCATCTGACCCTATGGCAAAATAACCAGTGCCGAAGGAAACACCATCCCGCTCGCCCTCGGTTCCCCATAAATCAGGCTCATGCCAACCATAAGGAAATGCACATGCTGAACCAATCCTGGCGCCCCCTCTCGCTGCTCGCGCTGTTGCTGACCCTGAGCCCCCTGCCGTCGCAGGCAGCCGCCAGTTCGCAGGAACAGGCGCAGGCCGAGATCCAGGCCGCCAACAGCGCCGCCATGCAGGCCGCCATTCCAGGGCCCAGCGACATCATAGTCGCCAATCAAGCCCACCTGGCGCTTCCCGAAGAGATGGCCTACATACCGCGCACTCAGGCTCAGCGCCTGCTCAAGGCCATTGACGGCCAAGGCGATGACCAGGTGCAGGGCATGATCATGCCCACCAGCGAAGACGAAGATTGGATGATCTTGGTCAGTTACGATCCCGCCGGTTACATCAAGGATGACGACGCCAAGGATTGGGATCCGGACGAGATGCTCAGCAGCCTGCGCGAAGGTACCGAAGCCGCCAATGCCGAGCGCAAGGCGCGGGGCATCCATGAGCTCGAAGTGGTGGGCTGGGCCGAAGTACCGGCTTACACGGCGGCCACCCACCAGTTGCGTTGGTCCGCATCGGCCCGCACCAAGGGGTCGCAGGATCCCAACTACACCATCAACTACAACACCCTGGCGCTGGGGCGTGAGGGCTATGTCAGCATGAATCTGGTCACCGATATCCAGAATGTCGAACGCCTCAAACCAGTGGCCGCCAACCTGATTTCCGCACTGAAATTCGACAGCGGGAAAAGTTATGGCGACTTTGTCGAGGGCACCGACAAGGTGGCCGAATATGGTCTGGCCGCACTGGTCGCCGGGGTTGCCGCCAAGAAGCTGGGCTTCTTTGCCCTGATTGCGGCCTTCGGCCTCAAGTTTGCCAAGGTGATCCTCATCGCACTGGCCGGTGGTGCCGCCGTTCTGGGTCGCCTGTTCAAACGCAACAAGGGGTGATCGGTGATTAAGGCCCTGTTGCTGCTGCTAAGCGCCGGCAAGCTCAGCAAGATACTGTTGAGCACCGGCAGCATGCTGCTGTCGCTGCTGGTCTATGCCCAGTTGTTCGGTTGGCGCTATGCGGCGGGTTTCATGCTGTTGCTGCTGATCCATGAGATGGGACACTTCGCCGCCGCCAAGCAGCGTGGACTGCCGGTCGGATTACCGACTTTCATCCCGTTTGTCGGCGCCTGGATCGATCTCAAGCAACAGCCGATGAATGTGGAGACCGAGGCTTATGTCGGTTTCGCCGGACCACTGCTCGGCAGCATAGCCGCGCTGGCCTGTTACTTCATCGGGCGCCAGACGGGAGAGGATCTCTGGCTGGCGCTGGCCTATGTCGGCTTTTTGCTGAACCTGTTCAACCTGATCCCGTTGAGCCCATTCGATGGCGGTCGCATCGTCGCCATCGTCTCGCCCAAGCTGTGGCTGGTCGGGGTGCCGGCACTGATCGCGCTCTTCTTCTATCGTCCCAGCCCGATGTTGTTGGTGGTCGCCCTGTTGGCCGCCCCCCAGGTCTGGTCGGTAGTGCGCGGTCGTCATACCGAACAGGTGGCGGAAGGCTACTACGAGGCGTCGCTGGAGCAGAAACTGCAATACGGGTGCTTCTATCTGATGTTGCTCTGTTTTCTGGCCATCATGAGTCATGATGTCCACCTGTTGCTCGGCCATCTGCGCGACGGCTAGCCCTTGCATCCGGATGCCCGGATGAGGAAGATAAGCAGACTGGTTAATGAATGATTGGAGCCTGAGAGATGATGTTGAAATGGTCCCTGCTCGGCGTGGTTCTCCTGCTCGGGGTCGGCGCCTGTAGCGAGATGAAATCCGCAGGCCGTACCGTCGGTCATACGACGCGAGATGTCACCCGCACGATTGGCCACACCACCCGGGATGTCACCAAGCAGATCGGCCATGGTACTCGGGATACCGTCACCAGCGTCAAGGATGGCTGGGAAGAGGCCGAGTAAACCGGGGGTTGTGCTGCGCGATGATTCTGCTGATTTTCGCTTGTTGCAAAAACGGGTGATAAAAAAAGGGAGGCAAATGCCTCCCTTTTTGCGGACTGCCAATTACAGCGCCTTGAGGATGTTCTCCACCGTGCCCTTGGCATCGCCGAAGCACATGTAGGAGTTCTCCTTGAAGAACAGCGGGTTCTGCACCCCGGCATAGCCGGTATTCATCGAACGCTTGAACACCACCACGTTCTGCGCCTTCCACACTTCCAGCACCGGCATGCCAGCGATCGGGCTGTTCGGATCTTCCATCGCCGCCGGGTTCACGGTGTCGTTGGCGCCGATCACCAGCACGGTATCGGTATCGCTGAAGTCCTCGTTGATCTCGTCCATCTCCAGCACGATATCGTAAGGCACCTTGGCCTCAGCCAGCAGCACGTTCATGTGGCCTGGCAGACGACCGGCGACCGGATGGATACCGAAGCGCACCTGGATGCCGCGATCCCGCAGCTTCTGAGTGATCTCGGCCACCGGATACTGGGCCTGCGCCACCGCCATGCCGTAGCCCGGGGTGATGATGACGGAGCTGGAGTTCTTCAGCAGATCGGCCACATCTTCGGCCTTCATCTCGCGATACTCGCCCATCTCTTCATCCGAAGAAGCACTGCTGCTGCCATCGGTACCAAAACCACCGGCAATCACCGAGATGAAGGAGCGGTTCATGGCGGTACACATGATGTAAGAGAGGATGGCACCGGAGGAGCCGACCAGGGCACCGGTGACGATCAGCAGGTCGTTGGAGAGCATGAAGCCCGCCGCCGCCGCCGCCCAACCGGAGTAGGAGTTCAGCATGGAGACCACCACCGGCATGTCGGCGCCACCGATGGAGGAGACCAGATGCCAGCCGAAGGCCAGAGCAATCAGGGTCATCAGCAGGATGGCCCAGGTCGAGCCGCCGACGTTGACGAAGTACACCATCAGCGCCAGAGAAACCACGGCGGCCAGCAGGTTCAATTTGTGCTTATGCGGCAGGTTCAGCGGCTTGGAGCTGATGATGCCCCGCAGCTTACCGAACGCCACGATGGAGCCGGTAAAGGTGACGGCACCGATAAACACGCCGAGGAAGATCTCGGTCAGGTGAATATTCAGCATGGCGCCTTCGAGGTGACCGGCATGACCACCTTGCTGGTTCGCCAATTGGGCAATCGCCTGTTGCGCGGCGGCCAGGATCTCTTCCGGGCTACCGGAGAGTGGCAACACCAGTTGTGCCGCGGCATCGGCCGGCAGCAGTTCGATGAAGCTGTTGAAACCAACCAGCACGGCGGCCAGACCGACGAAGCTGTGCAGGATCGCCACCAGCTCCGGCATCTGGGTCATCTCGACCTTCAGGGCCAGACGGGCACCAATGGCCCCGCCGATCACCATGGCGATCAGTATGTAGACGACGCCGCTGACGCTCGGGCTGGCGATGGTCGCCACCAGGGCGATGGCCATGCCGACGATACCGAACCAGTTGCCGTACTTGGCGGTTTCCTGCTTGGAGAGCCCCGCGAGGCTCAGGATGAACAAGACGGCAGCGATAATATAGGATGCCGTGGCCAATCCTTGAGACATGTGTTTCCCCTTAATCCTTACGGAACATCTTGAGCATACGGTGGGTGACGGTGAAGCCACCGACGATGTTGATGGTCGCGATCAGTACGGCGACAAACGCCAGCGTGGCGATGAGCCCTGAACCCGCACCAATCTGCAGCAGGGCGCCCACCACGATGATGCCGGAGATGGCATTGGTGACCGACATCAGCGGCGTATGCAGCGAATGGGTGACGTTCCACACCACGTAGTAACCGACCACACAGGCCAGCACAAAGACGGTGAAGTGCGCCAGGAACTCCGGCGGTGCCACATGGCCTACCCACCCGAAACCGGCGATGCCAGCAGCCGCCAACCAATATTTCAGTTTCGACGGTTGCTTGGCTTCCTTGGCCACCGGGGCGGCCGCCGCTTCCTTCTTCGGCGCGGCCGAGACGCTGATGGCGGGCGGCGGGAAGGTCACTTCGCCGTCACGCACCACGCTCATGTTGCGCAGCACCACATCTTCGAAGTTGATGTCGATGTTGCCGTCTTTTTCCTTGGACAACAGCTTGGTCAGGTTGACCAGGTTGGTCGCATACAGCTGGGAGGACTGAGTCGGCAGACGGCCCGGCAGGTCGGTGTAGCCGATGATCTTCACGCCACTGGCGGTGGTGATGAGCTCACCCGGTTGGGTGTATTCACAGTTGCCACCGGCGGCGGAGGCCAGATCGACGATGACCGAACCCGGCTTCATGCTATCGACCATTTCCTTGGTGATGAGCTTGGGAGCCGGTTTACCTGGGATCAGCGCCGTGGTGATGATGATGTCCACTTCCTTGGCCTGTTCAGCGAACAGCGCCATCTCGGCGGCGATGAATTCATCGGACATCACCTTGGCGTAACCGTCGGAGGAGCCACCCTCTTCGTTGCTGAAGTCGAGTTTCAGGAACTGGCCACCCATGGATTCGATCTGCTCGGCCACTTCCAGGCGGGTGTCGAAGGCGCGAACGATGGCGCCCAGCGAGCCGGCGGCACCGATGGCGGCCAGACCTGCGACACCGGCACCGATGACCAGTACCTTGGCAGGCGGCACCTTGCCGGCAGCGGTGATTTGGCCGGTGAAGAAACGGCCGAAGGCATGGGCCGCTTCAACGACCGCACGATAGCCACCGATG
This sequence comes from Aeromonadaceae bacterium, assembly GCA_041441555.1. Classification (GTDB taxonomy): domain Bacteria; phylum Pseudomonadota; class Gammaproteobacteria; order Enterobacterales; family Aeromonadaceae; genus Pseudaeromonas. Next base: position 22,695 of record JASDSW010000094.1, read on the forward strand.
TTGGCCATCGATGAGAGGGCGTCCAGTGCCTGGGCGCGTGAAATACGCGGCACCATATCCATGGCGAGGACATTGATCTTTTTGTCAGAAAGCTGAGCAACCAGTTCCGGGTTCTGAGCCGGCCAAATGAAACTGACCAAGGTGGTGCCTGCTTGCAGGCGGGCAATCTCCGCCTCGCTCGGTGCATTCACCTTGTAGATGAGCGGCGATTGCCACAGGGTGTCGGTATCGACCACCACGGCACCTGCGGCTGCAAAGGCGGCATCATCAAAGCTGGCCAGAGCACCGGCACCAGACTCAACGGCCACGTCGAAGCCGAGCTTTTTCAGCTGCTCGACGGTGGACGGGGTGGCTGCCACCCGGGTTTCACCGGCGAGACTCTCTCTCGGTATACCAATCTGCATGTCTATTCCCTGATGTTGAATATAAGGTCGCGATTACCTGCAGCGCCGACGAGCTGGCGTCACAGTCATGCATGGGGATGCAACGCATCCGCCACGACTAACGTAAAAGCAGAACGAGGCATAATTAATAACAAATTTTTCCCTGTTTTGACACCAGACCAGCGCACCAATCCGGAGCATCAGGGCCGAATAATCAACCGCCTGGCTGATTACCGCGAACGCCAACCGATCCTGCCCCATCAGTCGACCGACTAAAATGGGTTTCACACTTTAGCTGGTATGCGGAGGAAAAAAAATGCTGGGAACAACCGCCGTTAGAATAAATTCGCTAAATTAGCCAGTTACCGATTATATGAACCGGCCAACTGGCGATAAACGACCATTCCCCCACGAACTCACACGAAGAGGCAATGCCATGACCAAGTCCCGATTTCTTGTTCTGCTACTCACCCTGCTCAGCGGCTGCGTCGGTACTCCGGAGGGACTCACGCCGGTCAGTGGGTTCGAGGCTAACCGTTATCTCGGCCACTGGTACGAGATAGCCCGGCTCGACCATCGCTTCGAGCGCGGCCTGGAGCAGGTCTCGGCCCACTACAGCCAGAACCCGGATGGCAGCATCCAGGTGATCAACCGGGGTTACGATCCCGAGCAGCGACAGTGGCGGCAGGCCGAAGGCACCGCCAAGCTAGTCGGTGAGCCCAGCGTCGGCCAGTTGAAGGTCAGCTTCTTTGGCCCCTTCTACGGCGGCTATAACATCCTGGTGCTCGCCCCCGACTATCGCTATGCCCTGGTCTGCGGACCTGACCGCGACTATTTGTGGATCCTCGCCCGTACCCCCTCACTCCCGGAGCCGGATCTCCAGTTCCTGGTGGCCGAGGCCCAGCGCATGGGGTTTGCCACCAACCAGCTGATCTATGTGCGGCAATCGTCATAAGCGTCGCCCCCAGGCCACCAAGACGAAGGCCACCTGACGGGGGCTCCGAGAACGACTAGCGGTACATGGCCTCGATCTCGGCCCCAAAGGCCTGCTCGATCACCTTGCGACGCAGCTTCAGGGTCGGCGTCAACTCGCCCAACTCCATCGAGAACGGCCGCGGCAGCAGGGTAAACTTCTTGACCTGCTCATACTTGGCCAAACTCCGTTGCAGCTCGTTGATCCGCGCCTCGAAGAAGGCGACCACCTTGCCGTGACGCAGCAGCTCCAGCTTGTTCTGATACTCCAGACCGATGGAGCGGGCATACTCCTCCAGCGCCTCAAAGCTCGGCACAATCAGCGCCGAGACAAAGTGGCGGGCATCGGCAATCACCGCGATCTGCTCGATGAAGCGATCTTGCGACAAAGCCCCCTCGACCAGTTGCGGCGCCACATACTTGCCGTTCGAGGTCTTCATCAGCTCCTTGAGCCGTTCGGTAAACAGCAAGCGCCCCTGGGCATCCAGATCACCGGCATCCCCGGTACGGAAGAAGCCATCCTCGGTGAAGACCTTGGCGGTCTCCTCGGGCTTGTTGTAGTAACCGCGCATTACGGTCGGTCCCTTGACCTGGATCTCCTTGTCCTCGCCGAGGCGCACCTCCAGACCATCCAGCGGCGTGCCTATGGTGCCAATCGCCAGATCGTCCAGTTCAGGGCAGGAGACGGTGGCGTTGGTCTCTGTCAGACCGTAACCACACTTGATGTTGAGCCCCGCCGCATTGAAGAAGAGGTTGATCTCATCGGCCAGGCGGGCACCACCCACCGGCAGGAAGCGCACGCGGCCGCCAAAACGGCGGCGCAGGGTGGAGAAGAGCAGCCAGTCCGCGACCTTGTGTTGCAACGTCAGTCCGAGGCTTGGCACCTCACCACCGCGTTTGACCTCCAGCGCCTTGAGCCCCACCGCCTTGCACCAGTAGAAAAGGGTGCGACGCAACCAGTTGCCTCCATCCGCCTTGCCGTGAATGATGTTGTAAGCCTTCTCGTAGACCCGAGGCACCGCACACATCAGGGTCGGCCGCACCTCGTGCAGCACCGACATCACCGCCTGGGGATCGCGGATATAGACGTTCACCGCGCCACGGTACAACACATAAAAGGTCCAGTACCGTTCGTAGACATGGCTCAACGGCAGCAGCGCCAGCGAGACATCCTCATGGCCGACCACCACCCGCTGATCGTGCATCACCAGCAAGGCCGCCAGGTTGTTGAAATCGACCATGACCCCCTTGGGTTCCCCGGTCGTGCCGGAGGTATAGACCAGGGTCAACAGGTCATCCATCTGGTACTCCGCCGCACGGCGGGTCAGCTCGTCGGCGCTCGGTTCGTGGTTCCCCAACTGCAACAGGGCATCGAAGTGCATCGCCTGCGGGCAACCGCGCAGATCCACGTGCTCATCGAAGCAGATGATCTGGCTGATCTCGCCCTCGTTTAGCAGCTGCAGTGCCAGATCAAACTGGGGCTGTTCACCGACGAACAGGATGCGGATCCCGGCATCCCGCAGTATGTAGCGGGTCTGCTCCAGGGTATTGGTCGGATAGATGGGCACCACGACGCCGCGCGCAGCCAGGATGCCCAGATCGGCCATGGTCCACTCGGGCATGTTGCGTGAGAAGATCCCCACCATTTGCTGGGGCTGATGACCGAGGCGGATCAGTGCCTGAGCCAGATAATCCATGCTGCGGCCCAATGCCTGCCAGCTGATGTCGCGCCATTGTCCATCCTGTTGGACACGCAACGCGGCTTTGTTCTTCAATCCCTCGATTCGCTTGCGAAAAACTCGAACCAAATGGAGCTCGTGCATCAGGATCCACCTATCTAGTTACAGTTGTACGTCACAGCGGGGCCGCAGGAGCGGCACCCGGCGTCAGGATCCCATATTTTAGCGTACAGGTGTTAGCTTTTTGAAAAAGGGCGCGCACAGGCGCAGAATAGTGGTTCACTAGAGACCAAGCAGGAATCCGGCATGCAAAAACTCTCGTTGAATATGAAGATCATGATTGGTTCGTCACTGCTGCTGTTGATCGCCTGTCTGCTGGCGCTCTTCACCCTCGATGGTCTCTCTCGGGGCAAACCGATCAACTGGTTGCACAATGCCGCCGGCTATCAGCAGGCCGTCTACCGCGCGCAGCAAAATGGCAAACCCCTGCTGATCCTGCTCGATAGTGCCGATTGCGCGCGCTGCCGCCAGTTGGAGCAGCAACTGTGGCAAGACCCGGCCCTGCACTCCGGACTGAACGATTGGCAACTGGTTCGCCTGCAGCGTGATGCCGATGCCGCCACGGCGCAATTGGTCAGCCACTACCAGGGCAGCACCGAGCTGCCGCTGGTCATTCTGGAGCGATCACCCCAGGGGGCTACTCAACCTCTCTATTTCAATCGCACCCTGAGCCAATTCAGCCTGGCCACCGATCCCAACCTCGCCGCCCAACCTCTGGAGACGCCGCGCCTGCTCAAGGCGCTGGCCCAATGGCTGCAAGCCCATCAATCTCCGACCCAGGAGCCCTGATCCGGCACCTGACCGCGAATGTGGAACGGAATGGCTAACAAGCGCTGACCGTCGTTGCGCTGCACCGCAAAGTGCAGATGCGGCGCCGTGCTGTAGCCGCTGTTGCCCGACTCGGCGATCATCTCCCCCATCTGTACCGACTGACCCACCGACACCCGGGCCGAATCGGTGCGCAAATGGGCATAGACGGTCATGGTGCCGTCCGGATGCAGCAGACGGATGAAGTTGGTCTTGGCCCGATAGCCCGGATCACTGCCGCCGCGGCCAAAGCCCATCTTCATATCCAGCACCATGCCTCCGCGCGCCGCCAGGATCGGCGTGCCTTCCGGCATGGGGAGATCGATGGCATACCGATTCCCCGGTGAACGATGGCTAAAGCCACCATTGAAGCCCTGAGAGACTCGGAATCGGCCACGAAACGGGGGCTGCAACTCGGAATCCACCACCCGGGAGGGGATGCCGATGACGAACTGGTGGCTGATCTCCAGCTGCCCGGCACCGCTGTAACGCAGGTTATCGACAAACTGCTCGGAGCGCGCCGGCACTATGATGGGTTCACGCAGATCGCGCGTCGTATGGACCCCGGCATACTGACTCAGCGACAGAGTGACGGTGACCGGACCATGAAACTCATTGATGATGAACAGGTTGCCGCTGGGGGTATAGCGCAGCTTGACCTTGCCTGGATCCGGATCCAGATACTCGATCTCTTCCGGCTCATAGGGGGCCGCCAACGCCAAATCATCGGTGTAACTGACGGTACCGCTGGCGTCCACATACTTGTAGACGCGAGCCGCCAGCGGATTAGCCACCACCAATAAGCAGACCAACAGGCCATACCAGCCGCGCATCCTAGCCGCCACCCTCACCGCTCGCGCCACGGCGCATCACCAGGGCATCCTCTTGTCCCTGCTCGGCGCGATAATAGCCTTTGCGGACCCCGACTTGCTGGTAACCGGCCTGCTCATAGAGATGCTGGGCGCGTTCGTTGCTGCGCCGCACCTCCAGCCACCAGCAACGGCAACCGGCCGCATCACTCGCTTGCAGATAGTGCGCCAGCAGCAGCCGACCAATCCCCTCGCCCTGATGACGTGGATCGACACAGATGTTGTGCAGCGTGCTCTCATCCAGCAGTTGCTCGGCGATGTAGTAACCCAGCAACTGCCCCGCCTGCCAGCAGCCGACGTTGGCATAGCGCTCACCGAAGCTCGCCAGCAACACCCGCTCGGACCAGGGGAACGGATGCGCGCTCTGTTCGATCGGTAGCATGGCCGGCACATCGGCCGGCGTCAGCGGGCGAAACTCAACCACAGGGCCACTCCCCCACCAAGGCGGCGTCGCACAATTGCTGCCACAGCGCCCGCTTGCCCTGGGTCGCATCCAGACACCCGGCGACGCGCTGCTCGCGCCACGCCAGATTCGAGGGTTCACGCTCCAGCACCAGCAGCAGATCCTGCGCGCTAGGTGTCACCTCTGGGCTCCACGCCTGACACGGCAGGCCGGGGAATAATCGGCGAAAATCAGCCAGCCACGCCGGAGCCGGCCCCACCAGCCACAGCGTCCGTCCCCCGGCAGGGGTCGCATCACCAGAGTCTCGTGCCGGCAGCGAGCCCTGTAAGGCCAGCAGCTCGGGACGGCGTAACTGCCAATGCAGCAGCCCCAGCGGTTTAAACAGCGCCCAGCGACGGTCACTCATCTTGTCTCATCATCCTCTTCCACGCCCTAGAGTGCAGGCGCGCACAGTCTATCACTCCTCCAAGAAGGAACGTCCTTTCAGACGCCGACTCGGCCCTTTTTTACACCGGCAACTGCAGAATCCCCTTGCGTTTGTGAGGCCAATCACAACAATTAGCAACTTGGGCTGCCGATCGATGAGCCAGAGCGCAGCGGCGCTGTTCGGTTCATACTTTGCCGGAGCAGCACAGAGCAAACCAGCCACATGGGACACCCAACAATGAGCGGCAAAGTACTGCAAGATAGGATCCGGCAACTGATCGACGCACTCGCGCAGGGGTTGTATGAGCGCAAAGACACCATCCGCCTCTGCCTGTTGGCCGCCCTCTCGGGCGAGAGCGTCTTCATGCTCGGCCCGCCAGGCATCGCCAAGAGCCTGATTGCCCGCCGCCTGATCTGTGCCTTCCGCGACAGCCGGGCGTTCGAATACCTGATGACCCGTTTCTCGACGCCGGAGGAGGTGTTTGGCCCTCTGTCGATCCAGGCACTGAAGGACGAGGGGCGCTATCTGCGCCTGACCGACGGCTATCTTCCCGATGCCGAAGTAGTCTTTCTGGACGAAATCTGGAAGGCGGGTCCGGCTATCCTCAATACCCTGCTGACGGTCATCAACGAGCACAGATTCCGCAACGGCGAGAAGGAGATGTCGGTTCCGATGCGGCTGCTGGTTACCGCCTCCAACGAGCTACCACAAGAAGATAGTGGCCTCGAAGCCCTCTACGATCGCATGCTGCTGCGGCTGTGGCTCGACCGCATTCAGGACAAGCAGAACTTTCGCGCCATGCTGACCAGCCGTCAGGATCCGGCGCTGGATCCGGTGCCGACAAGCTTGAAGATCGACGACGACGAGTACCAGGATTGGCAGAAGAATCTCACGCAAGTCAGCCTTGGGGATGCGATGTTCGAGCAGCTGTTCGAACTGCGCGAGCGGTTGAATCAGCTCAACAGCCAGAGCCGTGATGACAGCCATCAACAGTCGCTGTATGTCTCGGATCGGCGCTGGAAGAAAGCCCTGCGCCTGCTGCAAGCCAGCGCCTTCTTCAATGGTCGTCAGCAGATAGTGCCGCTCGATCTGCTCCTGCTCAAAGACTGCCTGTGGCACGACCTCTATGCCCGCGAACAGATCACCCAGCAGCTCTCAGACTATGCCTGTCGTCAGGCATTTGCCCAGGAACGGTTGAGCTTCGCCCAGCAACGTCTGCGCCACGATCTACAGCTCTTCCACGAAGAGATGGCTCATGAGCTCTGCTGCCAGTTGGAGCCGCGCACCAATCGACTGATCAAGCGTGACACCCCGGCCTGGCACATCGACTTCAAAGGATCCGAGCTGGATCGTCATCAGACCCAGTTCCGTCTGCTGTTTCTCGTGCCCTGCCAGCTGGATCCCCAGCAGCCAGAGCGGGCCACCCGTTATGCCGAACTCAGTCGCGGCGAGCTGCTGCGCTGGCTCAGCCGAGGCGGTAGCGTGCAGGTTTACCTGCATGAGGATCAACACAGCACCACCCTAACCCTGGATGTCGACCAGCATCAGCAACTGATGGCGCGCGATGCCGCCCACCGCGCCATTCCGGTGGCCATCGCCCGCCCGGATGGCATCCCCCAGTGGCAGTCCCAACGCTGGTTGGAGCGGCTGGAAGCCCTCTATGGCCAACGCAGCGAGCTGCTGCAGGAGATCCAGCAACAGCGTCAGCGCTTCAATGGCCAGTGTCCGCACCTGTTCCTCGGCGAGGAGTGGCTGCTGCAGATTGAAGAGAGCCTGCTGCAACTGATGCAGAAGGATGAGGCACTGCTGCAACTGCTGGATGAAGCCCGTGAGGCGCTGGACAACCTGCTGCAAAATGCCGGAGGCGCACGATGATCGAGCTGCACACGATCGCCACCCTGCTCTCGTTCAACGAGACCGATATGCTCAGGGATGTGGTCAGCAGCTTCATGGCTTCGCCGCAGGTCTCGGGCTTTTTGCAGGCTAGGCCGAAATTCGAACAACAGATCCGCGAACAACTGCAGCACTGGGGGCGCAGCCTCAACAGCGAGGTGCAACATAGACCGGCGCCGCCGGAGCTGGAGTCTGAATTTCGGTTGTATCAGGAAACGGCCACCCTCAGCGCCGAACAGTTCAACCAGCATGAGAAGCGACTGTTGTGCCAGTTGGCCACCAACAGCACCTTTCACGAGGAGGCCCGCGAACTGCTGGAGCAGCTCAGAGAGTCCAATTCTCACCTACGCAAGCAACTGTTTTTGCACAAGTGGCGCGATAGCTTGGTGGGTCGCATCATGCACCTGGAGCTGGAGATCGCCGATCAGGAGCGGGAACGGCTGCTCAAGGAGCTCGAACAGCGCATCGAGATCGCCAGCCAGGTTGAAGAGACCCTGCAGACGCAAAATCCGGGCACGCTTTGGGATTTGAGCGCCGCCACCCTGTTGCACGGCGACAGCCGACGCCTGCACCACTACGCACAATTTCTGGCGCGCAACCCCGAGTTGCAGCGCATCGCCGACGAGCTCGGGCAGGCTGCCCGCCAGGAGAGTGAGGCCCAGCAACACCTGACGCTGGTCGAGCGCCGGGTCATGCAGTACGAACAACGGGATCTGGTGCCCGACGATCTGGTCGGCATCCACCAGAGCAACCAGCTCAACCGCTTGCTACCCTCCGAGGCCATGCTGCTGGCCAATCCGGATCTGGAAACCATCTTCTACAAGCACCTGGCGGAACGTCGGCTCCTGAATTACCACTTCATGGGGCAAAGCCGCAGTCCACAGATCCAGCAGGTCGAGCAATTCACCCAGGGCGAAAATCTGCTGCCCAAGGGCCCCTTCATCGTCTGTATCGACACATCCGGCTCGATGAGCGGCTATCCGGAGGAGACCGCCAAGGCGCTCTGTTTTGCCCTGTTGCAGATCGCCTTGAATGAGGGACGCGACTGCATCATCCAGCTGTTCTCCACCGATGTGGTCAGCTACGAGTTGACCGGACCTCAGGGCCTGCAAGAGGCGTTGAGTTTTCTCGGCTGCAGTTTCAAAGGGGGTACCGATCTGACCCCCTGCTTCGCCCAAACCCTACAGCGCATGCAAGAGCAGGGCTACCAGAATGCCGATGCCATCGTGCTCTCCGATTTCATTGCCCAACGACTGCCGGTCGAGATGCTGGAGCGGGTACGCGACATCAAGGAGCAGGGCAACCGTTTCAATGCCATCTGCTTGTCGCGTCACGGCAAGCCAGCATTGATGAAGATTTTTGATGCCGTCTGGCGTTTTGATACCGGGCTGGGCGGGCGCCTGCTGCGCCGCTTGCGCTGACGGGCGCCCGGTCTAGTCGGCGCCAAAATGCAAAAACCCGCCAGAAGGCGGGTCTTTAGAATGCAGTGTTGGCAGGGGCGGAGGGATTCGAACCCCCAACCATCGGTTTTGGAGACCGCTGTTCTACCAATTGGAACTACGCCCCTGCATTCAACGAGGCGCATTATACAAACTGACCTTTAAAGGTAAAGCGCTTTTTCTGCCATTCACGCGCAAGTGTGCAACAAATAAACGAAAAGTGACTCGCACCCCATTCTCCCGGCGCGGTCGTTATTTCCTGGCGCCATCAATTAACATGCCCCGCGGCTTGCTCTATAATCACTGCCGCTCTGATTCAAGGATGAGGAAATAGGACGATGTGGACAAACGATTGCCACCTCACGTTCGGCACCACGGCTCGTGGCGCCACGCCTTTCCGGATCAGCGCAGCTCCCATGAAACAGCCCCGTTTGCAGGGGCTTTTTTCTGTCCGTACGACCGCTCTCTAAGGGAACTCAGACGATGGCCAACCCCCTATTCCAGAAGCACATCATCTCCATCTCCGATCTGACGCGCCCCGAGTTGGAACTGGTAGTGCAAACCGCCAGCCAGCTCAAGGCCGAGCCTCGCCACGACCTGCTCTGTAACAAGCTGGTCGCCAGCTGTTTCTTCGAGGCTTCCACTCGTACTCGGTTGTCGTTCGAAACGGCGGCGCAGCGCCTGGGGGGCTCGGTGATCGGCTTTGCCGACGCGGGCAATACCTCGCTGGCCAAGAAGGGAGAAACCCTGGCCGACTCGGTCCGCATCATCACCTCCTACACCGATGCCTTCGTCATCCGCCATCCGCAGGAAGGGGCCGCCCGACTGGCGGCGGAGTTCTCGCGGGTTCCGGTGATCAACGCCGGGGATGGTTCCAACCAGCACCCAACACAAACCCTGCTGGATCTCTTCACCCTGTATGAAACCCAGGGCCGACTCGATGGCCTCAAGGTGGCGTTCGTCGGCGACCTGAAATATGGCCGCACCGTGCACTCGCTCGCCCAGGCGCTGAGCCTGTTTGGTGCCCGCCTCTACTTCGTTTCGCCCGAGATGCTGGCAATGCCGGACTACATCTGTGAAGAGCTCGAGGAGCGCGGCATCGAATACAGCGTGCATGAGCAGCTCGAGGAGATCATCCCGGAGCTGGATATTCTCTACATGACCCGGGTGCAAAAAGAGCGCTTCGACGAGACCGAATACAAGCACATCGCCGCCAAATACATACTCACTACCGAGACCCTGCAAGGCGCCAAGGATAACCTGAAGATCCTGCACCCCTTGCCGCGGGTGGATGAGATCCACATCGATGTGGACGCAACCCCCTACGCCTACTACTTCCAGCAAGCACAAAATGGCGTGTATGCCCGCCAGGCGTTGTTGGCACTCGTTTTGAACGAAACCGTCTAAGGAGCACAGATCATGTCCGAGAAGAAACAGCTGCAGGTTGAGGCCATCCGCAACGGTTCCGTGATCGACCACATCCCCGCCGGTCAAGGGATCAAGATCCTCAAGTTGTTCCACCTGCTGGATACTCGTGAGCGCATCACGGTCGGTTTGAATCTGCCATCGGCCGCTCTGGTTGCCAAGGATCTGATCAAGGTGGAAAACACCCTGCTGACCGAAGCCCAGGCCAACCAACTCGCCCTATTTGCCCCTCATGCCACCGTGAACATCATCGAAGACTTCCAGGTGGTCAAGAAGCATCAGCTGCGTCTGCCCGAGCAGATCAATGGGGTCTTTGCCTGCCCCAACTCCAACTGCATCAGCCACAGTGAACCGGTGGCCAGCGGCTTTTCGGTGCGCGAGGTCAACGGTGATGTGCGGATGAAGTGCAAATATTGCGAGAAATCCTTCACCAAAGAGATCGTCAGCGCCAACTTCTGACTCAGATCACAAGGCCAATTCGCCGATTGGCCTTGTGGCTTTAATCCCAAAAAAATCAGTAATGTTTATCTATACTCAAGCCATCCGCATCCATGGAAATTTCTCCAATTTAGAGGTGGCACCCTATGATTGTTCTGGTCGGTGGCGAGAAAGGAGGCAGCGGCAAGAGCTGTCTGGCGCAAAACTTGGCGGTCTACTTCCGGACTCACTACAACGGTGAAGTGCTGCTGGTCGATTGCGACCCGCAACGAACCACCTCCGACTGGATCCAGGAGCGCAAAGACAACACGGACCTGCCCTCCATCAACTGTGTCCAACTCTACGGCAACATTCGCGAAGATCTGCTGAGTCTGAAGACTCGCTACGACTTCGTCGTTGTCGACTGCGGCGGCCAGGATAACCGGGCACTGCGCTCCTCGATGTCAGTCGCCTCTCACGCCCTGATCCCGCTGCGGCCCAAACGGCGCGACCTGAAAACCCTGCCGCATATGGAAGACATCATCACCACCTGCAAGATGGTCAACCCGACCCTTAACGCGGCCGTCGTCATGACCCAGTGCCCTTCCTTGCCCAATCAGGCCAAACGGATACTCGAAGCCAAGGAGGTCTGCGCCTCCTACTGTGTCCGGGTGCTCGACGCCATCATCTACAGCCGCAACATCTATGATGACAGCGAAGAACGCGGCCTCTCCGTCATGGAGATTGAGCCAGAAGGGAAAGCCGCCGAAGAGATCCGGGTGATTGCCAAAGAGTTTCTGAATTTATAGGGAATACTATGGGCTTGTCTGATCTGAAGAAGAAACCGCCCCAGACTGATGTACCGGCCGCGCCCATCACCCTGGATGAATTTATCAACGATGCCGAACTCTACGCGCTGGGCCACTCCCGGCAGATCATGCTGCCGGGCAGCCGGATCCCGGAGCCGGAACCACCCGCGGTCAGCGAGGCCCAGCCCAAGGAGCCCAAGGGTACCGACGAGCCCAAGGCCGTCTTCAAAAAAGCCACCTATTCGATGAGTCTGGAGTGCATCGACCATCTCAAGCTAATCGCCGAAAATGATGGCATGAACCGTTCACAACTGCTGCGGCTCTTCACCCACTACTTCTACCAGTTACCGCAGGAGGAGCGGGATCTCATCTACGAACGCTTCAGCCATCTGTTCGATAACAACAAGAAATAGCCTGCTCCCCTTGAGGCCACGGGCGGTTTTGCTACTATCTCGACCTCGTTGTTCCTGGCGGTACCCCGGCATGAAGATTGGTCTCTTTTACGGCTCCAGCACCTGCTACACCGAAATGGTGGCAGAAAAGATCCAGGCCCTGCTCGGTGACGAGCTGGTCTCCCTGCACAACCTCAAAGACACCCCCATCGACGAAATGACCCACTATCCGGTGTTGATGCTCGGCATCTCCACCTGGGACTTTGGTGAGATCCAGGAGGATTGGCTAGCCAGCTGGGATGCCCTGGATGCGCTTGATCTGCAGGGTAAAATCGTCGCCCTGTTCGGCCTCGGCGATCAGACTGGCTACGGCGAATGGTTCCTCGATGCCATGGGACTTCTGCATGACAAGTTGCTGGTCAAGGGATGCCAGTTGGTGGGTTACTGGCCAAACGAAGGCTATCAATTCGACGCCTCCAAGGCGTTGGTCGATGGCGGTCGCTATTTTGTCGGCCTGGCGCTCGACGAGACCAGTCAATATGAACTGACCGACCAACGCCTGGCCAACTGGTTGCCTCAGGTGCTGGATGAGATAACCACCCTGGCGCCAGAGTTCAGCCATACCGCCCCCGCCAACGGTTAGCGCTCACTCGTCGGCCGCACCAGAGTTGTCCAATCCGGTGCCCCTTCGCGCACCAGTACACAGGCCATGCCGGCGGCCAACGCCGCCTGACAGCCAATCTGGGTGTCCTCAAATACCAGACAGCTTCGGGGCTCCACAGCCAGCAACTGAGCCGCCCGCAGGAAGGTCTCTGGCGCCGGTTTGTGCTGGGTGACGTCATCGGCGGCAACCACGGTTTGGATGTACTGCCCCAGGCCGCTCTGCTGCAGGATAATCACCGCATTGCTGCGCAAAGAGCCGGTGCCGATCGCCATCGGATGCCGACCATGGGCCGCCTTGACCAACTCAACCATGGCTGGAAACGGCCGCGCCTGACCGATGGTTTCCACATAGTGCGCCGTCTTGCGACGAGCCACTGCCTCGGCATCCAGATCCAGCCCCTGCTGCTGTGCCAGCATTGCCACAATCTTGCGGCTAGGAACTCCGCCCTGCTCGTAGAGCCACTGCGCATCACAGGTGAAACCAAACTCCCGCGAGGTCTTCTGCCAGGCCGCCAGGTGTAGCGGCATGGAGTCCACCAGGGTGCCATCCATATCAAATATCAGGGCGTTAAACTCTTGCCACATCCACTCGCTCCCAAAACAAAGGGGGATATCGACGATCCCCCTTCGCATGACGGTCATCGACGGCGATGACTCAAATCAGTTCCAAACGCTCCATGGCGGCGCGGATGCGCTCCTTGGTGGCGTTGCTCAACGGCATGACCGGAACCCGGCACTCTTCGCTGCACAACCCCAACAGCGAGGCCGCATACTTGGCACCCGCCGGGCTCGGCTCGGCAAACATCACCTGGTGCAGCGGGATCAGCGTATCCTGCAACGCCCGCGCCTCTTCCCACTTGCCGGCGAGAGTCAGTTCCTGCACCTGAGCCACCAGCTTGGGGGCCACGTTGGCGGTCACCGAGATGCAGCCGGTACCGCCGCTGACGTTATAGGCCACCGCCGTCGCGTCCTCACCGGACAACCAGACGAATGGCTTCTTGATCAATTGACGCTCGCTCCAGGGGCGGGAGAGATCTCCGGTGGCATCTTTGACACCGATGATGCGCGGCAGCTCCGCCAGACGCGCCATGGTCGCCGGCTGAATATCCACAATCGCCCGCGGCGGAATGTTGTACAGGATGATGGGGATATTGGTCTCATCGTGCAGCATCTTGAAGTGGTGATAGAGGCCATCCTGATTCGGGCGGTTGTAGTAACCAGCCACATGCAAGGTGGCATCGGCACCGGCCTGCTCGGCGACGCGGGTGTATTCGATCGCTTCGATCGGGTTGTTGGAGCCGGCCCCAGCGATGACGGGAACCCGCCCCGCGGCCTGCTGCACCACCAGTTCGATGACCCGGCAGTGTTCATCATGGGAGAGCGTCGGGCTCTCGCCGGTGGTACCGACCGGAACTATACCGTGCGTTCCCTGGCCGATATGCCACTCTACCATCTTGCTTAATGCGTCTTCATCCAGCCGGCCATCCCGAAACGGGGTAATCAGCGCAACGATCGAACCGTGAATCATACAAACTCCTTTTTGAAAACTCGGGATCCGGAATAAAAAACCCCGGTTACGGGCTGCGTAACCGGGGTTCATCAATCTGCCAAAGGCGGACGACCGCTTACGCGAAAACGACAAAAACCTCAGGTTTCAGAGGCTTGTGGCATTTTCGTTTCAGGCTCAGCTTGGTCATCGGCGAACACTATTCAAGGTGCAATGAATCAGCATAGTTCTGTATCGCTGCAAAAATGTCAAGCCTCGGCATCTCATGTATAATCGCCCCCCCATCCCATGCCGAGGTTCGCCATGTCAGCAGCACAAACTCCTGTCAGTCAGCTATTGGAGCGCAATCTCTGTGCCTTTGCTGGCAAGCGGCTGCTGGTCGCCGGCTATCTGGAGGACAACTACCCGCTGACGCTGGTGAAGCAGGCCAGCTCCTGGCATCTGTTCACCACCGATTATGGTCGCTGGCGTCAGCTCACCGCCGACGGCCAATCGCTGCCTGCGCAGATCAGCTATGGCCACCAGTTGACGGACGGGCACCCGCCGTTTGACGCCTTGCTGTTGCTGTTACCCAAGGCCAAGGCCGAGACCCAGTACCTGCTGGCCAATCTGCTGCCGCACATCAAGGCAGGCGGCGAGATCTTCCTGGCAGGTGACAACCGGGGGGGCATCAATGGCGCCGACAAACTGCTGGCGCCCTACTGCGGGCAGAGTCAGAAGATCGATAGCGCCCGCCGCTGCTCCCTGATTCATGGTCAACTGCAGCAACCCGTGCCCCCCTTTGAACTGGACGACTGGCTGCAACGTTATCCGCTATCGCTCGGCAACCAGCAACTGACCGTCCTCGCGCTGCCTGGCGTGTTCAGTGCCGACGGGCTGGACGAGGGAACCCAACTGCTGCTGGAGCATCTGCCGCCCCTGCGTGGTCGAGTGCTGGATGTCGGCTGCGGCGCCGGTGTCATCGGCGCGGCCCTGGCCATGCTGCACCCCGAACTGACCATCGAGATGTGCGACATCAACGCACTGGCGCTGGAGTCCGCCCGCCGCACCCTGGCCGCCAATGGACTGCAGGCCCGCGTCTACCCCTCGGACATGCTCTCGGATGTCGACGGGGCGCTGCAGCACCTAGTGACCAATCCGCCGTTTCATGCCGGTCTCAAGACGCTGTATGGCCCCAGTGAGCAGCTAATCCTCGAGGCACCAAAAAAACTGGCCGCCGGTGGCTCCCTGTTGCTGGTCGCCAACGCCTTTTTGAAATACCAGCCCTTCTTGCAGCGGGCGTTCAAACAGACGCAGATCACCGCAGAAAACAAGAAGTTCCGGCTGTATCACAGCTTTGGCCCGACTAAATTGTCTTAACAGGATTTTGTTCAATCTGTTAGATTCAAAAAACACCAATAATTACCTCCATAAACCGAGGTAATTTTTTATCGGCACAATGAAACCGTTTTCGCATCTGGAGCACGTCTATGGCTGGTGTATTGGCGATGATACTGGCGGGAGGAGAAGGCACTCGCCTGCAACCCCTGACGGTCACCCGCAGCAAACCTGCGGTTCCCTTCGGCGGCAGTTATCGTCTGATCGATTTTGTCCTGAACAACTTCGTCAACTCCGACTTCCTGCGCATCTATGTCTTGACCCAATTCAAGTCGCAATCCCTCTACCTGCACATGAAGAAGGGGTGGAACCTGACCGGGATCACCGGCCGCTTCATCGACCCGATCCCGGCCCAGATGCGCATGGGCAAACGCTGGTATGACGGCACCGCCGATGCCATCTATCAGAATCTGGGCTTTGTCGAGCTCAGCGCGCCCGACCATGTCTGCATCTTCGGCAGCGACCACATCTACAAGATGGATATCCGCCAGATGCTGGATTTTCACAAGGAGCAGAAGGCGGTGCTCACCGTGGCCGCCATCCGGGTCCCCATCGACGAAGCCCACCGCTTCGGCATCATCGAGGTCGATGAAACCGGGCGCATGATCGGTTTCGAAGAGAAGCCGCGACACCCCAAACCCCTGCCGAGCGATGGCCAGTATGCACTGGCCTCCATGGGCAACTACATCTTCGAGGCGAACACCCTGTATGCCGAGCTGGCATCCGATGCCGAGAACGAACACTCCAGTCACGATTTCGGCCGCGACATCATTCCCGATCTCTATTCGCGAGCCGCCGTCTACGTCTACGACTTCAGCAACAACCAGGTGGAAGGCGAGAAAACCGGCGTCTATTGGCGGGATGTGGGCACTATCGATAGCTACTGGCAGGCGCACATGGATCTGGTGTCGGATAATCCACCCTTCTCGCTCTACAACCGCAAGTGGCCGCTGCACACCTACTACCCCCCCTTGCCCCCGGCCACCTTCGTCGATACCACGGAGCACAGGGCCAGCATCTCCCACTCGCAGATCTCGGCGGGTTGCTACGTCCAGGGCAGCACCATCGAACGCAGCGTGCTGGGATTTCGCTGCAATCTGGCCTGTGGCAGCACGATTGAGGAGTCGGTGTTACTCGGCGACGTCAAGATTGGCGAAGGGTGCCGCATCCGCCGCGCCATCATCGATAAACATGTCGAAATTGCACCCGGCGTCGTGATCGGTGAAAATTTGGCTCACGACCGGGAGCGGTTCACCGTCTCGGACGAGGGAATTATTGTCGTGCCCAAAGGCGCCAGAGTTGGTTTTTAATTCATGAATAT
The DNA here is from genome assembly GCA_041441555.1 of Aeromonadaceae bacterium. Lineage (GTDB taxonomy): Bacteria > Pseudomonadota > Gammaproteobacteria > Enterobacterales > Aeromonadaceae > Pseudaeromonas. The sequence continues at coordinate 39,538 of JASDSW010000094.1, forward strand.
TCTTTTCATTGCCTCCGAAGTCGAGAGCTTCGCCAAAACCGGCGGTCTGGCCGATGTCGCCAAGGCGTTGCCGCTGGCTCTCAAGCGCCGGGGACATGACGTCCGCATCGTCATGCCCTACTACGCCAGCATCGCCAATCGCGAGAAGGCCCAACATCTGGGTGGTTTCACTCTGCCGACGCGGCCGGGTCACACCGATATTCCCTACCAAGTCCGGCAGATGGAGCTCGATGACGTCCCGGTCATGCTGATCGATTTCCCCAACTACTTCGATCGCAAGAGTCTGTACGCCGAGAACAACAACGCCTACCCGGATAACGGCGAGCGCTTCGCATTTTTTTCCGGTGCCTGCCTGCAGGTCAGCGAACAGATCGGCTTCAAACCGGACATAGTGCACTGCAACGACTGGCATACCGCGCTGGTGCCCATGCTGCTGAAGACCCGGTATGCCAATAACCCGTTTTTTCAGGGGACGCGCAGCGTATTGACCATTCACAACGGCGCCTTCCAGGGGGTCTTCGAGCGCAACCAGCTGTGGGCCCTGCCGGAAGTCACCGACACCTACAACGAATCCATCTTGCAGGGACACGCCTACATCAACTTCCTCAAGTGTGGCGTGCTCTATGCCGACAAGATCAATGCGGTCAGCCCCAGTTACGCCTCCGAGTTGATGACCTACCTCGGCGGCCACGGCATGGCCAAGAACTTCCAGGAGCGCTCCAGTGATATCCGCGGGATCATCAACGGCTGTGACTACGCCGACTGGGATCCCAAGAGCGATCCGCTGATCCCGGTCAACTATGATCTCAACCGTCTCGACGACAAGGCGCTGTGCAAACACGCCCTGCAGAAGCGGGCGGGGCTGGAGATCGGCGACACACCGCTGTTTGGCATGGTCTGTCGGTTGACCGAACAGAAGGGGCTGAATCTGTTGCTGCCGATCCTGGAACGTTTCCTGGTCCACCGGGTGCAGGTGGTCATGGTCGGGACCGGCGAACCCGCTCTCGAGGAGCGACTCACCGAGATGATGCAGGCCCATCCGGAGCGGCTGGCCTATCTGAATGCCCACGACAACGCGCTGGCTCACCTGGTGGAAGCGGGCAGTGACTTCTTCCTGATGCCCTCGCTGTTTGAACCCTGCGGACTAAATCAGATGTACAGCCTGGCCTATGGCACCCTGCCCATCGTCCGCTCGGTCGGTGGGCTGCGCGATACCGTCATCGACTATGACCAGCAAGCCAAGCGGGCCACCGGGTTCAGCTTCCAGGAGCCGGAGCCTCTGGCCCTGCTGACCACCCTGCGCCGCGCCCTGCTGTTCTTCCTGCAAGAACCGGATGAGTATCGCCGCGTGCAGCAGACGGCGATGCGCACCCGCTATCTGTGGAGCGACTCGGTGCTCAGTTATGAACAGATGTATCGGGATGCGCTGGGACTCACGGGCGAGCGTTAGTGCCTCCCGGCTGGCGATAAAAAAACCAGCCCCAAAAAAATGACGTTGATCCACCAACTATTCGCGCTGCAGAGGTTGACGTCCCGGGCAGAATAGATAGAATGCCAGCCGCAAGATGCGAGGGTGGCGGAATTGGTAGACGCGCTAGCTTCAGGTGTTAGTGCCTTCGGG
>JASDSW010000095.1:0-40457 GCA_041441555.1 Aeromonadaceae bacterium
CGGCGAAGGTGAGCTGATGACTCATGATGAACCCTGTTTCATGGCTCCAGATGACGAACATGATCTCATATCAGGGACTTGTTCGCACCTTCCCTAGCAGTGGATCTTGCGCAACCGGTCGGATCTCGAAACCGGGAGTAGCGATTTCACTTGCGACCTCGCGCATGACCAGGCCAGGATCCAGATAGACGATGTGCCAGCCACGAACACCTCCCATCGGGGCACCATCATGCATCTCGCCCGGATTGACCATGATGATATCGCCAACGCGCGATTCTACCTTGCCAAGGCAACTCCAGGAGCGCTGCGCGCCCAGCGTCATTACGCCCATCCCGAACTGATCATGCGAATGACGAGGGAATGAATGCTCGGTCAGCATCGTCATTGCGTCAACACCGGAGATACCTGTGCGATGTTGCACGATATGGTGGATACGTTTAACCACAGATTCCCTTCCTTGACACCAACCAGCCCGCAACTACGTTACTACCATCCCAAACAAAAGGGACACAACTCCGCCTCAGAAAAGGGAGGATAGAAAGAACCGATTAGAAAGGCCCAGGCACAATTTGTCTTGAAGAAAATTGCGTCGCTGGGGCCGGAATGAGGGCGTTGGTGCGCAGCACTCGCTGCGCGCCAAGAATCGCTGACGCTCATCTGGGTTGGCGCCCTTAATGGTCATCGTTGCTTGGCATCCAGTAAACTTCACTTATCAATCCTCGATACCCCTCGTCAAACGATCATTGGTCGGCCAAGCAGGGCAATCTGCTCAGATATTCGACATCTCTTTTTCGACACCTGAAATAAAAAACCCCTGCATTAACAGGGGTCTATGAGTCAATTCTTTACATTTTGTTCTAAGGTCAATCTCAGAACGGAATATCGTCGTCGAAGTCCATCGGCGGCTCGTTGTACATCGGCTGCGCGGGGGCCTGGTTGAAGGCGTTCTGCGGGGCCGGCTGGCCGAAACCGCCTTGTGGGGCGGCGTTAGGCGCCATGGCTTGCGGCGCCGCCTGCGGGGCGAAACCGCCCTGTGGCACGGCAGCAGCTTGCTGCGGACGACCCCAGTTGCCCTGACCACCAGACTGCTGGTTCTGGCCACCCATGCTGGCGCCGCCACCGGCATTGCGGCCATCAAGCATCTGCATCTCGTTGACGATGATTTCCGTGGTGTAACGCTTCTGGCCTTGCTGATCCTGCCACTCGCGAGTCTGCAGACGACCTTCCATATAGACCTTGGCACCCTTCTTCAGGTATTCGCCGGCGATCTCGGCCAAACGACGGTACATGACGCAGCGGTGCCACTCGGTACGCTCCTGCTGCTGACCCTGTTGGTCTTTCCAGGATTCAGAGGTTGCCACCGTCACGTTGGCAACGGCGTTGCCATTGGACATGTAACGAACTTCCGGGTCTTGGCCCAGATTCCCGATCAGGATGACTTTGTTGACGCCGCGACTGGCCATGTGGTTTCACTCCGCATTCATTGATGCCAGGCGAGGCCTGGCGCTTGCAAATAATAGGGGCGCATATTAGCAGCCCGCTCCCGTTTGCGCACCCGGAGGATCATCGAACAGCCACCTGGATCGCAAAGCCAGGAACAGGCGCCGGGGACTGAGCCGTACCGGCCCTCATCTTAGCCCGACAACTGTCTATCCATCCAGTGCTGGCTATGCCATACTGAGACTCTCCTGCTTGTTTTACTATCAGGTCAACCATGGACAAGATTGAAGTTCGTGGGGCTCGCACCCACAACCTGAAGAACATCAGCCTGACGCTACCCCGCGATCGGCTCATCGTCGTCACCGGCCTCTCCGGCTCCGGCAAATCCTCACTCGCTTTCGATACCCTCTATGCCGAGGGGCAGCGCCGTTACGTCGAATCACTCTCCGCCTACGCTCGCCAGTTTCTCTCCTTGATGGAAAAACCCGATGTCGACCATATCGAAGGGCTGTCGCCCGCCATCTCCATCGAGCAGAAATCGACCTCGCACAACCCGCGCTCGACGGTGGGCACCATCACCGAAATCTACGACTACCTGCGGTTGATGTTTGCCCGGGTCGGTGAGCCCCGTTGCCCAGAGCACGACATCCCGCTGACCGCTCAGACCATCAGCCAGATGGTCGATCAGGTGCTGGCCCAGCCCGAGGGGCTGAAGATGATGATGCTGGCCCCCGTCGTCCGTAACCGGAAGGGTGAACATAAGCAGTTGCTGGAAAACCTGGCCACACAGGGCTACATCCGCGCCCGTATCGACGGCGAGGTGTGTGATCTCTCGGATCCCCCCACGCTGGAGCTGCATAAGAAACACACCATCGAGGTGGTGGTGGATCGCTTCAAGGTGCGCGACGATCTGCAACTGCGGCTGGCCGAATCCTTCGAGACGGCACTGACCCTCTCCGGCGGCCTGGTCTCGGTGCTGGAGATGGACAACGACGCCGCCGAGCCCATGGTCTTCTCCGCCAACTTTGCCTGCCCGGAGTGCGGTTACGCCATCAGCGAACTGGAGCCGCGCATCTTCTCCTTCAACAACCCGGCCGGCGCCTGCCCAACCTGTGATGGTCTGGGCGTGCAGCAGTACTTCGATCCGCAAAAGGTGGTTGGCAATGGCGAGCTGTCGCTGGCTGGCGGCGCCATCCGCGGCTGGGACAAGCGCAGCTTCTACTACTTCCAGATGCTCAAGGCGGTGGCGGACCATTATGGTTTCGATCCGGAGGCGCCATTTGATGAGCTGACCAAGGATCAGCAGCGGGCCGTCCTATATGGCACAGGCCAGACCGAGATCGAGTTCCGCTACATGAACGACCGCGGCGATGTGGTGGTGCGCCGCCACCCCTTCGAGGGGGTGATCCCGAATATGGAGCGGCGCTACAAGGAGACCGAATCCAACAGCGTGCGCGAGGAGTTGGCCAAATATATCGCCAACCAGCCCTGCCCCAGCTGTCAGGGCAGCCGCCTGAAACAGGAGGCGCGCAATGTCTTCATTCAGGGAACCAATCTGCCCGCCATCACCAACATGTCCATCGCCGAGGCGCTGGCCTTCTTCCAGAACCTGCAGCTGAGCGGCCAGAAGGCACAGATCGCCGAGAAGATCTTAAAAGAGATCAACGAGCGACTCGGCTTCCTGGTCAACGTCGGCCTCAACTATCTCTCGCTGTCGCGCTCGGCGGAGACCCTCTCCGGCGGTGAAGCCCAGCGCATCCGGCTGGCCAGCCAGATCGGCGCCGGTCTGGTGGGGGTCATGTATGTACTGGATGAACCGAGTATCGGTCTGCACCAGCGCGATAACGAACGGTTGCTCAAGACCCTGTTCCATCTGCGGGATCTGGGCAACACCGTCATCGTCGTCGAGCATGACGAAGATGCCATCCGCATGGCCGACCACGTGCTGGACATTGGCCCGGGAGCCGGGGTTCATGGTGGCGCCATCGTCGCCCAGGGCACACCCAGCGAGATTATGGCCAACGAGAACTCGCTGACCGGCGACTATCTGGCCGGTCGCAAGAAGATTGCCGTCCCGGCGCAGCGCACACCGCTGACCGGCAAGTGGTTGAAGCTCACCGGCGCCAGCGGCAACAACCTGAAAAAGGTCAATCTGTCACTGCCGATTGGCGTGATGAGCTGCGTCACCGGGGTCTCCGGCTCCGGCAAATCGACTCTGATCAACGACACCCTGTTCCGCATCGCCCATCGCGAGCTCAACGGCGCCACCGTCGAGCAACCCGCCCCCTATCTGGATATCGAGGGGCTGGAACATCTGGACAAGGTGGTGGATATCGATCAGAGCCCCATCGGCCGTACACCACGCTCCAACCCGGCCACCTATACCGGGCTGTTTACCCCGATCCGCGAACTGTTTGCCGGGACCCAGGAGGCGCGCTCCCGCGGCTATCAGCCGGGCCGATTCTCCTTCAACGTCAAGGGCGGCCGCTGCGAGGCCTGTCAGGGCGACGGCGTCATCAAGGTGGAGATGCACTTTCTGCCCGATGTCTATGTGCCCTGCGATGTCTGTAAGGGCAAGCGCTACAACCGCGAGACCCTGGAGGTCAAATACAAGGGCAAGAGCATCCACGAGGTGCTGGAGATGACGGTCGAAGAGGCCCGCACCTTCTTCGATGCGGTGCCGGCGCTGGCGCGCAAGCTGCAGACGCTGATCGATGTCGGCCTCTCCTACATCACCCTAGGACAATCGGCCACTACCCTCTCCGGTGGCGAGGCGCAACGGGTGAAACTCTCTCGCGAGCTCTCCCGCCGCGATACCGGTCAGACACTCTACATTCTGGATGAACCCACCACGGGGCTGCACTTCCACGACATTCAGCAGTTGCTCAAGGTGCTGCATCAGTTGCGGGATAACGGCAACACCATCGTCATCATCGAGCACAACCTGGATGTGGTGAAGACCGCCGACTGGGTGGTGGATCTGGGGCCGGAAGGGGGCTCCGGCGGCGGCCAGATCCTGGTGACCGGCACCCCGGAGACGGTGGCCGAATGCCAGGAGTCCCACACTGCCCGCTTCCTCAAACCACTGCTGGAGCGGGATCGGTGAAGCAAATCTCCGTAGGTGCGATTAGCGAAGCGTAATCGCACATTCGCGATCAGACAGAGCCGCGCACCAATCCACAGGGTATAAACCTGCAGCGACATGGCGGTGAATGAACTCAAACCCGACTGGTGCGAGATCGGTGAGACATGCCGCCGTAGGTGCGATTAGCGAAGCGTAATCGCACGTTCGCGATGAGACAGATCCGCGCACCAATCCACAGGGTATAAACCTGCAGCGACATGGCGGTGAAACGACGAATAAGGCCAATCACGAACCATGGTCACCAAACCATGCTTCAATGGATTGATGTGAACGTAATCCAGATGACGCCGGTAATCGTCTTCATCGCGAATGCAGTGTTCCCAAAATCTTCGCTGCCAAATACCCCGCTCTCCAGCCGCTTGCCGGATCGGAGAGCGGCGTTCTGTTTTTGGCAAGGCACGAGCGAAACCTGTTTTTATCAAGCGCCAGCGCAGACTGTAATCGCCATCACCTTTGGGCATTGTCCAGATAGCATGCAGATGATCGGGCAGCACCACCCAGCCATCGATACGAAAGGGATATTTGCCCTTGACTCTGCGAACCACGTTTCTCAGCGTGTCAATCTCTTGCACCAACAAGGAATTATCTCGCCGCTCCAGTAGATTGACGGTAAAGAAATATGTCGCACCCTCGATCTTTGCTCTACGGTAATTGGCCATTTTTATGCTGCTCATCGGGTTGGTTGAGCCATGCGTGCGATTACGCTTCGCTAATCGCACCTACGGGATCTCGGCAGCGCTTCGTGCTATTCTTGCGCGTACTCAATTGCCACGCGCCGGAGCCTTCCGCTTTTTCTCGCCACCGGCCACTTGATACAGGACCCATCATGTTGCAACAGGATATTCAGCGCGCCGTGCGCCACGCTCTGCTCGAGGATCTCGGCGGAACTCTGGATCCCAATGCCGATATCACGGCCCAGCTCATCCCCGCCGATAAACAGGGCGCCGCCACTGTCATCACCCGTGAAGCGGGCGTTTTCTGCGGCACGGCCTGGGTCAATGAGGTCTTTGCCCAGTTGGGCGGCCAAGTCACCATCGAGTGGCTGGTCAAGGATGGCGACCATCTGGAGCCAAATCAGTCGCTGTTCCGCTTGCAGGGGCCAGCCCGCATCCTGCTGACCGGTGAGCGCACCTCGCTTAACTTTGTACAGAGCCTCTCCGGCGTCGCCTCTCAGGTGGCCCGCTACGCTCAGGAACTCGACGGAACCCACTGCCGTCTGCTCGATACCCGCAAGACGGTGCCGGGTCTGCGCACCGCCCTCAAATATGCCGTGACCTGCGGCGGTGGGAACAACCATCGCATGGGGCTGTTTGATGCCTATCTCATCAAGGAAAACCACATCATGGCCTGCGGCGGCATTGCCCAGGCGGTGGCCAAGGCGCGGGAACTCAACCCCGGTAAGCGGGTCGAAGTGGAGGTTGAGGATCTGAACGAGCTGCAACAAGCCCTGGATGCCAAGGCGGACATCATCATGCTCGATAACTTCGAGGTTCCCATGATGGAGCAGGCCGTCACCCTCAACGCCGGCCAAGCCAAGCTGGAGATCTCCGGCAACGTCACCCTGCAGACCATCCGCCGCTTCGCCCTGACCGGCGTCGATTTCATCTCGGTCGGCGCGCTGACCAAGCACGTCCACGCCCTCGATCTCTCCATGCGCTTTATCTAAGCAACTCTAACCGCGGGAAGTCAGTTATCCGCGCTGGCTTCCCGCAAACACACTTCTTCCCTAGCCACCACACGCGCGCAAAAAAGCTCATCTGGAGCTTGTTTTGGTAACCCGCGGATAGCGGCGAAATAACAGATCCTTACGAAGCTTGCAGGATGTAACCGTTTAATTATAAATGTGTTTTTTATCATTTGAGCACACTTCACCGGCAGCCGACTACCCAGCGACAACCTTTTCAGGTTAAAATCCATACGCTTGATACTGCTATTTGCCGCAGATTGGGCTTTACTCTTTGTGATGCCTCACAGTTTTAGGCAATGATCGCCCAGTTTGCGGGGTTCAGGGATGACCCGAGCCCATCAATGGCGCTATTATCGCCCTGTGGTGGCTCGCTCCACCTATTATCCCTCAGGAAATACAAACGTAAGGAAACCTGAAAATGAAGAAGCAAACTGGTTTTACCCTGATTGAATTGATGATCGTTGTGGCAATCGTGGCCATCCTGGCTGCCATCGCCCTGCCGGCTTACCAGACTTACACGCAAAAGGCTCGCTTCTCTGAAGTTATTGCAGCGACTGGCCCAGCCAAGACCGCGATTGATATCTGTGTACAAACGTCCGGTACCACATGTGTAACTCAAGCAAATAGTGCCGTTTCAGGGGCAAAGACGACTACTGCTAATGTTCTTTCCGTTGTGACAACAGGGACTGAAGGAACTGGACCGTTTACTATTACCTCTACGGGTAGAGGTCAAGCTGGTTCATTCACTTACATTATGTCAGGAACCATTGACTCTGGGCGTGTGATTTGGACTCAACCAGTATCGTCCTCAACATGTGTGGCGGCCGGAGTCTGCTAGGCTCCTCTGCATAAACACGTGATTAATTCTCCGCCAAGTGCTGATATGCTTGGCGGAGTCATTTTAAGCAGCCACGGAACAGTCATGACGGTATCACCTAACAGTGGGTTAGTTCTCAGTCTCGTCTCTTCAGCACTGCTCAGTGATGAGGAGTCCCGTAAATATACCGCCGAAGCCAAGCAGCAACGTAAACCCCTGGTCACCTTTCTGGTGGATAACAAGATCCTCGGCAGTGCCGCACTGGCCGAGTTTTGTGAACAGGAGTATGGGATACCTCTGCTGGATCTGGACGCCTTCGATTTGGGCGAGATCCCGCAGAAGTATCTCAATAGCAAGCTCATCGACAAGCATCACGCTCTCCCCATCTACACCCAGGGCCATACCCTGTATGTGGCCATGTCGGACCCTACCAATGTGGTGGCGCTGGAAGATTTCGGCTTCAGCTTCGGCCTGCACACCGAGGCGCTGCTGGTCGATGAGATCAAGCTGCAAAAAGCCATCACCAAGCTGACCGAGGGGGTCAGTGAGGCGCTGGGCGTCGATAATCTTAACGATGCCGATATGGATGGGCTGGAGGTTGCCGACCCAGATGCCCAACCGGAACAGCGCGGTGGCGACGATGCTGATGACGATGCCCCCATCGTCAAATACATCAACAAGGTACTGCTCGATGCCATCAAGCGCGGCGCCTCGGACTTGCACTTCGAGCCCTACGAGACCAAGTACCGAATCCGCTTTCGTATCGACGGCATCCTGCATGAGATCGCCAGCCCACCGGTCAATCTGGCCAGCCGCTTCTCGGCACGCCTGAAGGTCATGTCACGGCTGGATATTGCCGAGCGCCGTCTGCCCCAGGATGGCCGTATCAAGCTGAAGATCTCCAAGACCAAGGCCATGGACTTGCGGGTCAACTCGCTGCCCACCATGTGGGGCGAGAAGATCGTGCTGCGGATCCTCGACTCCTCGGCGGCCCGTCTCAATATCGACCAGCTCGGCTATGACCCGGATCAGAAAGAGACCTATCTCAAGGCCCTGGCCAAGCCCCAGGGGATGATATTGGTGACCGGCCCCACCGGCTCGGGGAAAACGGTCTCCCTCTATACGGGTCTGAATATCCTCAACACCATAGAGCGCAACATCTCTACCGCCGAAGATCCGGTGGAAATCAACCTGACTGGCATCAACCAGGTGCAGGTCAATCCCAAGGCCGGACTCACCTTCGCCAGCGCGCTGCGCGCCTTCCTGCGTCAGGATCCGGATGTGGTGATGGTGGGGGAAATCCGAGATCTGGAAACCGCTGAAATCGCCATCAAGGCGGCGCAGACTGGTCACCTGGTACTCTCCACACTGCACACCAACTCGGCGGCCGAGACCCTGACCCGTCTGATGAACATGGGGGTTCCGGCCTTCAACATCGCCTCGTCGGTGACTCTGATCATGGCCCAGCGGCTGGCCCGTCGCCTGTGCGACAAGTGCAAGGCGCCCGAGGTGATCCCAGCCCACGAGCTGCTAGCGCTGGGCTACACCCAGCAGCAGATCGATGCCGGACTGCAACTCTACAAGCCAGTAGGCTGCCCGGAGTGCTCCGGTGGCTACAAGGGGCGGGTCGGTATCTATGAGATGCTCTCCATGTCCGAGGCACTGGCCAACCTCATCATGGAAGGGGGCAACTCGCTGCAGATTGCTTCTCTGGCACAAAAAGAGGGGATGCGAACCCTGCGTCAGTCGGGTCTCGACAAGGCGCGCCTGGGCATCACCAGCCTGGCGGAGATCAACCGGGTGACCAACGGGTAATTCATTGTTTCAGATGATTTTTAATGCAGGGGATGGTTCAATCACGAACGTGCGATGACGATGGTTGGCCCAATCGCAAAAAGATGGTTCGTTTAATCGCGACCGTGCGATTACGCTTCGCTAATCGCACCTACAGGATCTGCTTTTGTAGGAGCAAGCGAAGCTCGCGATAACGGTGATTGGTCCAATCGCAACAAGATGGTTGGTTTAATCGCGACCGTGCGATTACGCTTCGCTAATCGCACCTACGGGAGCTGCTTTTGTAGGAGCAAGCGAAGCTCGCGATAACGGTGGTTGGTCCAATTGCAAAAAGATGGTTCGTTCAATCGCGAACGTGCGATTACGCTTCGCTAATCGCACCTACAGGCTCTGCTGTTGTAGGAGCAAGCGAGGCTCACGATAACGGTGGTTGGCCAATCGCAAAAAGATGGTTCGTTCAATCGCGAACGTGCGATTACGCTTCGCTAATCGCACCTACAGGATCTGCTTTTGTAGGAGCAAGCGAAGCTCGCGATAACGGTGGTTGGTTGAATCGCAAATATGCGAACAGATTGCCTTTAAACACAAGGATGCGCTATGGCAGTAACCAGTGAAAAAGTAGAGGCCAAGAAGTTTTACCCCTACACCTGGCAGGGGATTAACCGCAAGGGGCAGAAGGTCTCCGGCGAGATGCAGGGTGAAAACCCGAACCAGGTGAAGGCCGAGCTGCGCAAGCAGGGGGTCAACGTCAGCCGCATCAGTCGCAAGAGCCAGTCGATCCTTTCCAAGTATTCAGGAAGAGTCAAGGCGATGGATATCGCCATGATCTCCCGCCAGATCGCCACCATGCTCTCGGCGGGTGTCCCTCTGGTGCAGACCCTGCGTCTGCTCTCCAGCAGCCACGAGAAGAGCAGCGTCCGGGAACTGCTGGCCGGCATCTGCGCCGAAGTGGAGAGCGGCATCCCCCTCTCCCAAGCCCTGAAGAAGCACCCGGTTTACTTCGACGATCTCTACTGCGATCTGGTGGCCGCCGGTGAGCAATCGGGCGCTCTGGAGCAGATCTACGATCGGATCGCCACCTATCGCGAGAAGGCCGAGGCACTGAAATCCAAGATCAAAAAAGCCCTGATGTACCCGGCCGCCGTCATGATAGTGGCCATCATAGTGACTGTTATCCTGCTGCTGTTTGTGGTGCCTCAGTTCGAGGAGGTCTTCAAGAGCTTCGGTGCCGAGCTGCCCGCCTTTACCCAGATGGTAATCAACCTGTCCCGCTTCCTGCAGAAATCCTGGTACTTCTTCTTCGGCGGTGTGGCTCTGGCCATCTTCTTGTTTGTCCGAGCCCATCGCAGCTCCCAGACGGTACGGGATAAGACCGACAAGGCGATGCTCAAGCTGCCCATTATCGGCATGATTTTGCACAAGGCCTGTCTGGCCCGCTTCTCCAGCACTCTGTCTACCACTTTCGCCGCCGGTATTCCGCTGGTCGATGCCATGGTCTCGGCCGCCGGTGCCTCGGGCAACGCCCTCTACCGCGATGCGGTGATGGCGGTGCGCAACGAGGTGATGGCCGGCATGCAGATGCATATCGCCATGCGCACCGTTGAGGTCTTCCCGGATATGGTGACCCAGATGGTGATGATCGGCGAGGAGTCCGGCAGCATCGACGACATGCTGACCAAGATCGCCGGCATCTACTCCCAACAGGTGGACGACGCCGTCGATGGCCTCTCCAGCCTGATTGAACCCCTGATCATGGTGGTGCTCGGCGTGCTGGTGGGGGGGCTGGTGGTCGCCATGTATCTGCCGATCTTCAAGCTGGGCAGCGTCATCCACTGACTTATTCGTTTATCTAGGGCTCACCAAGGTGAGCCTTTTTTATTGAGACATTTTTATGCATGAATTCGAACTGCTGGCGCAGCAACTTCCCTGGCTCTATGTCACTCTACTGACCCTTCTCGGCCTGCTGGTAGGCAGCTTTTTGAACGTGGTGATCTATCGCCTGCCCATCATGCTCGAGCGCAGCTGGCAACAGGAGTACCAAGAGTACTTCGGGGAAGAAACAGCCGATGCAACTACCAAGGAGGTGCAACCTGAGCGCTTCAATCTGTTGGTGCCCCGCTCGGCCTGCCCGCACTGTGGCCACCCCATCTCGGCGCTGGAGAACATTCCGCTGGTCAGCTGGCTCTGGTTGCGGGGTCGCTGCCGTGATTGCCAGGCACCCATCTCGGCCCGTTATCCGCTGGTCGAGCTGCTGACCGGGCTGGCCAGTGGCTGGGTCGCTTGGCACTTCACTCCTGGCTGGCCCTTGTATGGCGCTCTACTGCTCACCTGGACGCTGATCGCCCTGACCTTTATCGATCTGGACAAGATGCTGCTACCCGATCAGTTGACGCTGCCGCTGCTGTGGGCCGGGTTGCTGCTCAACCTGATCGGGGGTCTGGCTCCCCTGCAGGATGCAGTCATCGGTGCCATCGCCGGTTATCTGCTGCTCTGGTCTCTCTATTGGAGCTTCAAGTTGCTGACCGGCAAGGAGGGAATGGGCTACGGCGACTTCAAGCTGCTGGCTGCTCTGGGCGCCTGGCTCGGCTGGCAGTCCCTGCCGCTCATCCTGATCCTCTCCTCGGTGGTCGGCGCCGTCGTCGGCATCACCCTGATGCTGTTGCGCCGCCACCAGCAGGGCAACCCCATCCCCTTCGGCCCCTATCTGGCGATGGCTGGCTGGATTGCCCTCATCTGGGGGGAATCCATCACCCGCTGGTATCTGCAAACCCTGCTGTGATAGGCGCAAACGATGAGTGATTGGATCCTCGGCCTGACCGGTGGCATTGGCAGTGGCAAGACGACGGTCGCCAACCTGTTTGCCGCCCAAGGCGTTCCCCTGGTCGACGCCGACCAGATCGCCCGCGAACTGGTGATGCCGGGCCGGCCCGCATTGGGGCAGATCGTGGAGCATTTTGGCCCGCAGATCCTGCGGGCTGATGGCTCGCTGGATCGGGCTACCCTGAGAACCTGCGTCTTTCAGGATGAAGCGCAGAAGCAGTGGCTCAACGCACTGCTGCACCCGCTGATCCGCGAAGAGTTACAGCGTCGCTGCCAGGAGGTGCAAGGGCCCTACGTGATACTGGTGGCACCCTTGCTGTTCGAAAATGGCCTGGAAAACCAGGTACAACGAACCCTGGGCATCGATGTCAGCGAAGAGACCCAGCTCGCTCGTACCTGTCGACGGGATGGAAACTCCCCCGAGCTGGTGCGCGCCATCATGGCCAGCCAGCTCTCTCGCAGCGAACGGGCGAAACGCTGCGATGATCTGCTGGATAACGATCATCCGTCGCTCAATGAGCTGGCCGCCCAGGTCAAACGGCTTCACCTCAACTATTTAGCGTTATCTTCTCAACATCCGAGCTGATTGCCTTTACACTCTGCGCATCTGCGAAAAAGGTTCAATAAAGATGCTTACCTACGAGTTTCCACTAAACGAAAAGAGTCGCACCTACCTGCGTTTCGATGCCCTGTTTCAACAGCTCAAAGACAATCAGACATTCGAATTACCGGCCCATGCCTTCAGCTTCTTCCGGGCCCTCTTCGACTTTATCGAGCTCTCGGAGCGCTGCGATATTCGCACCGATCTGATGAAGGATCTGGAAAAGCAACGCCAGAAACTCGAGAGCTGGAGCCAGCTGCCCGAGGTGGATCTGCAAAAGCTCAGCACGCTGCAGGCCGAGCTTGCCGCCCTGATCTATGAGCTACCCCGCTCCGTGCGCGCCGGCAGCCGCTTTAAGGAGGACAAGTTTCTCTGCGCCATCCGCCAACGCTTCTCCATTCCGGGCGGTCTCTGCCCGTTTGACGTGCCAATCTTGCACCACTGGCTCGGCCTACCGCTGGCCGCTCGCCTTGCCGATGAACAAGGCTGGCTCGGCGAACTGGATCTGCTGATCCGCGCCACCGAACGGCTGCTGCAGTTGTGGCGCGACAGCGGCAGTTTTGGCGACCAGGTGGCCCGCAACGGTTTTTATCAGGCGAATGCCGAAAATGCCGAACTCATCCGCTTGCTCGTGGATCAGGCCCAGGGGCACTATCCGACCATGAGTGGCCATAAGAGCCGATTTGCCTTGCGCTTCTTACCCCTGGGCGATCTGGAAACCGGCGACATCCACTTCCAATTGGCCTGCTGCTAAGTCGGCACCCGCACACCATCATTGACGAGAGAAACATGGTCACCGAAGTCAAATGCCCGACCTGTGGCAAGCCCGTCCTCTGGAACGAACAGAGCCCCTTCCGGCCGTTTTGCAGCAAGCGCTGTCAACTGATCGACTTGGGCGAGTGGGCCAATGAAGAGCGACGGATCCCCGCACAAAATCAGGATCCGGATGGCATCAGCATGCCGCTCACCGACGAGTTTGACGATTAGTCGGACGCCCTCACAAACGCAGCCCTGACCCGATACTGCGCTCAGGGTATAACCATGGCCATCACCATTTCGGTGATGGCCTGGTTCGCCTCGGGAAAGTCGAACTCCCGCAACGCATGTCTAGCCACCCAGCGTGCGGGTTGCCCCTCACGGCCATAGGGTAGCCCCGCAAACGCCGTCACTCGCCAAACATCCAGCAACACGGATTTATCCGGGTAGTCGTGCTCGATCTGCAGCAGGGGGGTGCACTGCTGCACCTCAATCCCGATCTCCTCGGCCAATTCACGGGCCAGGGCCTGGGGTGTGGTTTCCCCAGCCTCCACCTTACCCCCCGGATACTCCCACTTACCCGCCTGGTGCTGTCCTCCGGTGCGCTGACAGATGAAGATCTCGTCCTGGCCATTTTCGATGACCCCCACAGCCACCCGGATCCGTTTCTTCTCCATATTCACCACTCTGTTGCGTAAAAATTTTGCATAGAAAAGGCGGCCGCAGCCGCCTGTTTCGAGCCAACATCCGGATCAGCTGAGCTGACCGTGGCAATGCTTGTACTTTTTCCCAGAGCCGCACGGGCATGGGTCATTACGCCCCACCTTGTCACCCCGCACAAATGGCGTTTGTGGCGCCGCAGGCGTATCCTCAGCATCGGCCTCATCCGTCAAGGCCCCAGCTTCGGCATGGGTGTAGGTGCGAGGTGCAGCCTCGGCACGCTGACGCTGCTCCGCCATGGCATCGACATCCCGTTCCTGTACCTGAACGCGACACAGGATGGTAACCACTTCCTGCTTCAGGGTCTCCAGCATCTGGGTAAACAGCTCGAAGGATTCTCGCTTGTACTCCTGCTTCGGGTTCTTCTGCGCATAACCACGCAGATGAATGCCCTGACGCAGATGGTCCATCGCCGCCAGATGTTCTTTCCACAGATTATCGAGAGTCTGCAGCATCACCGACTTCTCGAACTGATGCATGACCTCCTCACCGACCAGCGCCTTCTTGGCGTTGTAGAGGGTCTCCGCTTCCTGAATGATGCGCTCGCGCAGCAGATCTTCGAACAGCTTGTCATCTTCCGCCAGCCACTGGGCAATCGGCAGATTCATGCTGAAGTCGCTCTGCAGACGTTTTTCCAGTCCCGGGATATCCCAGGTCTCATCCAGCGAATGCGGCGTGATGTACTGATCGATCACCGCATCGATGACGTCGGCACGAATGGCATTGATGGTTTCGCTGATGTCGGCGGTATCCAATAGCTCGTTACGCTGCTCATAGACAACCCGACGCTGATCGTTGGCGACATCGTCAAACTCGAGCAGATTCTTCCGAATGTCGAAGTTGCGCCCTTCCACCTTGCGTTGCGCATTCTCGATGGCCTTGGTGACCCAAGGATGCTCAATCGCTTCGCCATACTCCATGCCCAGCTTCTTCATCATGCCGGTGACACGATCGGAGGCAAAGATGCGCATCAGGGTATCTTCCATCGATAGATAGAAGCGGGAAGAGCCCGGATCCCCCTGACGGCCAGCACGGCCACGCAGCTGGTTATCGATACGGCGGGATTCATGGCGCTCGGTGCCGATGATGTGCAGACCACCGGCGGCGATCACCTCATCGTGGAGCTTCTGCCATTCGGCCTTTAACGCTTCGATCTGTTCCGGAGTCGGATTTTCCAGCTTGCCCAACTCCGCTTGCCAGTTACCACCCAACACAATGTCGGTACCACGACCGGCCATGTTGGTGGCGATGGTCACAGCCCCCGGACGCCCGGCCTGAGCCACGATATCGGCTTCCATGGCGTGGAACTTGGCGTTCAGCACCTGATGCTTGATGCCCTGCTTGTTGAGCACGTTGGAGATCAGTTCGGAGTTTTCGATGGAGATGGTGCCCACCAGCACAGGGCGCCCCTCGGCCACACGATCCTTGATATCCTGCACGATGGCCGCGTATTTCTCTTCGGCGGTCAGGTAGACCAGATCGCCGGCGTCTTTGCGTACCATGGGGCGGTTGGTCGGCAGCACCACGGTGTTGAGACCATAAATTTGCTGGAATTCAAAGGCTTCAGTATCGGCAGTCCCCGTCATCCCCGCCAGCTTGTCGTAGATCCGGAAGTAGTTCTGGAAGGTGATCGAGGCCAGTGTCTGGTTTTCGTTCTGGATCTTCACCCCTTCTTTGGCTTCGATGGCCTGATGCAGACCTTCCGACCAGCGGCGACCCGCCATGGTCCGTCCGGTATGCTCATCAACGATCACGATCTCGCCATCCTTGACGATGTAATCGACGTTGCGCTCAAACAGGGTATGGGCCCGCAGCGCCGCGTTGACGTGGTGCAGCAGGGTGATATTCGATGCCGAGAAGAGAGAGTCATCTTCACTCAGCAGGCCATTCTGTTTGAGCAACTCTTCAACATAGATCTGACCATTCTCGGTCAGCAGGGCCTGGCGAGCCTTCTCGTCGACCGTATAGTGCCCATCACCGCGATACTCTTCGCTATCTTCCTTGTCTTGCTTCTGCAGCAAGGGAATCAGCTTGTTGACCTTGATGTAAAGCTCGGAGCTATCTTCGGCAGCACCGGAGATGATGAGCGGGGTCCGCGCTTCGTCGATGAGCACTGAGTCAACCTCATCCACCAACGCATAGAAGAGCGGACGCTGAACCCGTTGCTCGGGTGCAAACGCCATGTTGTCGCGCAGGTAGTCGAAACCGAATTCGTTGTTGGTGCCGTAGGTGATATCGGCGGCGTAAGCCACGTGCTTCTCGGCGTGGCTCATCCCTGGCAGGTTGCAACCCACCGTCAGGCCGAGGAATTCGAACAACGGACGGTTCCATTCCGCGTCACGCTTGGCCAGGTAATCGTTCACCGTCACGATGTGGACACCGCGTCCGGTCAAGGCATTCAGGTAAGCCGGCAGGGTCGCCGTCAGAGTCTTACCTTCCCCGGTCTTCATTTCGGCGATTTGATTGCTGTTCAGGACCATGCCGCCCATCAGCTGGACATCAAAGTGACGCATGCCGAACACCCGCTTGGAGGCCTCACGAACCGTCGCGAAGGCTTCCGGCAACAATTGTTCCAGCTCTTCGCCCTGTTCGAGGCGGGTACGAAATTCGACGGTCTTGGCCTTCAATTCGGCATCGCTCAGTGCCTCGAACTGCGGCTCCATGGCATTGATCTGTTTGACTATCTTGCGCAGCTTCTTCAGCGTGCGGTCATTGCTGCTACCCACGATCCGGGTCAGTAAACTTGTAATCATCTCAAACCGACTCTCTGGTTATATTGTCTCGTCCCATCTAGGGATGGGGACAGGCCACTCAATAAAAACGCTCGCCCATTCTGGACGTACTGTATTGCCAAACAAAGAACAGGCTTCTGGAATCGCCAGCGTGACCGTTTCAGGCTCTGATGCCGCATCATTGGCACCATGGCGCCCGATTAGCGAACGAAACGGCCAGCCATCTTACCCCATCCATTCGAAGGTACTTGCCTGAGTGGGGCCATCGATGCACCGAAAGCGAACCAATGTCACATTCCATCATCCGATATGGCGACGAAAACCTCGAGAAACAAGCCATCGCGTGATTCTAGCCTGGCATGCGGCAACCGCAGTCGTTGCCGAGCGTACCACATCTGCCGGAGCGCGTCGCCAATCGCCCACAGGCTCGGGGCGTTCGCTCCATGGTGACGAGGGAACGAGTGGCAAGGCACCAAAGAAAAAGGCACCGGGAGAGAGTCGGTGCCTTTTCATGAAAACAGAGATCAGAAGGGTGTGACGAATCAGGCCATGACCCACTGGTGATCGAGGAAAGGAATCGGCGAAGGAGCCGCCTCCTCTTCGAAGGTCACCATTTCCCAGGCTTCCGCATCGGCCAGCAGGGTCCGCAGCAACAGGTTGTTGACGGCGTGACCGGTCTTGAACGCGCTGAATTCGCCCAGGATGCTATGGCTGCACATGTAGAGGTCACCGATCGCATCCAGCATCTTGTGTTTGACGAACTCATCGTCGTAACGCAGACCCTCTTCATTCAGCACACGGTACTCATCCAGAACCACGGCATTTTCCAGGCTGCCGCCCAGAGCCAGATTCTTCGAATGCATGTACTCGACATCCTTCATGAAGCAGAAGGTCCGGGCGCGACTCAAGTCCCGGGCAAACGCCGCACCGCTGAACTCCAGGCTCAGCGACTGCTTGCGCGGGTCAAAGACCGGGTGGCTGAAATCGATACGCAGGTTGATCCGAAAACCACCGGCGTAAGGACGCAGTTCAGCCCACTTGTCGCCATCTTCCACTCGGACCGGCTTTTTGATGCGAATGAAGGACTTGGCAGCATTGAGCTCTTCGATGCCAGCCGACTGCAGCAGATAGATAAATGGCTGCGAACTACCATCCATAACCGGCAACTCGGGAGCGTTCACCTCGACGATCAGGTTATCGATGCCCAGAGCCGCCAATGCGGCCGACAGGTGTTCCACCGTGGAGATCCGAACCCCTTGCTCGTTGACCAGCGCGGTGCACAGTACGGTGTCACGCACCGCTGCCGCTTCCGCCTTGATGGTGACAGCCGGCTCCAGATCGCTACGCACGTAGAGAATACCGGTATTCGCGGGTGCTGGACGGAAAGTCACGGAGACCTTACGACCGGAGTGCAACCCAACACCAGTAGCCTGTACGCTTTGCTTGAGAGTACGCTGTTTAATCATTCATCACCTCGATCAATCGGGAGGTCAGACCAACCCTTTGGCGCATGCTACCACAATCGTTGCGCAAACGCCAAATCGGTCACACTTCTGACTTATTGCACCGTTAATCTGCTTGTTTGCGCAGGAATGCCGGAATATCCAGATAATCCGGTTCCACACGCGGCTGCACCGGCTCGGCATTCACCGCCTTCGGACGCTCGTCGTACTGCGGCATCGGGTTATCCTGCATCAGGGAGCGCAACGGACGCTCGCTCTTCTGGGCATTCTTCACCAGGGTGATTTCCGGCTTGCGCTCATTGCCAATCCCGGTAGCCACCACGGTCACCCGCAGCTCGTCTTCCATGTTTGGATCGATGACGGCGCCGACGACGACGGTGGCGTTCTCGGAGGCGAAGCCCTTCACGGCGTTACCGACGATTTCGAACTCTTCCATGGTCACATCCATACCAGCGGTGATGTTGACCAGGATGCCACGGGCACCCGCCAGATCGACATCTTCCAGCAGCGGACTGGAGATCGCCTTCTCGGCCGCATCTTCGGCACGGTCATCACCGCGTGCATGACCGGTACCCATCATGGCAGTCCCCATCTCGCGCATGACGGTGCGCACGTCGGCGAAGTCGACGTTGATGAGGCCTGGGCGGGTAATCAGCTCAGCGATCCCCTGCACCGCACCCAACAGGACGTCGTTGGCAGCCTTGAAGGCTTCGAGCAGGCTCACGCCCTTGCCCAGCACCTTCAGCAACTTGTCGTTCGGGATGGTGATCAGCGAGTCAACATGCTTGGAGAGCTCTTCGATGCCCTGCAACGCATAGCTCATGCGCTTCTTGCCTTCGAAATTGAATGGCTTGGTCACTACCGCCACGGTCAGAATGCCCAGCTCCTTGGCCACTTCGGCGACGATCGGCGCCGCACCAGTCCCGGTGCCGCCGCCCATACCGGCCGAGATGAAGACCATGTCACAGCCTTCGAGCATCTGGCGGATTTCGTCGCGGTTTTCCAGCGCGGCCTCGCGGCCAATCTCAGGATTGGCACCCGCTCCCAACCCCTTGGTGATGTTGGAACCGATCTGCACTGTGGTTTCTGCGCCTGAGTTACGCAGCGCCTGAGCATCTGTGTTGATGGCGATGAAGTGCACCCCTTCGATGCCTTCACGCACCATGTGCTCGACGGCGTTGCCACCGCCGCCACCAACACCGATCACTTTGATGACGGCATCATCACCCTGGCTTCCTACCGGTTCAAAAGTAAACATGATTCTCTCTCCGCACTATTTGCTTACTTGCAAAAATTTAAAACTCGCCGCGTAACCAGTTGCTGATCCGTTGGAACAAGCCACCGACACTCGCTTTGACGTTACTATCCCTGCTTCCTTTGGACTGGTGAAGCTTGCCGTATTGCAGCAGACCCACTGCGGTCGAGAAGACCGGAGCCTGCACATAGTCCGTCAGTCCACGCACGTTTTCGGGCTCGCCCACACGCACCTGGCACTGGAAAATCTGTTCGGCACACTCAACGATGCCTTCAATCTGCGCCGCACCACCGGTCAGCACCACGCCGGCTGCCAGCTGATGCTTGACGCCTTGGGCGCGCAGCTCGTTCTGCATCTTGCTGATCTCGTCCTGCACCAGTCCGAGCAGCTCGCAGTAGCGAGGCTCGATGACTTCGGCCAGGGTCTGGCGCTGCAGGCTGCGAGCCGGTCGTCCACCGACGCTCGGCACCTCAATGGTGTCCTCTTTGCTGACCAATCGCCCCAGGGCACTACCGTAGCGCACCTTGATGGCCTCTGCATCAACTGGTGGTGTTCCGAAGGCGTAGGCAATGTCACTGGTCACAGTATTGCCCGCATAAGGGATCACCTTGCTGTAGCGCAGGGCCCCGCCTGTGAACATGGCGATGTCCATGGTGCCACCGCCCATATCGACGACGCAGACCCCCAGTTCCTTCTCATCCGGCGTCAATACCGCATAGCTGGAGGCCAGAGCCGAGAAGATCAGCTGCTCAACCCGCAGCCCCACCCGCTCGACGCACTTCTCGATGTTGCGCACCATGTCGTTGTGGCAGGTAATCAGGTGTACCTTGGCCCCCATACGCACACCCGAAAGGCCGATCGGATTCTTGATCCCTTCCTGATAATCGATGGAGTACTCCTGGGGCAGCACGTGCAGCACCCGATGCTCTTCCGGCAGTCGCACCGACTTGGCGGTGTGAATCACGTTGTCGACATCTTCCTGGCTGACCTCCTCATCGGAGATCGGCACCATTCCTTTTTCATTCCGGCATTCGATATGGCGGCCAGAGACCCCCAGGAATACCGAGGAGATATGGCAGTCGGCCATCATCTCCGCCTCATCCACAGCGCGTTGCAGCGACTTGACGACTGATTCCAGATCGTTGACGCCACCCTTATCCATGCCGCGTGCCGAGTGGGTTCCCAGACCAATGATGTTGATCTCGCCATCGGGCAAGACCTCTCCCACCAACACGGCAACCTTGGTGGTGCCGATATCAAGTCCGACTATCAGGTTTCTGTCTGCGGTCTTGGTCATTGCCAGTCCCTTCAATTGGTTTCCATCCTACAGCGATCCCGGTGTCGTAACGCATGTCGAGGTAAGCGATTCGCTCGCGCTCCTCCAGCAGCGGATAGACATCGATGAAGCGCTGTAAACGCGCTCTTGCATCACCTCGCCCGAGTATCAACTTGGGCCCCCCTTTGACCTGCAACTCCCAGGAGTGGCGTTTGGTCAGGTTGAGAGACTCAACGTGATAGCCGTTCAGGGCCAAAATTCGCTCGTAACTCACATACTCATCCCAGATCCGGTCGGCCATCTCATCCGGACCCGAGAGTTTCACCAGGGGGTGCTTCAATCGCTCCAGCGGCGCCTTGAAGATCCCTCCCTTGTCACTCAGCAGTCGATCCTCACCCCACAGGGCCCGTGGTGACTGCTCTACCACGTAGACATACAACAGCGCCGGCCAGCGCTTGCGGATCGAAGCCTGATAGACCCAGGGCAGTGCCTCGATCTCTTGCTGGATCTGGTTCACATCCAGCTTGAAGAAGTTGCTGACCGCCGGATCGTCCCGCAACACGGCGCGCACGTCCTCGACCGTGACATACTCCAGCTTGCCCTGGACGACCAGTCCACCGACCGGGATCCGATCCTCTTCAAAAAACCAGCGCTTCAAATCCGTGGCGATGGAACTCAACCCGAAAATCACCGCCACAAAAAACAGCACGCCAAACAAAAATTCACCGCGGGTACGCATGACTACACTACTCATCTGGCTGCGCCTACCCCTGTCCAAACTGGCCCCTCAGCCCCTGAAAAACCGGCTTGATACGCATGGGGGCCAAAAATCAAGTGCGACATTATATCGGCCCCCCCTGTCCGGTCAAAACTCCGCACGTAAAAACCGGGCCAGTTATCCGCCATTTTGTGTCATAGCGTCCACATTCAGCCGCAAATCCGCCAAGGTTCGCGCCAAAGCCCCGACATTCCCAGCCCCCTGGGTCAGCACCAGATCGCCATCGGCCAACAATTCGGCCAACACGGCGGGCACCTCGGCCGGGGTCGCCACGAAGACTGGATCCAGCTGGCCACGCTGACGGATCGAGCGACACAGGCTGCGGCTATCGGCGCCCGGGATCGGATCCTCACCAGCGGCGTAGACATCCAGCAGGATCAGCACGTCCACCTTGGAGAGCACCTCGGCGAAATCCTCATAGAGATCACGGGTCCGGGTATAGCGGTGGGGCTGGAAGATCATCACCAGCCGGCGCTGCGGCCAGCCGCCGCGCACGGCGTTGATGGTGACGCGCACCTCGCTCGGATGGTGACCATAGTCATCCACCAGCATGGCCTGGCCGCGTCCGGTCGCAAATTCGCCATAGTGCTGGAAGCGACGGCCGACGCCTTCAAAGCGCGCCAGCGCGGCGATGATGGCCTCATCGTCGATGCCATCTTCCGTTGCCACGGCGATGGCGGCGGCGGCATTCAGCGCATTGTGGCGGCCCGGCAGATTCAGGGTCACCGCCAGCAGGGAGCCATCCTGGCGTCGCACCTTGAAGCTGCTGCGGCTGTGATCCTGAACAAAATCGAGCACCTGCACATCGGCATCGTCGCTGTAGCCATAGGTGATGGTCGCGCGGCCGATCTCCGGCAACAGACCGCGGATCACCGGATCATCGATGCAGACCACCGCCAGGCCGTAGAACGGCAGGTTGTGCAGAAACTCGATGAAGGTTGACTTGAGCTTGTTGAAGTCACCGCCATAGGTATCCATGTGGTCGGCCTCGATGTTGGTAACAATCGAGACCATCGGCTGCAGGTGCAGAAAAGAAGCATCGCTCTCATCGGCTTCGGCAATCAGATAGCGGCTGGAGCCCAGATGGGCATTGGTGCCCGCACTGTTGAGCAGGCCACCGATGACAAAGGTCGGATCCCGTTCGGCTTCGGCATAGATGCTGGAGACCAGGCTAGTGGTGGTGGTCTTGCCGTGAGTCCCGGCAATCGCAATCCCATGCCGATAGCGCATCAGCTCGGCCAGCATCTCGGCGCGACGTACCACCGGGATCCGCTGTTCACGCGCGGCCATCACCTCGGCATTGTCACTCTTGATGGCGGTCGAGACGACCACCACGCTGGCGCCCGCCACATGGCTGGCCTCGTGACCGATGAAGATGGTGGCCCCCAGTGCACTCAGACGCTGGGTCACGGCGTTGGTGGCGATATCGGAACCGGAGATCTGATACCCCTCGTTGGCCAGCACCTCGGCAATCCCGCCCATCCCGGCGCCGCCAATTCCGATGAAGTGAATACGACGAACCCGACGCATCTCCGGGATCATGGTACGCAGCTTTGCCAGTTCAACCTTAGTCATGCTCTTCTCTCATCGTTGATCAGTTCTCTGCACACCGCCGCGACGCGCTCGGTGGCATTCAAGATGGCGACGCGGCGTGCCGCCTGCGCCATCCCATTCAATTGTTCTCGGTGCTGATTCAGCTCGCCGACCAATCCAGCCAACCGTTCAGCCGTCAGTTCACGCTGCGGCAGCAACAGGGCCGCCCCTTCCTGGGTCAGGCTCAGGGCATTGCGGGTCTGATGGTCGTCCACGGCGTGGGGCAGCGGGACGAAGATCGCCGGCAAGCCTGCCGCCGCCACTTCGGCCACGGTCAGCGCCCCGGCCCGACAGATGATGAGATCCGCCCAGCGATAGGCTTGCGCCATATCGGCGATGAACTCACTGACCGTCACATCGCCAACCCCGAGATCGCGATAGGCCATCGTGACCGGCTCCTCGTTGCCCTTGCCGGTCTGGTGGCGGATCGCCAGATGCTCGACCGTCGCCAGAGCCGCTGGCACCTGCTCATTGAGCACGCGCGCCCCGAGGCTGCCCCCGATGATCAGCACATGCAGCGGCCGCTCGGCGTCAATCACCTCTCGCGGCTGGGCCGCCAGGGCGACCACCTCGGCCCGCACCGGATTGCCGACCACTTCGCCGGTTGACGCGCCACCGAAGGCACCGGGGAACCCCATCAGCACGCGCGCCGCCAAACGCGACAGCAGACGGTTGGTCATGCCTGCGGCGGCATTCTGCTCATGCAGCACCAGCGGGATGCCACTCAGCCAGGCGGCCACGCCTCCGGGACCGGCGGCAAAGCCCCCCATCCCCATCACCAGATCCGGCTGGAAGCGCTTGATGACCTGCCGCGCCTGGAAGATGGACTTGGCGATGCGCCAGGGCGCCATCAGCAGGCGGCACAGACCATTGCCACGCACCCCCTGAATGTCGATGAAGGAGATGGGATAGCCATGGGCCGGCACCAACTCGGCCTCCATGCGATCCGCCGTGCCGAGCCAGTGGATCTGCCACCCTTCGGCTTGCAGCTGATGGGCCACGGCCAAGCCAGGGAACACGTGTCCCCCGGTGCCACCAGCCATGATCAGCAATCGCTTACTCATACAGTTCCCTTTTGCAGCGCCTGACGACTGTCGCGCCGCATCTCAAAATCGATCCGCAGCAGCAGAGCCACCGCGATACTCATGGCGATCAGGCTGGAGCCACCGTAACTGACCAGCGGCAGCGTCAGCCCCTTGGTCGGCAGCATGCCCGCGGCCGCCCCGACGTTGATCACCGTCTGGAAGCCAAACCAGATGCCGATGCCGCAGCCGACATACCCCTCGAACTGCTTCTGTTCACTCAGGGCCTTCCGCCCGATCTGCAGCGCCTTGATGACCAGGGCCAGTTGCAGAGCCAGCACCACCAGGACGCCCAGATAGCCCAACTCTTCCCCCAGGATGGCAAACACGAAGTCGGTGTGCGCCTCCGGCAGATATTCCAGCTTTTGCACCGAGTTGCCGAACCCCTGGCCCAGGAAACCACCACGGCCAAAGGCCATCAGCGACTGAGTCAGCTGATAGCCGCTGCCAAACGGATCGGCCCAGGGATCCATGAAGGAGGTGACCCGTCGCATCCGGTAGGGCTCGAACAGGATGAGCATCACCAGTGCCGCCACCCCCATCAGGATCATCAGGGCAAACTGGACCACTCGGGCCCCGGCCAGAAACAGCAAGCCGAGGGTGGTCACAAACAGCACCACAACGGAACCCAGATCCGGCTGAGCCAGCAACAGCAGCGCCATGCAGAAGACCAGCGCCAGCGGCTTCACAAAGCCGGAGAACTGACCGCGCACCTCATCGATGCGCCGCACCAGATACCCGGAGAGATAGGTGATGAGCACCAGCTTGGCGGTCTCCGCCGGCTGCAGGTTGAAGGGCCCCAGCGGCAACCAGCGTTTGGCCCCGTTGACGCTGTGGCCGGCCACCAGCACCAGCAACAACATCAGGATTGAGAAGATCAGCAACTGGCCGCCCCACTGCTGCCAGTAACGGACCGGCACATAGAGGGTACCGACCGCGCAGAGCAGGCAGAGCACCAGGAAGATCAGGTGGCGTTTGACGAAGAAGAAGGCGTCGTTCTGCAGCGAAACCCCTTCGGTGATTGAGGCCGAGGCGACGATCACCAGCCCCACGCTCATCAGACTCAGAGCCAGGGCCAGTAGTTGCCGGTCATAGATGGAGTGGCGCTCCGGCACCAGCCAGCGCCAGATGGCGTGGTTCATCCGTGCCAGCAAGCTCATAACGCCTCCACCAACGAGGCGAAGCGCGCGCCCCGCTCTTCAAAATTCTTGAACATGTCGAGGCTGGCACAGGCCGGTGCCAGCAAGACCCAGTCACCGGGTTGCGCCAACTGCTGGGCCCGCGTCACGGCGCCCTCCAGATCGGCCACCCGTTCGGCCTGCGGCCCCAGGGCACACAGCAGCTCGGCATCCTGACCAAAGCAGAGCATCTTATCGATGCCATGCCCCAGCAGCGCCTGCAGCGGGGCAAAATCCTGTCCCTTACCCTGACCACCGGCGAGCAGGATCAGCTGGCCCTGCACCGACTCGGCCACTCCGGCCACCGCCGCTAAGGTGGAGCCGACATTGGTGGCCTTGGAGTCGTTGATCCAGCGCACCCCTTGATGTTCCCGCACAAACTGACAGCGGTGCGGCAGGCCGGTGAAACGGCGCAACACCGCCAGTTGTGCCGCCCGAGGCACTTCGACGGCATCGCACAGGGCCATGGCCGCCAGGGCGTTCATCTGATTGTGAGCCCCGACGATGTGCAGCTCGGCGACCGGCAATTGGGGTTCCCCCTGAACCGCCAGCCACAGGGATCCTTGGTGCTGAACCCGGCCGTAAGAGGCGTCATCCAGACCGAAGCTCTGCCAGACGCGTCCATCGACGGGCAGGGTTGCAGCATCGTCACGGTTGACCAGGATGTGTTGGGCCCCCTGATGGATCCGCTGCTTGGCCGCCAGATAGCCCGCCATGCCGTCATAGCGATCCAGGTGATCCTCGCTCAGATTGAGGATGGTCGCCGCCGCCGCCCGTAACGAATGGGTGGTCTCCAACTGGAAGCTGGAAAGTTCGAGGACGTAGAGATCGCAAGGGCTCAGCAGCAGATCGAGCGCCGGGGTACCGATGTTGCCACCGACGCCAACCCGAATACCCGCCTCGGCGGCCATCTCACCCACCAGGGTCGTGACGGTACTCTTGCCGTTGGAGCCGGTGATGGCCACGATCGGTGCCTTGGCCTCGCGCACAAACAGCTCGATGTCGCCGATGATCTCAACCCCCGCCGCAGCCGCCGCCTGCAGCGCCGGCGTGGCCAGCGCGATCCCGGGGCTGGCGATGATGAGCTCGGCCTGGCACAGCAGATCGGCATCCAGAGCGCCACAGCGCAGCTCGACGCCGCTCGCCAGCTCCTGACGTCCCGGCGGATTGGCACGGGTATCCAGCACCATGGGGGTAATACCCTGGCGCAGGAAGTAGTTCACACAAGACAGACCCGTCTTACCCAATCCGAGGATGACAACCTTGCTCATCTGCGTTTCTTACCTCAGTTTCAGGGTCACCAGACCCAGCAGAACCAATACCAGCGTGATGATCCAGAAGCGAACGATGACGCGCGGCTCCGGCCAACCCTTGAGTTCATAGTGGTGATGGATGGGCGCCATGCGGAAGATCCGCTGACCGCGCAGCTTGTAAGATCCCACCTGCAGGATCACCGACATGGTTTCCATCACGAAGACACCGCCCATGATGACCAGCAGGAACTCCTGACGGATCAGGACGGCGATTACTCCCAGCACCCCACCCAAGGCCAGCGAGCCAACGTCGCCCATAAACACCTGGGCCGGATAGGTGTTAAACCAGAGGAAGCCCAGACCCGCACCGACGATGGCGGTGCAGACGATCACCAGCTCGGAGGCGTGGGCGATATAGGGAATGTGCAGGTATTCGGCAAAGTTGACGTTGCCGGTCGGCCAAGCCACCAGCGCCAGACCAGCCGCCACCATCACGGTCGGCATGATGGCCAGGCCGTCCAGACCATCGGTCAAGTTGACGGCGTTGGAGGAACCGACGATCACCAGATAGCAGAGCGGGATGAACAGCAGCCCCAGCTCCGGCATGAAGTTCTTGAAGAAGGGCAGCACCAGCATGGTCTGCGCCTCACTGCCGGCCGAGGCATACAGATAGACGCCCACCGCCAGGGCAGCCAGCGATTGCCAGAAGTACTTCCAGCGGGCGATCAGCCCCTTGGTATCCTTACGAACCACCTTGCGATAATCATCGACGAAACCGATGGCGCCGTAACCGACCAACACAAACAGCACGACCCAGACATAGGGATTGCTGAGCTTGGCCCACAGCAGCACCGAGATCAGGATGGAGGCCAGGATCATCAGCCCCCCCATGGTCGGCGTGCCGCGCTTGCTGAAGTGCGATTCAGGCCCGTCGTTGCGCACCACCTGACCGATCTGCAGCAGTTGCAACCGACGGATCAGATGGGGCCCCATCCACAACGCCGCCGCCAGAGCCGTCAGGATCGCCATGATGGCCCGGAAGGTCAGGTAGGAGACCACATGAAAGAACGAAAAATAGGGCGTCAGATGCTCCGCCAACCAGACTAACATGCCTGCTCCTTAAGATTTTTCACGAACGCGATCACCTCTTCCATGCGAGAACTGCGGGCGCCCTTGGCCAGCAGGGTGATCGCCGGCTGTTGTTGTAACAAGTCACCCAGCGCCGCCAACAACGCCGGTTTATCGGCAAAGTGCCGGCCATGAGCCTCTTCGGCACTCAAGGCCGCCAGCGGCCCCACGGTATAGACAGCGTCCAGCTCCGCCAGACGGGCGTGTTGGCCCACCCGGCGATGCTGCGCCTCGGCCTCCAGGCCCAACTCGCCCATGTCGCCGAATACCAGCACCCGATAACCCGACATGGCCGCCAGGGTATCGATGGCAGCCAGCACCGACTCGACGCTGGCGTTGTAGGTATCATCGATCAGGGTCACCCCCGGCAGTTGCTGGATGCACAGACGGCCCTTGACCGGCTGCATCATCTCCAGACCGCGCTTGATCTGCGGCAGCGTCATGCCCAGCGGCAGCGTGGCCGCCGTGGCCGCCAGCGCATTGCTGATGTTGTGACGGCCGGGGATCGGCAGATGCACATCCATCTCCCCTAGCGGAGTCACCAGGGTGAAGCGGTGGCAACCCAGAGCATCGCGTTCGATATCGCGAGCCAACACGTCGGCGCGGCGATTCTCCAGGCCGAAGCTGATGAGATTGGGTTCCAGATCGGCGCGCCAGTGGCTGTAGAATTCGCTATCGGCGTTGACCACGGCGACCCCCTGCTCCACCAGCCCGGTGAAGATCTCCGATTTGGCCAGGGCGACCCCTTGCAACGAGCCAAACCCTTCTAGGTGAGCGGCCGCCACGTTGTTGATCAACGCCACATCCGGTCTGGCCAGCGAGGTGGTCCAGGCGATCTCGCCCGGATGGTTGGCACCCAGCTCCAGCACGGCAAACTGATGTTCCGGGGTCAGGCGCAGCAGGGTCAGGGGCACCCCGATCTCATTGTTCAGATTCCCCTGAGTCGCCAACACGCTACCGCGCTGACTGAGGATGGCGGCGCACATCTCCTTGACCGTGGTCTTGCCACAACTGCCGGTGATGGCAATCACCTTGGGCGCAACCCGGTTCCGCACCATGGCCCCCAACTGCCCCAGTCCATAACGGGTATCCGGCACCACCACCTGCGGCACGGCAACCGGCAATGGCTCGCTCACCAGCAGGGCGGCGGCGCCATCGGCCACCGCCTGGGCGCAGAAGCTGTGGCCGTCGAAACGTTCCCCTTTGAGTGCCACAAACAGGCAATCCGCCGGGATCTGGCGGCTATCCGAGCTGACCGCCGCAATGGTTCTCTCTTCGCCGAGCAGTTGGCCGCCCAGCACCTTGGCAATATCCTGTAACGACAGCGGAATCATGCCGGCTCCTTCACTAACTGGGCGACCGTCTCGCGGTCGCTATACATCAATTTTTGTTTACCGATGATCTGGTAATCCTCATGCCCCTTGCCGGCCACCAGCACCAAATCGCCAGCCCCCGCCTGCTGCAACGCCAGACGGATTGCAGCCTCGCGCTGATGTTCCACCGTCACCACGTTCGGCGCCTGCAGACCCGCCTGCATGTCGCGGATGATCTGCGCCGGGTCTTCGGTGCGCGGATTGTCGTCGGTCAGAATGGTCCGATCCGCCAGGCGCTCAGCGATGGCCGCCATCATCGGGCGCTTGCCGCGATCGCGATCGCCCCCGCAACCGACCACGCAGAACAGCCGCCCCCGGCAGTGCAGGCGCGCGGCCTCCAGCGCCTTCTCCAGGCCATCCGGGGTATGGGCATAGTCGACCACCACCAGCGGCCGATCACCACCGCCGAAACACTCCATACGACCGGTGACCGGTTGCAGTTGCGGGGCGACCGCCAGCAGCGCCTTCAGGTCATATCCCAACACCAGCAGGCAGGCCAGTGCCGCCAGGGTGTTGGCGACGTTGAAACGGCCCAGCAGCGGAACGCGCAGCTCACCCGGCCCCCAGGACGAATCGATCTCGGCCGAGAAACCCCGATCATGGAAGGTGAGCCCAGTCACCTCGACAAAACGGCCACCACGGGGTGCCACGCCGGAATCCAGCGAGTAGGTCACGGCATCGGGCATCTCGCGCAGCCAGACCTGAGCCACGGCATCGTCGCCGTTCAACACGCAGTCCCGGGCCGGCAGGCGGCTGAACAGGGTGCGCTTGGCGGCCGCATAGGCTTCCATGGTGCCGTGGTAATCCAGATGATCCCGGCTGAGATTGGTAAACGCCGCCACCGCGAAGGGCAACGCCGCCACCCGCCCCTGCACCAGGCCGTGGGAGGAGACCTCCATGGCCACCAGATCGGCGCCCTGAGCCAGTTGCCGGGCCAGCTCCTGCTGGATGGCGAGTGCACTGGCGGTGGTATTTTCGCAGGGGGTCAGTTGACCAAATAGGCCATTGCCGATGGTGCCCATGACGCCGGCGGTCCCCCCCAGCAAGGAGCGCCAATTGGCGATCAGCTGGGTGGTGGTGCTCTTGCCATTGGTGCCGGTCACCCCCACCAACTGCAGTTGCTTGCCGGGTTCCCCATAGAAGGCACCGGCCAGCGCCGACAGGTGGGCCCCCAGATGCGGAACCGGAATGCAGGGGATGGTAGACACCGGCAGACTGGCGGCCTCATCCGGCTGATACAGCACGGCAGCGGCACCTTGGGCAACCGCTGCCGGAATGAAGTCTCGACCATCGACCGCGTGCCCCTTGAGGGCGATAAACAGGTCGCCGGGCTTCACCGCCCGGCTGTCGAGTTGCATCTCGCGCACCGGGATCGGCTCGGCCAGAATCCCTAGAGGTGCAAGCAAGGCATCAAGTGTGAGGGACAACTTTAACCTCCTGACGTGCCAGGCTGAGTTTGGGCTGGTTCGGATCCAGCGTCTGTGGAGCATCGGGCGGCACATTGTACAGCTGCAGGGCGCCGCTCATCACCTCGGCGAAGGTCGGTCCAGCCACCATACCGCCGTAGTAAGCGGAACCATGGGGTTCGTTGATGATGACCACCATGGCAAAACGCGGATTGGAGACCGGGGCAAAACCGGCGAAGGCCCCGACGTAATCCTTGCCGTAGCCACCGGCGATGGCCACCTTGGCGGTCCCCGTCTTGCCCGCTACCCGGTAGCCGGGAACCTCGGCCTTGGTGCCGGTCCCACCGTGTTCAACCACCGATTCGAGCTGCAGCATCACCGCCTCGGCATCCTTGCGGGAGACCACCTGCTCGCCCTGTGGCGGCTCGCTGACCTTCAGGATCGAGATGGGTTTGCGAATTCCCTTGTTGGCGAGGGTGGCGTAGGCAGAAGCCAGCTGCAGCGGGGTCACCCGCAAACCATAACCGAAGCCCAGAGTCGCCCGTTCAATATCCGACCAGCGCCGGCGCACCGGTAGCATGCCGGAGCTTTCGCCCATCAAACCGGTGCCGGAATCGGTGCCCAGTCCAAACTGGCTCAGGGTATCGAGGATCTGCTGGGGCGGCATCCGCAGCGCGATATGGGCCATGCCGATGTTGGAGGAGTACTTGAGGATATCGCCCAGGCCGCCCTGCGCCATGCGGTGACTGTCGGTCACCCGCTTGCCGCCGATGTTGAACGGCCGAGTATCGAAGATTTCACTCCAATTGGTGATCCCGTGTTCCAGGGCGCTGACCGCCACCAGGGGCTTGACGGTGGAGCCGGGCTCATAGGTATCAGTCACGGTGCGGTTGCGCGCCCGGAACCCCTGGTATTGACCGCGGTTGTTCGGGTTGTAGGAGGGGGTATTGACCATGGCCAACACCTCACCGGTGGTGACATCCAGCAGCACCAGGGATCCCGAGGTCGCCTTGTTGACCTCGGTGGCGTACTTCAAAGAGCGGTACGCCAGCGATTGCAACCGCTGATCGATGCTCAGCACCAGATCGTTGGCCTTCTTGCCCTCTTTGACGATGCCGATATTCTCGATGACCCGTCCCTGGCGATCCTTGCGCACCTTGCGTTCGGCCGGCACGCTGGAGAGCCATTCGTTAAAACTGCGCTCGACCCCTTCGATGCCGGAGCCATCGATGTTGGTCATGCCGACGATGTGGGCACTGATCTCACCAGCCGGATAGTAACGGCGCGACTCCTGGCGCAGGTTGACGCCCTTGAGCTTCAACTTGCTGACATATTCCGCCACGGCCGGCGTGATCTGCCGTTGCAGATAGACGAAGCGACGCCGGGGATCAGCGATACGCGAGGTCAGCTCCTTGACGTCCAGCCCCAACACTTCGGCCAATGCCTGCCAGGCGCGAGGGTTATCGAGACTGCCGCTCTCATGTACCACCTTGGGATCCGCCCACACCGCCTGTACCGGTACCGAGACCGCCAACTGCTCACCATTGCGATCGGTCACCATGCCGCGCCCGCCTTCATCCGCCGTGGTCCGCAGAGACCGCAGATCTCCCTCCAGACGCAAGCGGTCCGGATCGACAATCTGGATCCAACCGGTACGCAACACCAGACCGGCAAATCCGAGCAGAATAAAGGCCACCACCGTCATGAACCGCCATTGCGGCATGCTGTGGTCAGGCTTCTTGGCTTTACGTTTCACACTCATGGCTGGTTGATGATCTTTTCCTTCAGAGGCGACGGCCGCGCCATTTGTAACTTGCTCTTGGCGATATCACTCACTCGGGAGTGCTCGGCCAGGGCATTTTGCTCCAGCAGCAAATGGCGCCATTCGATATCGAACTTATCCCGTTCATCCTGCAGTTGATTCAGGGTGATGGTCAGCAGTCGAGTCTCGTTTGTCACCACGATGGTGGTCATGGCCGAGCCGATGATGGCTAAGGCCAGAATCACTTGAAACTTGTGTCGTCCCAGATCCCGCAGGATCTCGAGAGCCAGGTTGATACGGGTCTCCATGGACTACTCCTGCAACCGCTCCGCCACCCGCAATACGGCGCTGCGTGACCGCGGATTGGCCTCGATCTCGGCATCGCTAGGCTTCATGGCCTTGCCGATGCTCTTCAGAGTACGTCCGACCGCCAGTTGTGCCTCGGTCAACGGCAAGCCACGCGGCACTTCCGGCCCCTTTTCCTGCTTGCGAATAAACTGTTTGACCAGGCGGTCTTCCAACGAATGAAAGCTGATGATCGCCAAACGGCCGGTTGGAGCCAGTACCTCGAGCGCCCCTTCCATCGCCCGCTCCACCTCTTCGAGCTCGGAATTGATGTAGATGCGAATCGCCTGGAAGCTGCGGGTAGCCGGATGCTTGTTCTTCTCTTTGTTGGGGATCAGCCTGGCAATCAGCTCGGCCAGTTGCCGGGTGCGCGTAAACGGCTTCTCCACCCGATCATGGACGATGGCGCGGCCAATCTTCTTGGCGAAACGTTCCTCGCCGAACTCCTTGAGCACCCAGGCGATGTCGTCGGCTTCTGCCTTGGCCAGCCAGTCGGCGGCACTGATCCCCGAGGTCGGATCCATCCGCATATCGAGCGGACCATCCTTTTGGAAGCTGAAGCCTCGCTCGGCATCATCCAGTTGCGGCGACGAAACCCCGAGATCCAGCAGCAGGCCATCCACCTTGCCCGCCAGTCCCCGCTCATGCAGATAAGAAGCCAGCCCGGAAAAAGCGCCCGGGATCATCTCGAAACGGGGGTCCTCGATGGTCTTCGCCTCGGCGATCGCTAAGGGATCGCGATCGATCGCCAGCAGGCGGCCATTGGGCCCCAGCCGCGATAAAATAAGGCGCGAATGGCCACCCCGTCCGAAGGTTCCGTCGACATAGATGCCCTCTGGCTTGATCGCCAAAGCGTCGACCGCCTCCTGCAGCATGACGGTGACATGACTGAAAGTCTGTTCCATGGTTACAGTGAAAAATCCCGTAAATTGTCTGATTGAGACCAGTCTGCCGCTGGCAGGGAGCCCAGATCCGCTTCGACCTGCGCCAGCCAGCCCGCATCACTCCAGATCTCGAACTTGTTCAACTGCCCCACCAGCATCACCTGCTTATCGAGCCCCGCATGCAGGCGCAAGGGTGAGGGCAGCAGGATGCGGCCATTGCCATCCAGTTCACATTCACTGGCATACCCCAGAAGCAGGCGCTGCAAGCGACGCTCCAGAGGATTCATGTTCGAGAGTGCCTTGAGCTTTTTTTCAATCTCCTCCCACTCCGGTAACGGATAGAGGAGCAGACAGGGATGACTAATATCGATGGTGCAAACCAGCTGGTTTTCACATTCGTCGCGCAGCCACTCGCGGAATCTGGTCGGGATCGCCAGACGCCCTTTGCTATCGAGTGTGATGGAGTGAGCTCCACGCAACATGAGATGCCTTCCTGCTGATCTACTTTCTTCCACAATAAACCACTTTTCCCCACGCAAGAGTGTAAGGATGCCCCCCCTGCTTTGCAAGGGAGCAAATGGCTGCAAGCCGCGATATTACTGGCATTCAGCGGGGCGAATGACCAAAAGCCGCTTATTTTTCAGGTAAATGGCCTGTCATCGCCAATACCGGGAAATGGGAGATATCTCACTAATTGCCCGCAGAGCCACTTGCCTTTTCCCACATCCTGCGTCCCCACAGCCTCCTGACAGGAAAGCTGGTGGCAAAATCAGCCGCCGATGCAGGCTCAAATCCCATGAAAAAGGCCCAGAATACACGTCGGTATTCTGGGCCTTTGAAGAGGGGGAGTCGGCCGGTAAGCCGGGTTCTGTGCCGCTTGCGCGGTAGCAGTCATTCCTCTAGGCCAGCAATCGCTCACTGGCTCAAGCAACCTACCCGCCCCCAACGCGGGCCGCGCCAATGGGGGCCTATTTGGTCTTGCTCCGGGTGGAGTTTACCGTGCCACGAACTGTTGCCAGTCGCGCGGTGCGCTCTTACCGCACCCTTTCACCCTTACCTGATCCCTTGCGGGCCATCGGCGGTCTGCTCTCTGTTGCACTGGTCGTAGGCTCACGCCTCCCAGGCGTTACCTGGCACCCTGCCCTATGGAGCCCGGACTTTCCTCTCCCTTGTCCGTCTACCCGAGGGCACAACGACAAGGCAGCGACTGCCTTGGCCAACTCCGGCGCGGATTATAGGGGTTAAGTCTCGTCAGAGCAAACAGAAGCCTGCTCCAGCCCCAATTTATAGAGGGCGTTCTTCTTGAGGCCATGAATCTCGGCAGTCAACGCCGCCGCCCGCTTCAGGGGGAGCTCCTTCTGCAACAGCGCCAGGGTGCGCAGCGCCTCGGATGGAATCGCCTCTGGATCCGGTTTAACCCCGGCAATCATCAGCACGATTTCACCTCGGCAGCGATTGGGATCGGCGGCCAGCCACTCCGCCATCGCCGGAGCCGGCAACGACTGGAAACTCTCGAAGGTCTTGGTCAGTTCGCGCGCCACCACAATCAGTCGTTCACCATAGAGACGAGCGATCGCCTGCACCGTCTCCAGCAGACGGCGGGGTGACTCATAAAAGATGGTGGTCCGAGTCTCATCCATCAACTCGGTCAGGCGATCATCACGGGCCTTTTCCTTGGCCGGCAGAAAGCCTTCGAAGGCGAAACGATCGGTGGGCAAGCCGGAAGCACTCAGAGCCGTAATGGCGGCACAGGGGCCCGGCAACGGCACCACAGGAACCCCGGCCTCGCGACAACGGGTGACCAGATGATACCCAGGGTCGCTGATGAGAGGAGTACCAGCATCGGAGATCAGCGCCACCGATTGCCCCTGCTGAACCCGGGCAATCAAGGCATCCGCGCGCTGCTGTTCATTGTGATCGTGCAACGCGAGCAGATTCGCTTTAATCTGCAGGTGGTTGAGTAACACGGACGAATGGCGGGTATCTTCCGCCGCGACCACATCCACCATGGCCAGGATATCGATGGCCCGTTGGGTGATATCAGCCAAATTGCCAATCGGGGTCGGAACTATGTAAAGAGAGGGGGGCGATTGCATGGCTTCTCCTCGCCGAACAATTGTGTCGGAAAAATGGCCCGATTACACTATGTCGCACACCACACTGCGGTCGGGGAATAATTTTGCATCGGTCCAATAAGCCATTTAGCGTATCACAGTTCTTGTCTCTGGTTCTGCTCAGCCTGTTGCTGAGCGCCTGCGCCAGCACTCCAGACTCTTCTGACAGCGCCAAGGCCGCACCGCCTTCCGCGTTCTCCCAACTGGATCAGAAGCCAGATTGGTATCTGCAGCAGTTGGCCCAAGCCGATGCCAGCTACCGGTTTACCTGGGAACTGCTGGCAGCCCGCAGCCTGATCGCCGCCGGCGATCTGCAGCAAGCCTCCGCCATTTCCCAACAATTGGCCAAGGAAGCCTTCACGCCACGGCAAAAAGATGAGCAACGACTGGTAGCGGCGCTACTGCTGCAACGGCAAGGCAAAGTGGAGCCGGCACTGGATCTGTTGACCAAGGTCGACAAGCGTCCACTGGCCGCTGACGCCATGGCGGTCTATTACAGCCTGCAGGCCAGCCTGCTCAGCCAAACCGATACCCCGCTAAACGCCTTGAGTGCCTATGTGGCCCTGGAAAATTACCTGCCCGCCAAGGAGCGGGCCGACAACCATACGACGATCTGGAGCCTTCTGCTGGCGCAAGCCACCCCGCAGCTGCAACAGGCCATCGAGCAACCCGCGCCGGACGTCCGTAGCGGCTGGTTGGAGCTGGCTATCCTGCAACAAACCTTGGGGCAAAACCCGCAACAATTTGCCGCCCAGTTTGCCAAGTGGCAGCAACAGTACCCAGACCACCCGGCCAATGAGTTGTTCAAACAACCGGTGGCCGCCGAAAAGCCAGCCAGTGACCAGAATGCGGCCATGACCAGCGGCATGCCCGCCCACGTTGCCGTCTTCATCCCTCTTTCCGGCAACCTGGCCGCCCAAGGCGACGCACTCCGCAACGGCATGCTGACCGCCTACAAGGAAGCCGGCTTACAGGGTGATGTCCGTTTCTACGATAGCGCCAGCCGGCCGATTGCCGCCCTGTACCAGCAGGCCCAAAAGGATGGCGCTGAGCTGCTGATTGGTCCGCTGCTCAAGGATCAGGTCGAAGCGCTGATCGCCTTGCAACCGAAGGTCCCGCTGCTTGCGCTGAATGACACCGATCGGAAAACCTCGGCCCCCTCGATCTTCTACTTCTCGTTGTCACCAGCCGCCGATGCCGCTGAAGCAGCGGCGCAAATGCATCAGGAGGGTCGTCGTCTGCCTCTGCTGATCGTGCCGGAGGGCGCGCAAGGGCAGCGGGTACAGGATGGCTTCACCGCCCAATGGCGTGAACAGAACGGCGGTACGCCGCTGATCGCCCGCTTCACCGACCGCCAAAGCCTGCAGGCCATCCTGCGTCAGGCGATGGGGGTCGATGCCAGCCAGCAGCGAATTGAATCCGTGCAGAAGAGCATCGGTCAGAAGGTTTTTGCGCAACCCTTCAATCGCCAGGACGTGGATGCAATCTATGTCTATGCCTCACCGCTGGAAGCCGGCATCATCAAGTCCTTCATCGATATTTCCCAGAGCCCGTTTGCCAGCGCGCCGACCTACTATCTCAGCGCCAAGGGCAACCCGGGATTCAACAATCCTGGCGTTGCTCAAAACGTGCAAGGGATGCGGTTAGGCGACATGCCCTGGATGCTGGAGCAGAATTCACCCCTGCGCGAAAAGGTGTTGGCTCTGTGGCCGCAAGCCAATAACGACTTGTTGCGCTTCTTTGCCATGGGATATGACGCCATGAATCTGGCTCCCCACTTGGCCGAGCTCAGAGCCTCCTCCGGACAACAGCAAAATGGCTTGACCGGTACTCTGAGCATTGACGAACAGGGTGCTGTTCATCGGCAATTGCACTGGGTCACGCTCGAAAAACCAAGTGAGCCGAGCAATGCAACTACCAGCACTGCCGCGCCTGCGGCTCAACAACCCTAAAGGGCAGCATTACGAGGATCTGGCTCTGCGCTTTCTCCAGGCGCAGGGCCTGTCACTGGTGGCACGGAATTATCGCTGTAGCAGTGGTGAGATAGACCTCATAATGCGCGCCGGCCAGTACCTGGTATTTGTCGAGGTGCGTTATCGTGCGTCAGCCCGCCATGGTGGGGCCGCCGCCTCGGTGACCCGGGGAAAGCAACAGAAGCTATTCAAAACCGCCCAGCACTTCCTGCTGACGCAACGACTCAATGAGGCTGGGCAGGCTTGTCGTTTCGATGTGATCGCCTTCGATGGCAAGAATGAAGATTGTCAGTGGTACACCAATGCCATTCAGGGGACATAGAGTTGGATCGGATCAAAGAGAATTTTACCGAGAGTATTCAAACCAAAATCGCCGCCGCGGAGGCCTTGTCGGATGACATTCAGACGGCAGCGCAGATGTTGACGATCTGTCTACTCAACGGCAACAAGATACTGGCCTGTGGCAATGGGCCTGCGGCCGCGCTCAGCCAGCTGTTTGTCAGTCAGCTCGTTCACCGCTTTGAGACAGAACGCCCCTCGCTTCCAGCGCTGGCGCTCTCCGCCGATAGCTGCCTGCTTAGTGGAGTCGCAGCCGAAGACGGCTTCATCGATGTCTACGCCAAACAGATCCGGGCACTCGGGCAACAGGGAGACATCATGCTGGTTCTGGCGGGCAACGGTCGGGAAAAAGCGTTGCTCAAAGCAGCCGAGGCGGCCCTGAGTCGCGACATGACCATCATAGCCCTGACCGGTGACGATGGCGGTGAAATGGCCGGACTGTTGGGCCCCAGCGATGTCGAAATCCGGGTACCGTCGGCCAACATGGCCCGCATTCTCGAGGTCAATTTGCTCTGCCTGCACTGTCTGTGCGACCTTATCGACCGAACCCTATTTCCACAATGACGTGAATGGAGAAGCCAGATGAAACATCGACTGCTACTGATTGCCGTAGCGAGCCTGGGTCTGTTGCAAGGGTGCGCAGGCGTTTTCATTGCCGGTGCCGCCACCACGGCATCTGTTGCCAATGATCGACGCACGGTCGGCTCCGTACTGGATGACCAGAATATTGAGTTGAAAGCCGCAAACGCCATCGCCTCGCGCAAAGACATGGACAAGGCCAGCCGCATCAGTGCCACCAGTGTCAACGGCAAGGTATTGCTGGTCGGGCAGACCCCCTATAGCCAATACAGTCGCGATGCCGAAAAATTGGTGGCCAAAATTAGCGGGGTCCGTCAGGTGTACAACGAGTTGCGGATCCGCAAACCCATCGGCTTCACCGATCAGAGCAACGACTCGTGGATCACTTCCAAAATCAAATCCACCATGCTGACCACCAAGGGAATCGATAGCACCCATTTCAAGGTGGTCACCGAAAATGGTGAAGTATTCCTGATGGGGCTGGTCACGCGCTCCGAAGCAGAGAAGGCTGTCGATCTGGCGCGCCATGTGTCAGGCGTGAAGAAAGTCATCAAGGTATTTGAGTTCGTGCAGGGCGGCTCAGGAGGCTCATCCTCCCAGAGTCAGGAGTCGTCAAACGTGCCAAGTTCCGACAGTACCGGCGATGCCAGCGTAGGCGGAGGTGAAGTACAGATGGGGAGCGCGCCGGAAGAGGTCATCACCTACTAGCCGGTGATGACCTATCCCAGCGAGCCCAAAACAGAGAGCCCCCAATCGGGGGCTCTCTCATGTGTGCGTCATTTCACTACCCGCAGGCTGGGGCGTCCCGAAGGTTTCGGTGGCTCAGGCGGTTCGTCGTCAATTTCCGGATCGATATCGGCACCATCTGTCAGCCAGGCTTCATAAGCCGACTCGGGCGGGAAAAAGGTCCCAACGCCATTTTCTCGGGCATGAATGGCGATGACTGCCGCCATCGGGATATAGACCTGAAATGGCACACCACCGAATCGAGCGCTAAAGCTGATCGACTCTTTTCCCATGGCAAATGACATCACGGCTTGTGGGGCGATGTTCAGCACGATCTGACCATCTTTCACAAACTGCATGGGAACCTGGACATGGGGAACCTCTGCATTGACCAGCAAGTGCGGGGTCATGTCATTATCCAGCAACCAGTCATAGAAGGCGCGAACCAGATAGGGCCTACTCGGTGTCATCTGATGTTCCATGCTCAGAACCTGTTACGCAGTTCACGCTCAACTTCAGTCAATGAGGCCTGGAATGACTCGCGTTCAAACAAACGGGTCATATAGCCCTTGAGCTCCTTCGCACCTTTCCCGCTGAGCTCAATCCCCAACTGCGGCAGACGCCAGAGCAACGGGGCCATGAAACAGTCGACTTGACTGAACTCTTCACTCATAAAATAGGGATATTCAGCGAAAATAGGGGCAATCGCCAACAAGCTCTCACGCAACTCTTTACGAGCAGCCTCGGCCTCTGCACCATCGGCCATGATCTTGTCGACCAAGGAGTACCAATCTAATTCAATGCGATGCATCATGAGGCGACTATTGCCACGCGCTACCGGATAAACCGGCATCAACGGCGGATGAGGGAATCGCTCATCCAGATATTCCATGATGATCCGCGAGGTATACAGCACCAGGTCACGATCGACCAGCGTAGGAACCGATGCGTAGGGGTTTAACTCCAGCAACTCTTCCGGCAAATTAGCCATATCCACCTGGCAAATATCGACACTGACTCCCTTCTCGGCCAGCACGATGCGCACCTGGTGGCTGAACATGTCGTTAGCCCCGGAAAACAGAGTCATGATAGAGCGTTTATTGGCAGCGAAAGCCATCGACCCCTCCATTTACAAATAGAAAAAAGCACTGAAGCTCAGACGGCTTCATTGCCAGAAAATTATCAACACACTCCATCAACCCAACGGCCGCCATCGGGCAGGACTCTCAGCATCCGAGAAACTGATGAGATCTCAGCGAGAATCGATTCGGTTGGCATGGAATCGGCCAGTAATCTTACCAGATCCCGACCTAATTGAGGATAGCCGTTGCCATTTAATTGGTATCTTTGTTGTACACTGCAGTCCCTACGCTCTAGCGGGCAGCTGACTCTTATACACAAGTAGCGCCCTGAACGGAACCATTCCCGTTTTCCAGGA
>JASDSW010000096.1:0-40457 GCA_041441555.1 Aeromonadaceae bacterium
TGGGCGTTCACCACCTCCATAGGAGGTGGTTTTGGGATGACAATAAAAAAACCCGCCGAATGGCGGGTTTTTTCGTTCGACACCCGAGGTGCTTACTCTTCGTTTTGTTCCACGGCGGCATCAGCAACCGGGGCAGCCGGCTCAGCAGCTGGAGCCACATCACCCTGTTCGTCGCGGATCGCTTCCTTGATGGAGAGGCGAACGCGGCCTTGACGGTCCACTTCCAGCACCTTGGCACGGACGATGTCACCCAGCTTCAGGTGGTCGGAGACATCCTTGACGCGCTCATCGGTGATCTGGGAGATATGCACCAGACCATCCTTGCCCGGCAGGATGTTCACGAAGGCACCGAAGTCGGCCAGACGAGCCACCTTCCCTTCGTAGATACGACCCACTTCCACTTCGGCGGTCAGCGCTTCGATGCGACGGATCGCTTCCTTGGCAGCTTCGCCATCCACGGCGGCAATCTTGACGGTACCGTCATCATCCAGCTCGATGGTGGTGCCGGTCTCTTCGGTCAGGGCACGGATCACGGAGCCACCCTTGCCGATGACATCCTTGATCTTCTCAGGATTGATCTTGATGACGTGGATACGCGGAGCGAAATCGGAGATCTCAGCACGCGGGGCGGCAATCGCCTCATCCATCACCTTCAGGATGTGCAGACGAGCATCACGCGCCTGCTTCAGGGCGATCTGCATGATCTCCTTGGTGATGCCTTCGATCTTGATATCCATCTGCAGCGCGGTGACGCCTTCGGTGGTACCAGCAACCTTGAAGTCCATATCGCCCAGGTGATCTTCATCACCCAGAATGTCGGACAGCACGACGAAGCTGTCGCCTTCCTTGACCAGACCCATGGCGATACCTGCCACCGAGGCCTTGATCGGCACGCCCGCATCCATCAGCGCCAGTGAGGAACCACAGACGGAGGCCATGGAGGAAGAGCCGTTGGACTCGGTGATTTCGGAGACGATCCGCACCGTGTACGGGAACTGTTCCGGGCTCGGCATCACGGCCGCGACACCGCGCTTGGCCAGACGGCCGTGGCCGATTTCGCGACGCTTCGGTGAGCCGACCATGCCGGTTTCACCCACGCAGTACGGCGGGAAGTTGTAGTGCAGCATGAAGCGGTCGGTGCGCTCACCAGCCAGCTCAT
Source organism: Aeromonadaceae bacterium (assembly GCA_041441555.1). Classification (GTDB taxonomy): domain Bacteria; phylum Pseudomonadota; class Gammaproteobacteria; order Enterobacterales; family Aeromonadaceae; genus Pseudaeromonas. The sequence goes on from JASDSW010000096.1 coordinate 1,160, forward strand.
CCAGAGTCTGAGCATCACGCTCGGTCCCCAGCGTACAAGCTACCAGAGCCTGGGTTTCACCCCGAGTGAACAGCGAGGAGCCGTGAACACGCGGCAACAGGCCGGTGCCGACGGACAGGGCGCGAATCATCTGCGGATCACGACCATCAATACGCGGCTCGCCACGCAGCACGCGGCCACGGACGATTTCACTTTCCAGCGCATGGAACATCTCGCCCACCAGCTTGGCATCCTGGGTCTCGTCTTCGGCGACGATCTGCTCGACGACCTTCTGCTTGAGTTCGGCAATGGTCTCGTAGCGCACGGCCTTCTCGGTGATGCGATAGGCTTCGCCAAGCGGAGCAGTTGCCAGCTCGGCAATCTTGCTCTTGAGGGCGGTGTTGACAGCCGGAGCTTGCCAATCCCATGGCTTGGTGCCGACTTCGGCGGCAAATTCGTTGATCGCCTGAATGGCGGTCTGCATCTGTTCGTGGCCATACACCACGGCACCCAGCATGGTCTCTTCGGAGAGGATCTTGGCTTCGGATTCCACCATCAGGACGGCAACATCAGTACCAGCGACCACCAGATCCAGATCGCTGTGCTTGGTTTCGCTGTTGGTCGGGTTCAGCACGTATTGGCCGTTGATGTAACCGACACGGGCCGCACCGATCGGGCCATTGAACGGAATACCGGAGATGGCCAGTGCTGCGGAGGTACCCAGCATGGCAATGATGTCAGTTGGGATCTGCGGGTTGGCAGAGACCACGGTGGCAATCACCTGAACCTCATTGAGGAAACCTTCCGGGAACAGCGGGCGGATCGGACGGTCAATCAGACGGGCGATCAGGGTTTCCGCCTCGCTCGGACGGCCTTCACGCTTGAAGAAGCCACCGGGGATCCGGCCAGCCGCATAGGCACGCTCTTGATAGTTGACGGTCAGCGGGAAGAAGTCACGGCCGGCAACGGCCTCTTTCTTGCCGACAACGGAGACGAATACCGAGGTATCGTCCATGCTGGCCATGACGGCACCGGTCGCTTGACGAGCCATGACGCCGGTTTCCAGGGTGACGGTGTGTTGACCGTATTGGAAGGTTTTTACTATAGGATTCACGTGAATTTCCTTTATCTGTTTTGGGTCGCTAATTTCGCGCACGATTATATCCGATTGCGCAACAAAGGTAATCCAGCGATATCGTTTGTTTGTGACTCATGACGAGGATTCGGGAATGCGCCTTCCGAAGGCGAAAGAGCAGAGGGGGCATGGCGCTTGAAACGCCCGATGTCGGACAACAAAAAAGGAGGCCGAAGCCTCCTTTTGCAAACTTTTCGAGCAAATGACTCGGTCGATTAGCGACGCAGACCCAGCTTTTGGATCAGAGCCTGGTAACGATCAGCGTCTTTACGCTTCAGGTAGTCCAGCAGCTTACGACGTTGGGAAACCATACGCAGCAGGCCACGGCGACCGTGGTGATCCTTGCTGTGCACTTCGAAGTGACCTTGCAGGTGGTTGATAGAGGCGGTCAACAGAGCCACTTGGACTTCAGGTGAGCCAGTGTCATTTGCACCACGAGCGTTGTCAGCAACGATTTGTGCCTTGATTTCTGCATTTAGTGACATAGTGATTCTCCAGCTTGATGTGATTTCCCGCCGATCACTAATTCAGCGGGAAAATAGGACGCGGCATTCTGTCATAGCTATCGACAGGTCGCAAGCCTTGTCCGGGTTTATTCGTCGTCTTCGCTGCCGATACGCACCAGGCGGCGCGGTGCCACCTTGCCATCATCGTCGATTTCGCCGACACCGATGAACTCGCGGGCTTCACCCACCGTCATGCGCACAAAGCCATCGCGCGGCACGTTGGGAACCTGCACCGCCTGACCTTGATTGACATAGCTGGCCACCACGGTGGACATATTCACCTCGGGCAGATTTTCGACGGCGGTATCCATCGGCAGGAGCAAGGGGTCCAGCTCTTCCCGCGGCGGCCGCCCCTCGGCTTTGCAGTGCTCGAAGATGGTCTGCAGCTGTTCCAGCGTCAGCATGCGCTCTGCCGGATAACGGGCAACCTGACTCCGGTGCAGCTGGGTGACGTGAGCGCCACACCCCAGCAGTTCGCCCAGATCATCGATGATGGTACGAATGTAGGTTCCCTTGGAGCAGTGGATATCCAGCACCAGTTTGTCACCACTGAATTCGAGCAAGTTCAGCTCGTAGACCGTGATGGGACGCGCTTCACGCTCCACTTCGATCCCTTCACGCGCATACTCATACAGGGGTTTGCCCTGATGTTTGAGCGCCGAGAACATCGATGGCACCTGCAGGCTCTCCCCGCGGAAGCGAGCTAGCGCCTCCTGCAACTGGGCTTCGCTGAACTTGACCGGCCGTGTGCTGATGATGGATCCGTCCGCATCGCTGGTATCGGTACGTTGACCCAGCTTGGCGGTCACCTGATAACGCTTGTCGGCATCCAGCAAGAACTGGGAGAACTTGGTAGCTTCGCCCAGACAGATCGGCAACATGCCGGTCGCCAATGGGTCCAGAGCGCCGGTGTGCCCAGCCTTGGCCGCGTTATAGATACGCTTGACCTGCTGCAATGCATCATTGGACGTAATGCCGCTGGGCTTGGCCAGCAACAGGATGCCGTGCACATCACGGCCTTTGAAGCGACGTCGTCGAGACATCTTTAGTCTTTTTCCTCCTCGCTCTGACCACCCGCGTGCAACCGCTGTTCGTCATCACGAATTGTGTTACTGACCAGGTTGGAGATACGCATCCCCTCAACCAATGTTTTGTCATAGGCAAAGCGCAGCTCGGGCACCACCCGCAGTTGCATCGCCTTACCCAACAGAATACGAATATAACCTGCCGCTTCGGTCAAGCCTTTGAGGCCAGATTCGATACGTTCGGCTTCGGTTTGTCCGCCATCTTGTTCGCCGTAGTTGAAAAAGGTGACGAAAATCTTGGCGTGCTGCAGATCACCGGATAACTCGACATCGGAAACCGTCACCATGCCGATGCGCGGATCCTTGACCTCGCGTTGCAGTATGGTGGCCACTTCCCGTTGCAGTTGCTGGGCAACCCGGCGTGCACGACTAAATTCTTTTGCCATTCATGGCTCCTGAACAAAAAGGGGGCGCAACGCCCCCTCTTGAAGATTACAGCGTTCGTTGAACCTCAACGATTTCATAGACTTCGATCTGGTCACCGGCACGCACGTCGTTGTAGTTCTTGACCGCGATACCACATTCGTAACCGTTCTTGACCTCGGCCACGTCATCCTTGAAGCGACGCAGAGACTCCAGTTCGCCTTCGTAGATGACCACGTTGTCACGCAGCACACGGATCGGGTTGCTGCGCTTGACGAGACCCTCGGTCACCATACAACCAGCTACCGCACCAAACTTCGGCGACTTGAAGACGTCACGAACTTCGGCCAGACCGATGATCTGTTGCTTGAACTCTGGCGCCAACATGCCGGTCATAGCCTGTTTGACTTCGTCGATCAGGTCATAGATGACGGAGTAGTAGCGCAGGTCGATGCTCTCGGAGTCGATGACACGACGAGCAGAACCGTCGGCACGCACGTTAAAGCCCAGGATGATGGCGTTGGAAGCCGCTGCCAGGCTGGCGTCGGTTTCGGTGATACCACCCACGCCGGAGCCGATGATCTTCACCTTCACCTCGTCGGTGGAGAGCTTGACCAGCGAGTCGCAGATGGCTTCGACAGAACCCTGAACGTCGGCCTTCAGCACCACGTTGAGTTCGGAGACTTCGCCCTCGCCCATGCTGGAGAACATGTTTTCCAGCTTGGCCTTCTGTTGACGCGCCAGCTTGACGTCGCGGAACTTGCCTTGACGATAGAGAGCCACTTCACGGGCCTTCTTCTCATCACGCACCACGGTTGCTTCATCACCGGCGGCCGGAACCCCGGACAGACCCAGGATTTCCACCGGAATGGACGGACCCGCTTCCTTGACATCGCGACCCATTTCGTCGCGCATGGCACGAACACGACCGTATTCGAAGCCACACAGAACGATATCGCCCTGACGCAGAGTCCCTTCCTGAACCAGGACGGTCGCCACCGGACCGCGGCCCTTGTCGAGACGGGATTCAATCACCACGCCGCTGGCCATGGCATCACGCACCGCGGTCAGCTCCAATACTTCGGACTGCAACAGGATGGCGTTCAGCAGATCGTCGATCCCCTCACCGGTCTTGGCCGATACCTTGACGAACTGGTGCTCGCCACCGAGATCTTCGGCGACGACCCCGTAACGGGTCAATTCGGTCATGACGCGCATCGGCTCGGCAGTCGGTTTGTCCACCTTGGTCACCGCAACCACCAACGGGACATTACCGGCGGTGGCATGCTGGATGGCTTCGATGGTCTGTGGCATGACGCCGTCATCGGCCGCCACCACCAGAACCACGATATCGGTCGCCTTGGCACCGCGCGCCCGCATCGCGGTAAACGCGGCGTGACCCGGAGTATCCAGGAAGGTGATCATGCCATTGTCGGTTTCAACATGGTACGCACCGATATGCTGGGTAATGCCACCGGCTTCACCCGCGGCCACCTTGGCCTTACGGATGTAGTCGAGCAGCGAGGTCTTGCCATGGTCGACGTGACCCATGATGGTGACGACCGGGGCACGACCTTCCGCCTTGGCGGTGGAGTCACGGTCTTGCATCACGGCCTCTTCCAGCTCGTTTTCACGACGCAGAATGACCTTGTGACCCATCTCCTCAGCCACCAGCTGTGCGGTTTCCTGATCGATGACCTGGTTGATGGTGGCCATGGCCCCCATCTTCATCATCACCTTGATGACTTCCACGCCCTTGACCGCCATCTTGGCTGCCAATTCGCCGACGGTGATGGTTTCACCGATCACCACATCGCGGGAAACCGGTTGAGCCGGTTTGTTGAAACCGTGTTGGATGGAGCTCTTGCTGCGCTTGCCCTTGCGCAGGCGGTTGCCACGCTCTTCGCGGTCATCGTCTTCACGGCTCTTGGCCTTCTTGACGCCACCACGACGGCGATTACGCGCTTCTTCTTCACGCTCACGCTGGGCTTCCGCCTCTTTGACAAAGGTGGAAGTGGCCGCGGCATCATCATCCTGCTCTTCAGCCTTACGACGCGCAGCTTCCTCTTCGGCCCAACGGGCACTGTTCTCTTCAGCCAGACGCTTGGCTTCTTCAGCGACTCGAGCAGCCTCTTCCTCAGCCTTGCGGCGGGCTTCCTGCTCTTGCTGACGTTTCAGCGCCTCTTCTTCACGCTTGGCCATCTCTTCTGCCTCTTGGCGCGCCTTTCGTTCGGTGTCAGTTTCGTTGCTGTTCACCGCCTTGCGCGCCTTCTCCTTGGCATCGGCATCGGCCTTGGCCTTGGCTTCGGCGCGGGCCTTGGCCTCGGCTTCCGCCTTGGCTCTGGCTTCGGCCTCGGCCGCCTTGCGAGCGGCCTCTTCGGCCTCACGCTGAGCCTGCTCTTCAGCGACCTTGGCCTCTTCTTCAGCCGCAGAGCGACGGACATAGGTGCGAGACTTGCGCACCTCAACCTGCACGGACTTGTTCTTGCCACCCGCCCCTTGAACACTCAGGGTGCTTTTGGTCTTGCGCTGCAAGGTCATGCGCTTGGGTTCGGCGTCATCATTGCCGCCATGCTGCTTTTTCAAATGGTTCAACAGGGTCTGCTTTTCTTCTTCGCTAACCATATCATCCACCGACTTGCTGAGCCCTGCCGCAGTAAACTGCTGAAGAAGACGCTCGACTGATGTGTCAATGTCGGTGGCCAGTTGTGTTACGGATACTTCTGCCATTCATTACCTCCGCAGTTTACTCGGCCTGCTCACCGAACCAACAGATATTGCGAGCAGCCATGATGAGTTGGCCCGCCTTATCTTCGGTCATTCCGTCGATCCCCATCAGATCGTCAATTCCTTGCTCGGCCAGGTCTTCGAGAGTCCCGACACCGCGCGCGGCCAGCATGTAGGCCAGCTCACGGCTCAGCCCCTTCAGGGCCAGCAGATCTTCAGCCGGTTCCACCCCTTCGAAAGACTCTTCCTTGGCCAGAGCGCGGGTACTGAGCGCCTGCTTGGCACGACCACGCAGCTCTTCAACCGTATCTTCATCGAAACCGTCGATGGAGAGCAGCTCGTTGATCGGCACGTAGGCGATCTCCTCGAGCGTGGAGAAGCCTTCGTCGATCAGCACCTCGGCAAACTCGTCATCGATATCCAGTGACTGAGTGAACAGGTTCAGGATGCGGTCCTTCTCGGCCTGGTGCTTGGCCTGCATGTCTTCCACCGTCATGACGTTCAGCTCCCAGCCGGTCAGCTGTGAAGCCAGACGCACGTTCTGACCATTGCGACCGATGGCTTGCGCCAGGTTGCTGGAGATGACGGCGATATCCATGGTGTGATGATCTTCATCGACGATGATGGAAGCCACATCGGCCGGTGCCATGGCGTTGATCACGTACTGGGCAGGATTGTCATCCCACAGCACGATATCGATGCGCTCGCCACCGAGCTCACCGGAAACCGCCTGTACACGGGCGCCACGCATGCCGACGCAAGCCCCGACCGGATCGATACGACGGTCGTTGGTCTTCACTGCGATCTTGGCGCGAGAACCTGGATCGCGGGCCGCGCCCTTGATTTCGATGATCTCTTCACCGATTTCAGGCACCTCGATGCGGAACAGTTCGATGAGGAACTCAGGGCAGGTCCGGCTGATGAACAGCTGGGAGCCGCGAGCTTCCGGACGGACGGCGGCCAGCAGACCACGCACCCGATCCCCTGGGCGGAAGGATTCGCGTGGCAACATGTCATCGCGATAGAGCACCCCTTCGGCATTGCTGCCCAGATCGACGATCACGTTGTCGCGGTTCTGTTTCTTGACCACGGCGGTGATGATGGTGCCTTCTTGATCCTTGAACTGCTCAACCACCTGAGCACGCTCCGCCTCACGGACCTTCTGCACGATGACCTGCTTGGCGGTCTGGGTGGTGATGCGGTCGAAGGTCACCGAGTCGATCTGATCTTCGATGAATTCACCGACCTGAATTTCCGGCTCTTCGACACGAGCCGCATCCAGAGTGATTTCGCGGAACGGGTTTTCCAGCTGGCCTTCGACATCGACCACCTGCCAGCGGCGGAAGGTTTCGTAATCGCCGGTCTTGCGATCGATGCAGACGCGGACGTCGATATCGTTCTCGTTTTTCTTCTTCGTTGCAGTTGCCAGTGCCGTTTCCAGAGCCTGGAAGATCTTCTCACGGGGCACGGCCTTTTCGTTAGACACCGCTTCTACAACTGCCAAAATCTCTTTATTCATCTCCGACAGCCTCGTTAGTCAAAGTTCGGAACCAGATTTGCCTGCTGAATATTGGCAAAGGCAACCGTTTCTTCATTACCGTCCACGACGAGAGTCAACATCTCACCCTCGATACGCGTGATAACACCCTTGTATTTGCGGCGATTGTTCACCGCCATTCGCAGCGTCAGGCTCACCTGCTCGCCTAAATATTTCTCGTATTGACTGGGTTTGAACAGGAGGCGATCCATCCCAGGGGAAGAGACCTCCAGATTATATTCGGTGGAGATCGGATCCTCGACGTCGAGGATGCTGCTGACCTGATGGCTCACCTCGGCGCAATTTTCGACGGTGATGCCATTGGCATGGTCAATGAAGACACGCAGGGTCGAGTGTTTGCCGGCGCGGACAAATTCAATACCCCAGAGTTCGAATCCCAATGACTCGATCGGACTCTCCAACATTTCGGTTAGTCGTTGTTCCAACGTAGCCAATGCGACCCTCCATAAATGAAAAAAGGGCATGAAGCCCAGTACTATGATTCGCGCCTCGTCTGAGACCACAAATCGCGGATAACAAAAAGCCCCGATTATTCAAATCGGGGCTTACAACAGGACCCTGATTGTCGTCTCGCGGCGACCGACCCCACTCTTCTTGAGCAAGGACGTGACTGAAATTGGTTGCGGGGGCCGGATTTGAACCGACGACCTTCGGGTTATGAGCCCGACGAGCTACCAGGCTGCTCCACCCCGCGTCCGAAATCGTGCGAGATTATAGTCGCTCACCTATCAGGCTTCAAGCAAAGCGACTCACTACTAACACATTGGTGCCCAGCGCGGGACTTGAACCCGCACGCCCGAAAGCACTACCCCCTCAAGATAGCGTGTCTACCAATTCCACCAGCTGGGCATTTAAAACTTAGTTAGGTACGTCAGCGTCTTTCTTGACCGGCGCTTCAGCAACCTTTTCCTTCACCTGCTCAACGGCGGCAGGCTTGGAGAGATCACTCCAGTTTTCGGCAGGCTTATTCCGATTGTGACTCAGAGCCCCGAGAACCAGACTGATGACAAAAAATATAGTAGCCAGGATTGCGGTAGCTCGTGTCATGAAGTTACCAGAGCCTGACGAACCGAAGACGGTGTTGGATGCGCCGGCACCAAAAGAGGCCCCCATGCTTGCACCCTTACCCTGCTGTACCAGCACAAGGCCGATGACCGCCATGGCGACCAGCAGATAAACCACCAACAAAATCTCGTACATAATCACACCTTAAGCTGACTTGCAGATATCTATCGACACAGGATGTCGGGCTGTGCCAGCAAGGCACCGATCCGGCGTTGCCGAAATCGCAGACCGCGATGAGGTCACGGCCTATAAAACCTGTTCTGCGTGGTTTCACCACTCACAGCATCAGTTCCAAGAACCTCGCCCTAGCGATGGTTCGGAAGCGGGGCTAATACTAGCCAGCCCGATCCCGACTGACAAGCAGTTTTTTCCAATTCGGGTTCGTTTGCGCATTTTGTCGGCAAAACAGATACCTAGCACGCAATGACGCCATGGCTGGTCCCGAGATGCCCCCCGAGTCCAAGCAGACAAGGCCCAATCAAGACCACAGGGAGCCAAAGCTCCCTGCAGTTGTCTTTGATAATCGCAGGTCGTGCCAAGATTAGCAGACCAGCTTGACCCGATCGGCGATGGCATGGGCGAGTGCGCTGACTTGACCATCATGCTCCCCCTCGACCATGACGCGGATCAGCGGTTCAGTCCCGGACTTGCGCAGCAAGACACGGCCACGCCCCGCCAATTCGGCCTCAGCCGCCGCCACCGAGGCGAGAACGGCCGGATCCTGCGTCGGATCCTGGCTGGCGGCAAAACGCACGTTGACCAGGATTTGCGGGAACTTCTTCATGCCAGAGCGCAGGGTCTGCAGATCACAGCCGGCATGCACCATGGCCTTGAGCACCTGCAACGCGGCGACTATACCGTCCCCGGTGGTCGCATGATCCAGACAGATGACATGGCCCGAGTTCTCGCCGCCCAGGCGCCAGCCTCGCTCCTTGAGCATCTCCATCACATAGCGATCGCCGACCTTGGCGCGGCAAAAGTCGATGCCCAGCTCCCGCAGGGCCAGCTCCAGGCCCAGATTGGCCATCTGGGTGCCGACCACCCCGCCCACCAGTTGGCCTCGAGACTGCAGGTCCCGGGCAATCATGTAGAGAATTTCATCCCCATCGATGAGATAACCCTGCTGATCGACCATCATCACCCGATCGCCATCGCCATCGAAGGCGATGCCCAGATCGGCCTTCTCGGCCAGCACCCGGGCGACCAGCGCCTCCGGCTCGGTAGAGCCGACCCCAGCGTTGATGTTGAGGCCATCCGGTTCACAGCCCATCACGACCACCTCAGCCCCCAATTCGCGGAACACGGAGGGGGCGATGTGATAGGTCGCGCCATGAGCACAATCCAAGACGATCTTCAAACCATCCAGGCTCAACTCCCCCGGGAAGGAGCTCTTGCAATATTCGATGTAGCGGCCCGGCGCATCATCGATGCGGCTAGCCTTACCCAGTTTGGCCGACTCGACGCAGTTCATGGGCAGGTCGAGGGCAGCTTCGATTTCCGACTCCACCTCGTCGGGCAGCTTGGTACCATCCTGGGAAAAAAACTTGATGCCGTTGTCATAGTAAGGATTGTGTGAGGCGCTGATGACCACACCCGCCTCGGCGCGGAAGGTCCGCGTCAGATAGGCAACCGCCGGCGTCGGCATGGGGCCGAGTAACACGGCCTTGATACCCGCCGCCGACAGACCAGCCTCCAGGGCCGACTCCAGCATGTAGCCGGAGATCCGGGTGTCCTTGCCGATCAGCACCTTGCGGGTCCCTTGCTTGGCCAGCACCTTGCCAGCCGCCCAACCTAATTTCATGACAAAATCGGGCGTGATTGGAAACTGACCCACCAACCCCCGAACACCGTCGGTACCGAAATATTTTCTGCTCATCACTTATTAATCATCTCTGTGTTCTGAACTGGTCTGCGTAGGAGAAGATGCGAAGCGCATCCACCGTCTCCTGAACGTCATGCACGCGAATAATATGCGCCCCACGCGTCGATGCATAGAGGGCAAGAGCCAGACTTCCGGCCAAACGAGCTTCCACCGGACGATCCAGCAGCTGCCCCACCATGGATTTGCGCGACATCCCCACCAGCAGCGGCAACTGGAAATCGGCGAACTCTTCTAGGCGAGCCAGCAGCTCATAATTTTGCTCCAGGGTTTTTCCAAAACCGAAACCGGGATCCAGGATCAGCCGCTCCCGGGGGATGCCGGCAGCCACGCAGGCGGCAATCCGTTGCTCAAAATAGCCATGGATCTCGCCCAGCAGATCCTCATAGTGCGGGGCCAATTGCATGGTCCGTGGCGCCCCCTGCATGTGCATGAGGCAAACCGGAACCTGAGCCTCGGCCGACACCGCCAGGGCCCCGGGCGCCTCCAGGGCGCGGATATCGTTGATCAGGTGCGCCCCGGCCGCCATGGAAGCCCGCATGACCTCCGCCTTGTAGGTATCCACCGAGAGCCAAACATCCAGCTCGGCGGCGAGTCGTTCGACCACGGGAACCACCCGTTCGAGCTCCTGCTCCAGCGGCACCTCGGCTGCCCCCGGGCGGGTCGACTCGCCACCGATGTCGATCAGGGTTGCCCCTGCCTGCACCATCTGGCTGGCATGACGCAGCGCCGCATCCAGTTGCTGGTAGCGGGAGCCATCGGAAAAAGAGTCCGGGGTGACATTCAGGATCCCCATCACCTGAGGGCGTGACAGATCGAGAGTGCGTCCCTTGCTATGCAATAACATGCAAAATTTCTCCAAAGAAAAACCCCGAGACAGGCTCGGGGTTGGATATAAACAACATCATCAGTTCGGAGTCTGATCATCCTTCTTCGGGGCAGTATCCTCAGAGGCATCAAGCTTAGGCTCATCCCCCTTGGCATCCTCAGCCACCGGCGTCTCGACAGCTTCTGCGGACTCGGCTGCCGGAGCCGGCTCATCCCGACCGTGATCGGCAGGCTGGCGCACTTCGACTCGCGCCATCAGATCGTCGATCTGCTTGGCATCGATGGTCTCGTATTTCATCAGCGCGTCTTTCATCGCATGCAGAATATCGAGATTGTCCATCAGGATGTGCTTGGCTCTGTCGTAGTTACGGTTGATGACGTGTTTGATTTCGGCATCGATGGCCCGCGCCGTATCGTCGGACATGTGCTTGGCCTTGGCCATGGAGCGACCGAGGAACACCTCGCCCTCCTCTTCGGCATACAGCATGGGGCCCATCTCTTCGGACATCCCCCACTGAGTCACCATCTTGCGGGCAATCTCGGTGGCGCGTTCGATGTCATTGGAGGCACCGGTCGTCATCTTCTCGCGACCATAGATGATCTCTTCGGCAATGCGACCACCGTAGAGGCTGGAGATCATCGACTCCAGATACTGCTTGGAGTGGCTCCAACGATCCTGCTCGGGCAGATACATGGTCACCCCCAGGGCGCGACCACGCGGAATGATGGAGACCTTATAGACAGGATCGTGATCCGGCACCATGCGGCCGACGATGGCGTGTCCAGCCTCATGGTAGGCTGTCATCTCTTTTTCGCTCTCGGTCATCACCATGGACTTGCGCTCGGCGCCCATCATGATCTTGTCCTTCGCCCGCTCGAACTCGTTCATGCCCACCAAGCGTTTGTTAAAACGGGCAGCAAACAGAGCGGCTTCATTGACCAGGTTCGCCAGATCGGCCCCCGAAAATCCCGGCGTCCCCCGGGCGATGACGGATGCATCCACATCATCCCCCAGGGGCACCTTGCGCATGTGCACCTTGAGGATCTGCTCACGGCCACGAACATCGGGCAAACCAACCACGACCTGACGGTCGAAACGGCCCGGTCGCAGCAGGGCCGGATCCAGAACATCCGGACGGTTGGTGGCCGCAATGACGATGACCGCCTCATGTCCTTCAAAACCATCCATCTCGACCAGCATCTGGTTCAGGGTCTGCTCACGCTCGTCGTGACCGCCGCCCAGACCGGCACCCCGTTGGCGCCCTACCGCATCGATTTCGTCGATGAAGATGATGCAAGGGGCCGACTTCTTGGCCTGCTCGAACATATCCCGCACCCGAGAGGCCCCCACCCCGACGAACATTTCGACGAAATCAGAACCGGAGATGGAGAAAAAAGGCACCTTGGCTTCACCGGCAATCGCCTTGGCCAGCAGCGTCTTACCAGTCCCCGGTTGGCCGACCATCAGGATGCCCTTGGGGATCTTGCCGCCCAATTTTTGGAAACGGGATGGATCCTTGAGGTAATCGACCAGCTCTTTGACATCTTCCTTGGCTTCATCACAGCCAGCGACATCGGCAAAGGTGGTTTTGATCTGATCTTCACCCATCAAACGGGCACGGCTCTTACCGAAAGACATGGCGCCCTTACCGCCACCGCCCTGCATCTGGCGCATGAAGAAGACCCAAACGCCGATCAGCAGCAACATCGGGAACCAGGAGATGAAGATGGAGCCCAACAGACTCGGCTCTTCCGGCATCTTGCCGATCACCTTGACGTTGTACTTGATCAGACCGTTGAGCAGATCGTTATCATTGAGCGGCATGACGGTGCTGAACTTGTCACCGTTGCGTTTCACACCATTGATTACCTTGCCATCAATGCTAACTTCCCGGATCTGCTGTTGAGACAGTTCGGTGACGAACGTGGTGTAATCCATCTGTCGCCCAGAGCTATCGCCGGGGCTGAAGCTTTGGAACAGCGACATCAGCACCACGGCGATGACCAGCCAAAGAATCAGGTTTTTCGCCATATCACTCAAATCGTTAACCTCGCAATGTGATGGCCAGGAGCTGCCGTCAGGTTACTACAGTTTAAAACCTGTAGCCACAATGTAGACTTCTCGTGATCGGGCCCGGGAGGAATCAGGTTTACGGACCTTGACCACCTTGAACAATTCACGCACCGCCTTGAGATACTCTTCCGATCCGACGCCCTGGAAAACCTTGACGACAAAGCTGCCATTCGGAGCCAGCACCTCTTTACACATCTCCAGCGCCAGCTCCACCAGATACATGGAGCGCGGCTGATCGACGGCCAGCGTTCCCGACATGTTGGGCGCCATATCCGACATCACCACATCGACCTTGGCATCACCAACCCGCTCCAGCAGAGCGGCCAGAACCGCCTCTTCACGGAAGTCGCCCTGCAGGAAGTCGACACCGGCGATGGGATCCATCGGCAGGATGTCACAGGCGATTACCCGCCCCTTGTCGCCGACCTGCTCCACGGCAAATTGCGACCAGCCACCCGGAGCAGCCCCCAGGTCGACCACCGTCATGCCAGGCTTGATCAGCTTGTCCTTCAACTGGATCTCGTCGATCTTGAACACGGCCCGGGAGCGCAATCCTAACTTTTGCGCCTGTTGCACGTATTTGTCGTCGAAGTGCTCTTTTAACCAGCGAGTCGAGCTGGGAGTCCGCTTTTTTTTACTCATGATGAATTACTACTCTAACCCTAAAGGCTATTAGTATTAGCAGGAAGATGGGGGTAGAATACGCCCCTTTCAACCCTGACCAATGAAGAAATAGCCATGAATCTGACGACCAAACAAAAGCAATATCTCAAAGGTATTGCCCATAACCTCAAGCCAGTGGTGATGCTCGGCCAGCATGGACTGACCGAAGGTGTGTTGGCCGAGATCGATGCTGCTCTGGCGCACCATGAATTGATCAAGGTGAAGGTGGCCGGTGAAGATCGGGAAACCAAACAACTGATCGCCCAGGCTATCTTGCGTGAAAGCCGTGCCGAACAGGTGCAAATGATGGGCAACGTGCTGACCCTCTTCCGCCAGGCCGAAGAGAGCAAGTTCAACCTGCCCCGCAAATAAACACCCGACCGCGTAAAAAGGGGGCCATGCAGGCCCCCTTTTACATTGGGCAATTTGCCACCTCAGAGGTACTGCACCTCGAGGATTTCATATTCCACATCACCAGCCGGCGTCTTGATGACAGCCACATCATCGACCTCTTTACCGATGAGGCCACGAGCGATCGGTGAATTGACCGAAATGAGCCCCACCTTGATGTCCGCCTCGTCGTCGCCGACGATGCGATAGGTGATCTCCTCCTCCGTGTCGCTCTTGAGGACGGTGACCGTGGCCCCGAAGACCACGCGACCATTGTTCGCCAACTTGGTCACATCGATGATCTGCGCCTTGGAGAGCTTGCCTTCGATGTCCTGAATACGTCCCTCGCAGAACCCCTGCTGCTCACGCGCAGCATGATACTCGGCGTTCTCCTTGAGATCGCCATGGGCGCGAGCCTCGGCAATCGCCTCGATGATCTTGGGACGCAACTCGCTCTTCAGATATTCCAACTCTTCGCGCAGCTTCTCCGCGCCAAGAACAGTCATTGGGGTTTGATTCATACGCTAACCCTATTTCACAATGGCTTGATCCGAAAAAATAAATGTCTGCCCGACACCAGTTCGGGCAGACATCCATCAACCTTTGCCAGCATTCTAATATGAATGCCGCGGGAGATCACCCCCGAACCTCGACGCCCTAGCTGGTCAGATCGTCGAAGAAACGCTTCACACCGTCGAAGAATCCCTGGGCCTTCGGCTTGTGCAGCTTGATCTCTGCACCATTGAGCGACTCTTCGAGTTGCTTGAGCAGCTCTTTTTGTTCATCGCTCAGATTGACCGGCGTCTCGACCACTGCCTTGCAGATCAGGTCGCCTTCGGCGCCGGAGCGCAAGGAGCGCACCCCCTTGCCCCGCATGCGGAACATGCGGCCGGTTTGAGTTTCTGGCGGGATCTTCAGCATCACACGCCCTTCGAGAGTCGGCACTTCCACCTCGCCGCCCAAGGCCGCCGAGGTAAAGCTGATCGGCACCTCGCAGTACAGGTTGTTACCGTCGCGGACGAAGATCGGGTGCTCCTTGACGTGCACCTGAACGTACAGATCACCGGCTGGCGCCCCAGCTTCTCCGGCCTCGCCTTCACCGGCCAGACGGATGCGATCGCCGGTGTCGACCCCGGCCGGGATCTTCACGTTCAGCGTCTTGGTCTTCTGATACCGTCCTTCACCATGACACTTGCGGCATGGATCCTTGATGATCTTGCCCTTGCCACGGCAATGAGGACAGGCCTGGCTCACCGCGAAGAAGCCCTGACGCATCTGCACCTGACCGCTGCCATGACAGGTCGGGCAGGTCTGCGGCTGGGTTCCAGCCTTGGCGCCGGTACCATGGCACTCGTCGCAACCAACCAGGGTCGGCACCTTGATCTCCTTGCTGACACCGCGCACGGCCTCTTCCAGCGACAGCTCCATGTTGTAGCGCAGATCGGCACCGCGAGCAGCCCGCTGCTGACGACGACCGCCACCGAAGATATCGCCAAACACATCGCCGAAGATGTCACCGAAATCTGCACCAGCGCCGCCAAAGCCACCGGCCCCGGCCCCCATGTTCGGATCGACACCGGCATGACCGTACTTGTCATAGGCGGCCCGTTTTTGCGGATCGGTCAGGATCTCGTAGGCCTCTTTGACCTCTTTGAACTTCTCTTCTGCCTGCGGATCTTCGCGGTTGCGATCGGGGTGGAACTTCATCGCCAGGCGCTTATAGGCCTTCTTGATCTCGCGATCTTCGGCGTTGCGCTCCACACCCAGTACTTCATAAAAGTCGCGTTTTGACATGTTTTCTCAAATCCGTGTGATGGATACACAGACGGGCGTTGGTTGCCCAACGCCCGTTTTTGGCTACCGAACAACCCGGCAACTATTACTTCTTGTCATCTTTGACTTCTTCGAACTCGGCATCCACCACATCATCCTGCGGCTTAGCCTGTTGCTGCTGACCGGCATCGCCCTGGGCATGGGCTTGATGTTGGGCCTGCTGTTGGGCAATCTCCATCAGCTTTTGCGCGGCGCTCATCAGCTCTTGCTGCTTGGCCTCGATGGCTGACTTGTCATCACCCTTGGCGGCCTCTTCCAGCGCCTTGATAGCCTCTTCAATCTTGTGCTTCTCATCGCTTGGCAGCGCTTCACCGGCTTCGGTGATCTGCTTGCGAGTGGCGTGGATCAGCGCATCAGCCTGGTTGCGAGCCTGCACCATCTCTTCGAACTTCTTGTCTTCAGCCGCGTTGACTTCGGCTTCGCGAACCATGCGTTCGATCTCATCATCGGACAGACCAGAAGAGGCCTGGATGGTGATCTTCTGCTCCTTGCCGGTGTCCTTGTCCTTGGCGGAGACATGCAGGATACCGTCGGCATCGATGTCGAAGGTAACTTCGATCTGCGGCAGACCGCGTGGGGCCGGACGGATGCCTTCGAGGTTGAACTGGCCCAGTGACTTGTTGTCATTGGCACGCTTACGCTCACCCTGCAACACGTGGATGGTCACCGCAGACTGGTTATCATCCGCCGTCGAGAAGACCTGAGACTTCTTGGTCGGAATGGTGGTGTTCTTCTCAATCAGAGCGGTCATCACGCCACCCATGGTTTCGATACCCAGCGACAGCGGCGTCACGTCCAGCAGCAGCACGTCATGCTTTTCACCCGCCAGCACGCCACCCTGGATAGCCGCGCCCATGGCAACCGCTTCATCCGGGTTCACGTCCTTGCGCGGCTCCTTGCCGAAGAAGTCGGAAACTGCCTTCTGCACCATCGGCATACGGGTCTGGCCACCGACCAGGATCACGTCGTCGATTTCAGAAACGGTCAGACCGGAATCCTTCAGCGCGATGCGTACCGGCTCCAGAGAATCCTTGACCATGTCTTCGACCAGGGACTCCAGCTTGGAGCGGGTCACCTTGATGTTCATGTGCTTGGGACCAGTCTGGTCCGCCGTGATGTACGGCAGGTTGACGTCGGTCTGTTGCGCAGAAGAGAGCTCGATCTTGGCCTTTTCAGCCGCTTCTTTCAGGCGTTGCAGCGCCAGCATGTCGTTGCGCAGGTCCATGCCCTGTTCACGCTTGAACTCGTCCACCAGATAGTTGATCAGGCGGTTGTCGAAGTCTTCACCACCCAGGTGAGTGTTACCGTTGGTGGCCAACACTTCGAAGGTCTTCTCGCCATCGACTTCGTCGATTTCGATGATGGAGATATCGAAGGTACCGCCACCCAGGTCATAAACGGCGACCTTGCGCTCGCCCTTGACCTTGTTGACGCCGTAGGCAAATGCAGCGGCGGTCGGCTCGTTGATGATGCGCTTGACTTCCAGACCGGCGATCCGGCCCGCATCCTTGGTCGCCTGACGCTGAGCGTCGGTGAAGTAGGCCGGAACCGTGATGACCGCTTCGGTCACCGGCTCGCCCAGGAAGTCTTCGGCAGTCTTCTTCATCTTCTTCAGCACTTCGGCTGAAATTTGTGGCGGAGCCATCTTCTTGCCCTTGACCTCAACCCAGGCGTCGCCGTTGTCGGCGCGGGTGATGCCAAACGGCATGATCTTCAGATCGCGCTGCACTTCTTCATCTTCGAAGCGGCGGCCGATCAGGCGCTTGATGGCAAACAGAGTGTTCTTCGGGTTGGTTACCGCCTGACGCTTGGCCGGCTGGCCGACCAGGATCTCACCGTCATCGGCGTAAGCAATGATGGACGGAGTGGTACGATCGCCTTCCGCGTTTTCAATGACGCGAGCGTGGTCGCCATCCAGAATGGCCACACAGGAGTTGGTCGTACCCAGGTCAATACCGATGATTCTACCCATTTTAAATCTCCGAAAATCTGCAAAAAATGCGTTTAACTTGTCTCTGACACGCTATGTGGGGATGTGAGTTCGGATTTTCAACTACCGCGCCTCACTTTTTTCTTTCATCCCGGACTTTGTCCTTGTCCCAGATATGGGGACGTTACCGGCGCCTTCAAGTGCACGCCGATAAAAAAACCCACCGGACGGTGGGTTTTTCACGACCAGCGAGCCGCGACTCAGGCTTGGGTATCGATGCTGGCGCTCGGCGCACGCGCCACCATCACCATGGCCGGACGAATGACGCGGCCGTTGAGCTCATAACCCTTTTGCATCACGGCAATGACGGAGTTCGGCGCCACATTGCCATTTTCCACCATGCTGATGGCCTGATGACGGTTTGGATCGAACGCATCCCCCATGGGGTTCACCTGCTCAACCCCGAACTTGCCGACCGTGGTCAGCATGGCGCGCAACGTCAACTCGACCCCTTCCATCATCGGTTTGAGGGTTTCGTTGTCGCGATCGGCTAACTCCAACGCCCGCTCCAGGCTATCGATCACCGGCAGCAGCTCGCCGGTGAACTTTTCCAGCGCAAACTTGTGCGCCTTCTCGACATCCTGAGCCGCGCGACGGCGCAAATTTTCCATCTCGGCGGCGATGCGCAATGCCCGATCTTTCTCCTCTTGAGCCGCCGCCTCGGCAGCGCTCAATTGTTGTTGCAGGGCAGAGAGCTCATCAGTGGCAACCGCGGGTTCGGCGACATCCGGAGTCTGCTGCTCGTCATTGATCAGCTCTGCACTCTGTTCCAACTCTTGTTCTTGATTGCTCATCACGTCTCCAACACATCAGTTTCTTCAGCTTGTGGCCTATTATGGGGACAAAGTCGGCCCTTTCAAGGCTTGCACTCCTCTTTGCGCTGGCAAAACGCCCTCATCAGGAAAAACTAAAGCCGGATTAGCAGCTTGCGCGAATAACGGTATACTGAACTCCCGCTTAAACATGCAGGACATCCTATGTCATCGCAGTTCGAAACCGTGGCCTTGATCGGTAAACCCAACCATCAAGGCACCAATCAGACCTTAAGCAGCCTCTACGACTATCTCACCTCGGCGGGCGTCAACGTGCTGGTTGAGAGTCGGGTCGCGGCCCAATTGGGGGTCCCCCCCGAACATGCGATGGATCTGCTCACCCTGGGGAAGATGGCCGATTTGGCCATCGTCGTCGGTGGCGATGGCAACATGCTGGGCGCTGCCCGGGTACTGGCGCGCTACGATGTGCCGGTGCTCGGCGTCAACCGGGGCAACCTGGGGTTTCTGACCGACCTCTCCCCGCAGGACTTCGCCGCCCCCTTAGGGGCCGTCCTCGACGGTCACTATCAAATCGAGACCCGTTTTCTGCTCAACGCCAGCGTCTATCGCCATGGCGAGCTCAAAGCCGCCAACTCGGCCCTGAACGAAGCGGTGCTGCATCCCGGCAAGATCGCCCACATGATCGATTTTGCCGTCCATATCGACGACACCTTCATGTACAGCCAGCGCGCCGACGGCATCATAGTGGCCACGCCGACCGGCTCCACCGCCTATGCCCTCTCGGCTGGCGGCCCGATCCTGACTCCCCAGCTCAACGCCATCACCCTGGTACCGATGTTTCCGCACACCCTGAGCTGTCGCCCCATCGTCATTGACGCCGACAGTGAGGTGAAACTGGTGGTCTCGCCCGATAACATCGACGATCAGCTGCAAGTCAGCTGCGATGGCCACGTAGCACTGGCCGTTCACCCGGGGGACGAGATCATCATCCGCAAGTGCCAACACGCCTTGCGCCTGCTGCACCCGCTGGGCCACAGCTACTTCAACGTGCTGCGCAACAAGCTCGGTTGGGGCAGCAAGCTGTTCTGAGATCGCGGCAACAAAACCGCTCAGGTTTGCATCGCCTCTATTTACTGTATTGATAACCAGTATATACTGTTCATCAATACAGTAGTTATCCTTCGGGTGTGCCATGCTGACTCAACTGACCATTCAGAACTTTGCCATCGTCAAATTCCTCGAGCTGGAGTTACACGCGGGCATGACCTGTATCACCGGGGAAACCGGTGCCGGTAAATCCATCGCCATCGATGCCCTGGGACTCTGCCTGGGGGAACGAGCCGAAGCGACCATGGTGCGTCCCGGTGCCGAACGCACCGAGCTGGCCGCCCGCTTCAGCCTGGCCAACAACCCAGCCGCTCGCGACTGGCTGGCGGCGCAGGAGCTGCTCGATGACGACGAATGCCTGCTGCGACGGGTGATCACCAGCGAAGGGCGCTCCCGCGCCTACATCAACGGGGCTCCCGTGCCGCTGGCTCAGCTCAAGAGCCTGGGACAACTGCTCATCAATATTCACGGTCAGCACGCCCATCAGTTGCTGCTCAAACCCGACCACCAACTCACCATCCTCGATGGCTATGCCGGCCACCACAGCCTGCTGGAAGGAACCCGCCAGCACTATCAGCAATGGCGACAGCTGCAAAACGAACGAGTGCGCCTGCAACAAGACAAGAGCCAACGAGAGGCCCGCCGCCAATTGCTGGAGTACCAGGTCGAAGAGCTCGACACCTTCGCCCTGCAACCCGGTGAATATGAGGAGATCGAGCAAGAGCACAGTCGTCTGGCCAATGGCGGCCAAATCGTCAGCGACTGCCAAGCTTGTCTGGATCTTCTCTATGACAACGATGAGGCGACGGTCGCCAGCCTATTAAAAAACAGCCTCAGCCGACTCGAAGATCTCTGCGTCCTGGATGATCGCCTGCAGTCGGTCACCAGCATGCTGCAAGAAGCCATGATCCAGGTACAGGAGAGTCAACAAGAGCTCAGAAGCTACCTCGATCAGTTGGAACTCGATCCGGAGCGCTTCGCCCAACTCGAAGAGCGCTTATCGCGCACGTTGGAGCTATCCCGCAAGCACCACACCAAACCGCAGCAGTTGCCGCAAATCCATGCCGAACTACGCAGCGAACTGGATGGTATCAGCCATGAAGATGAGCGGTTGATCGGCCTGGAGCAGGAGTTACAGACCACACGGCTGGCCTATCAAGAGGCCGCCGAGCGGCTGAGCGCCAGTCGTCGCCGGCATGCCGATGAGTTGGCGCAGCTCATCACCCAGAAGATCCGCAGCCTGTCGATGCCCGACGGTCAACTGCAGATCGAGCTTGGAAGCCAGGCGATGGCCACTCCCTCCCCCTTGGGCGGCGATCATGTCGAGTTCATGGTCTCCACCAACCCAGGGCAACCACTGCAACCGCTGGCCAAGGTAGCCTCGGGAGGGGAGCTCTCGCGCATTAGTCTGGCGATCCAAGTGATCACCGCCGAACGCGTCGCCACCCCAAGCCTGATCTTTGATGAAGTGGATGTCGGCATCAGCGGCCCGACCGCCGCCGTGGTTGGCAAACTGCTGCGCGAGCTGGGACGCTCCACCCAAGTCCTGGTGGTCACTCACCTGCCCCAGGTCGCCGGCCAAGGTCACCAGCATCTGTTTGTCAGCAAGCAAAGCGATGGCGCATCGACAGAAACCCAGATGCACTCACTCTCTCCGCAAGGTCGTCTGGATGAGCTGGCCCGCCTGCTTGGCGGCGATCAGATCACCAGCAACACCTTGGCCAATGCCCGAGAATTGCTCTGTGCCGAGCCGTGAAAAACAGCCCTTTGCACCCTGCGGCCTCGCAAAACCGAGTGCCGGGGTCAGACGCACTTTTACTTCACTGGCGTTCCCCGCTATCATCTGGCCTGCTTGTTGAATTGAATGAAGAAGTTGCTGATGCGTAACAAGAAGCTAGTCATTGCTACTCTGACCGCCGCCATGCTGCTAGGCACTGGCTGCGTCTATCGGATCGACGTGCCACAGGGTAACTTCGTCGAACAAAAACAGGTTGAGCAGCTGCGTGCGGGCATGAGCCGCGCCCAAGTCGAATATGTTCTGGGTAGCCCCATGCTGCAGGACGCCTTCGACAGCAGTGTCTGGCACTATCTGTATTACCTGCGTGAAGGCTGGAACGAGCCGACGCAAAAACAGCTGACCGTTCGTTTTGTCAACGACAAGCTAGCCAGCGTCAGCGGTGATTTCCCCGCCCCCGCCAGTTTCAACCAACCGCTGTAATCACGCCTCGACTCGCACACAAGCCACCTGAGGACTCTCAGTCCCGGTGGCTTTTTATATTTCATCTTTTCGATTGGTGACTTGGGCATATCCGACTCCTTACCGGATTGGACCGCACCGGAAAAGAAAAAACCCGCGAGGCCTTACGCCATGCGGGTTTTCGTATCGCTTTGGTCCTCGTCGCCCAGTTGTTGAAGAAAGAGAGGAAAAATTAGGCGGTAGCAGTAGACGCCGCAGCGATTTTTGAATAGCCCTGGATAGCGCATAGTGTGACCCCTAAGTGTGACACTCCGCGCGCCGACCAAAGAAAAAGGCCCTGAAAAATCAGGGCCTTAGGTGTTGGTGGAGCTGGCGGGATTTGAACCCGCGTCCGAAAAACCTACATCCTCAGTACTACATGCTTAGTCGTATCTTTACATTCGCCACCCAGCTGCGGACCGACACGCTACTGAATAACTAGCCTGATTGGTTTTAACGCTTCCGCCCCAGGCAGGACTTCCACGCGATCCTATGAAAGATGACCTTCCAATCCCCTAGGACATAGGCAAGCTAGGGTAGAAGGGCTTCGAGCAGGTTATTAAGCTGCTAAAGCGTAAGTTTCGTCGTTTGCGACTATTTTTTTGCGGTTTGTTAACGAGGCCTACCGCACCTCGGCATGCACCTTGGGTTTCGAGTGTCCCGTCGAATCCAGAATCAGCCCCAATGTGTGGATGTCATCTTACCGTAACTGGCGGATAACGCCAAGGCTTAACGCCCCTTGTTCTTCATCATCCGTTCTTTATCGCGTTGCCATTCACGTTCTTTGAGGTCGTCGCGTTTATCGTGTTCTTTCTTACCCTTGGCCAGACCGATCTCAATCTTGACCCAGGCGTTTTTCCAATACAGCGCCAGCGGGATCAGGGTATACCCCTGGCGTTCGACCAGGCCGATCAACCGTTCAATCTGACTCTTCTGCAGCAACAACTTGCGGGTGCGGGTTGGGTCGCAAACCACATGGGTCGAGGCCAGACTCAGGGGTGTGAAATTGGCGCCAAACAGGTAGACCTGGCCATCCCGGATGATGACGTAGCCATCGCCGATGTTGGCCTTGCCGGCGCGCAGCGATTTGACTTCCCAGCCTTGCAATTCGAGGCCAGCCTCATACTTATCTTCGATGAAGTATTCATGACGAGCCTTTTTATTCAGCGCTATGGTCGAAGACCCGGCGTTTTTACTTTTGTTTTTGCTCATGGGGCTAAACCTTTCCTCGACATCAGGTCGGCCATTATACGTGCCGGCGTGGCGCTGTAAAACCATGAGCTGGGATCCTGAGATCCACGGATGGAATTCCGATGCGATTTTAAGGCCCGATGGTAGAATCGCCGACGAATAACAAGGAGAGGGCATGGCTCGTATCAATCGCAGTGCGCTGGTGATGTTCAGCGCCGAGCAGATGTATCACCTGGTCAACGATGTGGCATCCTACCCGCAATTCTTGCCGGGATGCGTTGGCAGCCAGGTGCTGGAGGTTTCTGTCGATTCGATGGTGGCCTGTGTGGATGTGGCCAAGGCGGGGATCCACAAATCGTTTACCACGCGCAATCAGCTGCAGGTGGGACGAAGCATTCGTATGGACCTGCTGGACGGCCCGTTTCGCCAGCTTGCCGGTCTCTGGTGCTTCACGCCGTTAGACGATGAAGCCTGCAAGGTGGAGCTCTCTTTGGAGTTTGAGTTCAGTTCACGCCTGATTGAGCTGGCCTTTGGCCGCATTTTTACCGACCTGGTCGGATCCATGGTGCAGGCATTCACGCAGCGAGCGAAGGAGGTTTATGGTGACTGAAACGATCAGTGTCGAAGTGGTGTATGCGTTGCCCCATAAGCAGACGCTATTGACCGTGAAGGTGGCGTCGGGAAGCTCTATTGCTCAGGCGTTGGATGCCAGTGGGCTGTGGCAACGGCATCCGGAGCTGGATCCGGCAACTCTGAAAGTCGGGATCTACAGTCGCCTGGTGCCGCTCTCAACGACGTTGGCAGGTGGTGAACGAATCGAGATCTACCGTCCGTTGACGGCGGATCCGCGCGAGATGCGCCGCAAGCGCGCCGAAAAGGCCAAGGATGAGGGGCGCGCCGATCAGGTGACGGGTGGCGTCGTCAATCCACAGCGCAAGCATTGAGGCCGACTGCTCGCCGATCGATGGCAATGCGGGTGGCATGACATCAAAGCGTGCCTGTTTTTACTTTTCACGGCTGGCGAATCAAATTTAGCCGCCACCGACAGGCTTAGTGCCGCGCTATTGATAATTTATGGCCCGCGCGTGAAGAGCGAGACACAACAAAGGGATCCTGCGGCAACTTGCTGTCATCCACCCGGCTCAGGGTGAAATCGGTGACATGGATGGGAGGGGCCACCTGTTCCGAGATGAAGCGGTACTTGGGCTCCACCTCTTGGCTGCGGATCCCGCTCCACTGCGTAAACAGCGTCATGAAGTCGTTCGCCGAACGCTTCGCCTGGATCCGGCGTTGATGCTTATCCGTGCTGGAGGTCATAAACAGCGGCACTTGATAGTTTTGCTGGAACTGGTCGTTGTGCGACAGATATTCGGATCGAGTCCCCCGCTCCTTGAACGAAAGGCCATGATCGGAAAAATAGATCATCGAAAAACTCTGGCCGCTGTTTTTCAGTTGCTGGTTCAAGGCGGCTAAAAACTGGTCCGTCTGAGTAATGCTGTACAGGTAGCAGGAAACCTCTTCGTTATTCACAAAGGTCTCATAGCGATGATGGGTCCGCTCACAGGCCTTAGGATGAGAACCGATCAGGTGATACACGATCAACTTGGGCCCATCAAACTTCTCACTCAAGACCTCATTGGTAAACTTCAACAGATCCATGTCCTGGGTATCTTGTGAAAAGAAATTCCCGTCCTTCATGAAGTGGACTTCATCGGCTCGCTTGGCGACGCTGGCAATGGCCGTATCGTACCGGCCCAGTTGCCCCTGGTTCGAGAGCCAATAGGTCTTAAAGCCGGCCCGTTTGGCCAGTGTGACTATGTTGTTTTGGTATTGCGGCTGGCCATCTTCCCCGACCAGCGTCAGCGTCAATCCCAACGATTGCTGGGTTGAGGAGGCAGTCGCCAGATAATTTTGAAACAGTACGCCATTGGCATGGCTCATAAATGGCGTGTTCTTCCAGTGACCACCAAATGCCCCCAGGGCATCGCGTCGAGCACTTTCGCCGATCACCAGCACATACAGCTGATGCGCCGGCTTTGCCGCGACAACATGCCAATTATCCTGCAGGGTCGCCAACTCCTGCATGCGCTGATGTTCGGCATGCACGGTCATATTGATGAGGGTGAGATCTTTGACGAAACGAACCACCGGATAGCTGACATTCAGCAAGGAAAACGAGCCCTTGCTCTGAAAAATGCTCAGCGGTCGCCACAGCGAAATCGCCACAAAAAGCACCAACAATACGGTGTGATACATCGACCAGCGTGGGAACACCCGCTTCGAGCGTTTCAACAGCAACCCAGTTCCGCCCAGAATGGCCAGGGAAACCAGATAGTACCAAAGCGGGAAAACCCGCAAGATCTCCCCCGCCTCCTCCGGATTGGACGAGTAGAAAGAGAGCACACTATTGAAGTTTGGCGCCCCGTAAGTCCGGCCAAACGGGAAGTAACAGGCCGCGACCACCGCGCAGACGAGCAGTAGGTATTTGAATGCCCGCCAGGAGAGCCGTTGCAACAAACTAAGGAGGCAAAAGAATCCCACCGTCTCCAGCATGCCTAATTTGTAACCCAACGAATAGTTGATCAGCCAGGCCAACAAAAACAGCAGCCCGGATTGCCAGTTCAACAGCATCTGGCCACGCGAAGAGGAGGCCGCCTGTCGTAAGGTTGTGGTTGTAAAATTCATCTGATCTTCTGGCTGGCGAGTGAACTAACTAGGTGACGGCTACGCGTTTACCCCATGGAAGGAGGATCCGTGTCGAGGCTTTCGCCTCCGTCCTGTCATGCCGACGATAAAACCCGCACAGCTTATGCCAAGACGCCTTGGCGTGGAGCCTTTATTCCTGTGACATAGAATACAAGATGAAGCTTTTATGACAAAGGGGTGTTCAAAAAAAACCCACAAGGTTTTCAATCGGATACATAAAACAATCCCTTCCCCAGATTGGCACATACCATTAGCATGAGGCGCGTCACATCTTGCCAGGAATCGCCATGTCACAGACCCACACTCCGCTTCGCTCGGTTATCAGTTGGTCCTCCGGAAAGGACGCAGCCCTCACCCTGTTACGCCTGCGCGATGATCCGCGCTACGAGGTGGTCGGCCTCTACACCACCCATGTCGCCGATGGCGTCCCCTATCAGAACACGCCGCTGCAGGTGGTGCGGCAACAGGCACACCAGCTAGGTTTGCCGCTTATCACCATCGCCCTGCCGGAAGTGTTCCCGCCGAACCCCGTCTACCAGCAGTGCGTGGTCGATGGCCTGCGCCAAAGTGGTCTGCAGATAGATGCCGTAGCCTTTGGCGACATGTTCCACAACGGCATTGCCGATTACCGCCGCAGCTACATTGAACCTGCCGGCTGGCAGAGTGTCTTCCCGCTGCTCGGCGATAACCCCGCCGACCTGGCGCGCGAGATCCTGCAGCGCGGCATCACCACCCACCTCATCACCGTCGACACCAGCCAGTGCGATGGCCGCTTCTGTGGCCGTCTGTTCGATGCCGGCCTGCTGGCCGAACTGCCGCCAGATGTCGACCCATGCGGCGAGAACGGCGAGTTCCACACCCTGGTCACCGACATGCCCGGCTTTAACTCCCCCCTCACCCTGCTCCCCGGTGAGATCGACCGCAGCGGCAGGTTTCATGTGCTGAGCTACCAAGTAGCCGGTTAAAGGCGCGAGCCACGGCACAGGAGGGAAACGTCAGCCCTGCTTCAGAACCGGCTCGTCCTGTGCAATCAACCCACGACAGGCGGAGTAACGGGGGCAACCCCAGATGGTACGGCCTGCGTTAGCCCCACGTTTTACCTCCCGCGATACCATGGTGCTGCCGCACTTGGGGCAGGATGGCGCGGCGGCCTTTTCGGCCACGATGCTTTTGACATGAGCCACATGCTCGCGGTTGGTTTTAAAACCGCGTGCCAGACGGCCACCTTCGATCGAGTCAATGATCGTCTGGACCTGCTCGGGCGTGAGAACTGGCGTGGTTCTGGCTTTGATATAGCGAAGAAAGCCATTGCCTCGGGTGACATTCTCCGGCATCGGCGTCTTGAAGGTGGCATCGCCGACAAAGGCAATCACCGAGAAGATCTGTTCATCGTTAAGCCCGAGCAACGACTGCAGGGTGCGGGTATGTTTGTAATTCTGATGCAACGGATTTTGGAAGCTATGGTTGCGACGATAGATCTTCTGGGTCCAGTTCTTCTGCTGCTGACCACCAAAAATCCAGCCCTTCATATTCTTGGTCTCGACCGTGAATACACCATAGACGGAGACGACCACATGGTCGATCTGGGTGGATCCATCCTCGGTCGGCAGGGTGACATTCTTGATAAGGTGGTAGGTTTCCTTATCTAGTCGCAACTTGATAGCCAGATTGACGGCAAACTCACCCAAATGCCCCTTGAACCAGGGGCTTTTCAGCACGCCAATCACCAGCAGTAGCGGCACAAGCCACCAAGCCATCTGGAACAGAGGGGCGAACAGCAGATTGAAGTCCATTTTTATCCTCGTGCTTTTTGTTTTTTAAAACAGGGCTACCACTCACCAACCTGCAGCCGTTGACGGACGCCCAGGATCTGATCCTGCATCGACTCAAACACCTCCTCATGGCTACGGCAATGACGCGGAATGTTCGGTAATGAGAGATGGGCCTCGATGAAAAACTGCTGCCGCTCGCGCTCGTCACTCCAGGCCAGTTGCCACCAATCGAGAATGTGCGCTCTGGCTTTGCTCAGTCGTGGTCGACTCGGCACCCGATCGCTCTTGCTGCCATTTTCCTGCACCGAGGCCGGAAGCAAATTCCACAGATCGTTGTTCGGCCAGTAGGCAAAGGGCAGGCAGTGGTCCACTTCGTATTTTCTAAGCGGATCGCCACTCCAGACCGATCGAACGGCATGGCCATCACGCGTCAGGGCATCGACTCGCTGTCGCACCCGAGCGGTATCATGCTCGCGCTCCAGCCAAATCAGCGCCTCGTGGTAATAATCCAACGAATGGTTCGCCACGATATTGCGCTGATACTTCTTCATCTGGGCAATCCACTGCTGCACCAGCAAGGGCTCAATCCAGCAGCCGTAGCTGCGTAGTGAATTCCACATCTCCTCGCTCAGGGTGAACAGGCCAAAGCTGTCGAAGAAGGCCCGATCCAGCAGCACGCTCTGGCTAGGCTTACGGCGCAGAGCCCTCTCGATGGTGAAGAGACGATTCTGTTTGTCGCCCTGATAGATGAAGGTGACCGGCCCCTCCTGCATGGTCTTGATGGTGTCAGCAACCAGCTGCTGCAGTGCCACAGCTTGCTCGCCGACAAACAGAGCACCGACGGCAAAATCGTCGGCCTTGAGCTGGGCCAGTGGCTGCCATCCCTGCTGCGTGACAAAGCCCAGTCCCTTGCCGGTATTGGAGTTTTGCTGCAGATCCGCATCCAGCAACCGCTTGAACAACCGGATCCAGTACAGGGCCACCAGCCCGAGGGAGATGGCTACCCGACCATCGCTGCGATCGCATACGGCGCCAGGGTGGGCATCGGCGATGCGCACCAGAGTACGCAGCAATGCCAGCTTGTAGGTGGAGCTCTTGCTGTCGTTGACGGCGATATGACGGATACGGGCCAGAGCCCCGCTTCCATCATCCGGCAGTTGCAGGATCACAGAGCCGTCCAGCATCAAAGGTTGCAGCGTCAGTCCAAACTTTCGCGCCCAGGGCGCCAGTTCATCCAACTGAGGCGGCAACGCATCTCGGCCATCGGACTGGCATTGGGCAATGATCAGTACACCACCGGGCGCCAATAGATTACCCAGCTTGCGCAACGCCCGCTCCCGCTGACTAGGTGCAATGGACTGCCAGCAACCACGACTGAGCAAGATGCGATGAAACTGCAGGTTGAGCTGATAGCAGGCGCTCAATTCGGGAAGCTTGTCGATGAGTCGCCGTACGGATTGCGAGGCCAGGTGCGAGGCTTGGGTTTCCACCTGATAGTGGATGGACGCCTCACGCAGTGACTCCGCCGCCGTTTGCGTTTCCACCAGCACCAACTGGCCGCACTGCCGAGCCAACCAATGCGCCTCTTCGCCATCATCAATTCCGATGGCCAGCGTCAGCTGTTCAGGCTTGGGCCAGTAACTCATCCAAGCCGCATGCTGCGCCTCCAGCACCGGGATCATCAAGCGGCATCCTCATAGCGCAGCAGAACATTCAACCAGCGTTCATCTTGGCGATCGGGGCGCAGATCGGCAGTTTGCCAACTCTCGATGAGCTGCAGCGGCAAGCCCGCAAGCAAGCTCGTCAGCCCAGCCTCATCCAGGTGGGTAAAGTGCCGCCCATCGCGACTGACCTCGCCTACCCCATATTTGAAGGAGCAATAGAAGAAACCGCCACTGCGTAACTGGAGTGCCAGATGCGCCATGACCGATGGCAACTGGGCCTGCGGCACATGGAGTAAGGAGGCACAGGCCCAGATAGCATCCAACGGTTGCTCTGCAACAAACTCATCGAAGTGGCAGTGCAACACCGGCAACCCGGTCAGCGTGCGGGCATGCAGCGCCAAGGGCCAACTGGCATCCAGCGCCGTGACGACAAAGCCCTGCTGCAAAAAATAGCGGCTATCACGCCCCGAACCGCAACCGGCGTCCAGAATATGACTCCCCGCCGCCAGATGGGGCAGAAACTTGTCATACAGACTCTGCATCTGAACATCGAGGGTGCCCGCAATAAAGGCATCCGCATTCTGGTCGTAATAGGACATTGAGATGGCTACTCGGCAAAAAATGTCAGGAATGACAGGTACCTTAGCAAAAATGAGTCCCAAGGCAGAGCGACGAGTGCAACATAATCGCCGATTGATTCCCGGCCCGTAACACCAGGCACCTCATCACAAAATCCAGCCGATAGTGCCGCAGCCGAGTACCACCAGCCAGGGCGGCAGCTTCCAGACCATCAGGGCGACCAGAGCCACGAGGGCCAGGACGAAGTCTTGCGGCGTTTGGATCGCACTGGTCCAGACCGGGTGATAGAGGGCAGCCAGCAGCAGCCCCACCACAGCCGCATTGATGCCAGCCAGCGCCGCCTGGGTGCGGGAGTGGCGGCGCAGAAGCTCCCAGAACGGCAAGGCTCCCACCACCAGCAAAAACGAGGGGGTGAAGATCGCCAACAGGCAGATGAAGCCGCCCAGCCAGCCGGAGGGAGCTTGGTTCATCGAGGCGCCGAGAAACGCCGAGAAGGTAAACAGAGGCCCGGGCACCGCTTGCGCCGCCCCGTAGCCCGCCAAGAAGGTGTCTCGACTGACCCAGCCGGGCGGCACCACCTCGGCCTGCAGCAGCGGCAGCACGACATGGCCACCACCAAAAACCAGAGAGCCGGCGCGGTAGAAGGCATCCACCAGCGTCAGAGTCGGATCCGCCCCCCAAGTGGCCAGCAGCGGCAACCCCAGCAGCAAGGCCAAGAACAGCAGCAGCCAGAGCACTCCGGTCCGTCGGCGAACCGGGATCGGCAGCGGCTCATGGGGCGACCCCGGCTGCGGTTTAAATAGCCACAGGCCAAGCATGGCCGACAGCGCGATGACGATGAGCTGCCCCCACACCGATGGCAGCAGCAAGACCAGAGCCGTTGCCGCCGCCATGAGGCTGATGCGTGGGGCATCCGGACAGAGGGCGCGCGCCATGCCCCAGACCGCTTGGGCGACGACCGCCACGGCCACCACCTTCAAGCCATGCAGCACACCTGCGGGCACGACATCGGCGTAATGGGCCAGCCCCAGAGCAAACAGGATCAGCGCCAGCGCCGAGGGCAGCGTAAAGCCCGCCCACGCCGCCAGGGCACCGGCATAACCGGAGCGTGACAGGCCGATAGCGATCCCCACCTGACTGCTGGCCGGCCCCGGCAAAAACTGGCACAGGGCCACCAGATCCGCATAGCTGCGCTCGCTGAGCCACTGCCGCCGGGTCACAAACTCCTCGCGAAAGTAGCCCAGGTGGGCAATCGGGCCACCGAAAGCGGTCAGCCCCAAGCGCAGAAAAATCAGAAAAACAGCCCAAGGCGAACGGTCGGCAGCGGCGGTATCTGTCATGGTCATCCCCTGATGAGTGGCCCAGTGACAGTAATGGAATTTTGCGGATGAAACACGAGAAAAGTGGTCCAGCGATCTCCGAGGGCTCGCCCCACAACCAGGCTCACGGCAGCATTTTTCTTTGGTCGGCGCGCGAAGTCTGACACTAAGCTAGTCGGTCTGAGTCGTAGCGTCATGAACGAAAATGCTGTGCAGTGGTGGACTGCACAGCATGAGTGGCTGGATGTCGCCGATTGCCGAACTCAGGAGGCGGTTGGGGCTATCCCTAACATAAAGGTCCCTTGTGGACGGATCGGTAGATATTGCTGGTAAAAATTCAGGTAAGTCGCCAGTGGGTCCAGATCGGCAAACAGATCGGGATACAAGGCCTTGGCCATAAACTGCATCAAGGCTGCATCCATGATGCTGCGGGTGACGCCATGGTAGACGGCATAAACGCGGTTATTCTTCACGGCTGGCAAGTTGGACCAACCGGCGCGCAGAGTGAAACCTTTCAGACGACGCTGCACATTATCGGCATCAATGTCCTGACCCACTTGCATGGCCGTGGGGCTGACCACACTTTCATAGCCGGCCATCAGGACAACATCAGGTTTGCTGGCCAGGAGTTGCTCCGGGTGGATGGTGCCCCAACTCTCGACAAACGGCGCGGCAATGTTGTCTCCACCCACCAATTCCGCCATCGCGCCCCACATATTTTTACCGTAGGTGTAACTGTATTCTGACGGCCCCTTATCTCCCAGTTCGATGTAGATCTTGGGTTTGGCAACATGAGCAGCGGCCACGCGTTCGCGAATGGTGGTGACAACTTGCTCATACGCCTTGGCTATCTGTTCCGCGCGTTCGGGTTTAGCCGTCAGCTGGCCCAGGATCCGCGTACTGGCCACATGGCGTTGCAGGGTCTGCGCGTTGTAGTCAATGACCACAACCGGAATACCCGCCTGCTCCAGTCGCTCTAACTCGGCCCCCAGCGCCTTGAATTGCCAATCAGCCAGCACCACCACATCCGGTTTGCTGGCCAGCACCTTTTCTATCGAGAAGGTCTGATCCTGCACATTACCGACATCCGGCACTTGGGCCAGCTGCGGCTTGCTGGCCACGTACATTTTCCAAATGGCTGGCCGCGATTTGATAAACCAACCGCTGGAGATCCCCGCCAAATGATCGAAAGCCTCATCACCACCGACAGCAAAGTAGTCTTCGATATAAAAACCGAGCAACACACGTTTGGCCGGTGTTTCGACGCTGACTTTTCGCCCCAACACATCTTCAATGATCGTTGGTTTGGCAAAAGAAAAACTGGATAAAAGACAGAGACTTAACAGTGCAGCGACTTTAATTAATGACTTTTTCAGGGGCATAACGTCCTCAAAGGAGTGCTAAAGTTGTTGATATTGGTTATCATTATTATGATTCTCACAAGACGTTGAGAATATCAATCCCAATCTGCCTACCCGATGAAATGCGGCGCCAAGACACGCGCTCGGCATGGTCGCGTCGGGTTGCTCAGGCTCGTTTATCTATTGAGGTTAATTTCGTGAGTTGGAGAGTTTGTCATGGCTGAGGTGGCGATGCTGGAACAGGCGCTGGTTCAGCAACGTCAGCGCGAGGCCCGTCGTTGGCGTTTCCTTGCTGCGTTTATCGTCCTGATTGTGATCACCCTGTTGTTGGACATCGCAACCGGTCCGTCCCAGTTGCCGTTGCTCGATGTGGTGCACACCTTATGGTCACCCGCCAATACGGACGCTATGACCCGAACCATTGTGATCGAGATGCGCCTGCCCATTGCGCTGATGGCACTGGTCGTCGGAGCCGCGCTGGGATTGGGCGGCGCCCAGATGCAAACCTTGCTGGATAACCCGCTAGCCAGCCCCTTTACGCTCGGCATCGCCGCGGCGGCGGGCTTTGGCGCTGCCCTGGCGTTGGTGGTGAATAGTCTATTCGGTCTGGAATCCCTGCTGAGCATTCCGTTAGGTGCATTTTTCTTCAGTATGCTGGCCGCCTCGATGCTGTTCGGATTGGCCCTGATGCGCCATGTCAACAGTCAGACCATCATACTGGCGGGGATCGCCCTACTGTTCCTGTTCCAGTCCTTACTCTCGTTGCTGCAGTTTGTCTCTTCGCCGGAGCTCAATCAGCAGATCGTATTTTGGTTGTTTGGCAGTCTGATGCGGACTACGTGGGACTCCTTGACCATCACGTTCGTCATCACGCTGGTGTGTAGCGTGCTGCTGTATCGTGATGCCTGGAACTTGACCTGTTTACGTCTGGGTGAGGCCCGCGCGCGCAGCCTGGGAGTCAACATCAACGCGTTACGGATCAAGACGCTGGTGCTAGTAGCGCTGATGACGGCGACCGCCATCAGTTTTGTCGGCATCATCGGATTTATCGGTCTGGTTGCACCGCATATTGGCCGCATGTTGATCGGTGAAGACCAGCGCTTTCTGATCCCGCTCTCTGCACTTTGTGGCGCCGCGATGTTGTCGATCTCTTCTGTGATATCCAAATCCATTGTTCCCGGCGCCTTGTTCCCGATCGGCATCGTGACCGCCATCATCGGGGTACCGTTTTTTATTTGGTTGATTTTGGGACGGGGGCGCAAGCATGCTTGAATTCAACCATGTCGCGGTTGCCCTGGGGAAACAGGTACTGTCCCGCGACCTTTGTATGCAGCTCGCGCCTGGGAAGCTGCATGTGATCATCGGCCCCAACGGTACCGGCAAGACCAGCTTATTGCGGGCCTTGTTCGGTGAATTACCCCTGCAAGCGGGTACGATCCGATTTAATGGCCACACACTGGCCGACCTGGGGGCCAACCGGTGGCGACAACAGTTTGGCTATATGCCACAAAATAACCAGCTGGAGCTCGAGCTGAGTGTGCTGGAAGTGGTGGTCCTAGGGCGGTTGCAAAGCCTCAAATTACGCTTGAGCGATGATGATCTGCGCGCCGCCATGACGGCACTTCAAAGTTTGGGGATGGCGCATCTGGCGGATAGTCCGATGAGCACTCTGAGTGGTGGACAGCGTCAGATGGTGCTGTTCGCTCAGGTCCTGCTGCGGGAACCGCAGATCATGCTGCTGGATGAGCCGGTCAGTGCACTGGATTTACAGCACCAGATGCAACTGATGGAGCATCTGCACCATCAAACTCGTCAGCGAAACTGGATTAGTCTGGTGGTGTTGCATGATCTGAATCTGGCCGCTCAATTTGCCGATGAGCTGATCGTCCTTGCCGATGGCCGTCTGCAAGCCATGGGGCCCCCTTCCGAGGTGCTCACCGAGGCGTTGATCAGTCAGCTGTATCAGGTACCGGTGCAGATCCACCATGATGATGCAGGCTTGCCTTACATTCGGACCCTACGGCGAGCGAGCTGAAGCCGATGGTCATCAAGATCCTGCATTCTGGATGGGAGAGCTGGTGCGGGCTGAGTCGTGCGGCTCGTCTGCTGGTTATCAATGCCCTGGCCTTCAATCTGGGCTTCTACATGATGATGCCCTACCTGGCTCATCATCTGGGCAGCGGTCTGGAACTGGCTGGCTGGGCGGTCGGCCTGGTCATGGGGATGCGCGTGTTCAGCCAGCAAGGCTTGTTTTTGCTGGGAGGAACCCTCGGCGATCGCCTGGGGTATCGAGCAGCCATCATCGGCGGCTGTCTGATCCGCTCGGGCGGATTTGCACTGCTGGGCTGGGCCGAGCAACTGCCCGTTTTACTGCTGGCGGCCTTCCTGACCGGATTTGCCGGAGCCCTTTTTACGCCCTGTGCCCAGGCTTATCTGGCTGAGGAATGCCCGCATCCGACCCAGCGACAACAGGCATTTGCGTTGCACAATCTGGCCAGCGAGGCAGGCATGCTGCTGGGTCCGCTACTTGGCTTATGGCTGACGCAATCCAGTTATGCACTCACGGGCTGGGTGTCCGGTGGCGTGTTTTTACTGCTGACCGGGTTGCAGTGGCGCTATCTGCCACCTCATCACACAGCGGTTTCTCACTCTCGCGAGAGGGTCTGGCAGCTGTGGCGTACCATTCTTCGCAATCGCGCCTTTTTATGCTTTACGATCTTCTCGGCCGCCTATGGCGTGCTGTTTCATCAGCTCTATCTATCCATACCGGCCTATATTCACAGCCAGCAGCAAACTGCCACCCTGTTAGGTAGCGTCTTTACCGTCACCGCCCTGATCGGTGTCCTGCTGCAGCTACCCGCCAGCCTCTGGGTACAACGGAGTTTAGGAGTAGCCCGAGGCATGGGATTGGGGCTGGCCTGTATGGGCTGCAGTTATCTGCTGCTCAGTTGGTTGGCTGCGTGGCCCGTCTTGGCCGTCCTGAGCCAGGCGGTGCTATTTTCTCTCGGCTCTATTCTGTGCTATCCGCTGTTCTCAGCACGCCTGCCGCACTATGCGGCTCCCGGCTTGTTGGCCAGCCACTACGGGTTTTATGCCAGTGTGGGGGGCGTGGTCGCCTTGCTGAGTAATGTGCTGCTCGGTCTTTGTCTCGGCGCTTCGGGTACCACGCCGCCCCAGTGGATTTGGTATCTGCTGGCGACGTGTGGTCTGGTGGCCGGTTGTGCTCTTTATCGCCAGGTCGGACGTGAAATAGCTGAAGTTCAGCCGCAACAGCGGTCGCCAGCCTAATTCTAAGAGGCGGCCATCACCCCCTGCCGCCCATAAATCCCCCCGACTGTTCGTAGTGCTTCGGATTTTCCTACTGCGCCCCGATTGAGCTGACACATAGCCCTACCAGGCTGACGCCCACAAAAAACGCCACCTCAAGGGGTGGCGTTTGCATCGATCTGCGGGTTGTATACCCACGCGGTTCCAGATGGTTTACAGCGCCAGGCGCAGGATCTGCTTGACGTCATCCGGGGTGATATCGCTGTGCTCACCCAATGCCACATGGCCATGTTCGGTCAGCTTGGCGGCAACCTTGTCGATCACCTCTTCACCCAACCCATAGGCCGACAGACGTACCGGGTTACCCATGGCGGTGAAGAAGGCTTCGGTCTGCTCAATGGCGGCACGGGCTTTTTGCTCTTCGCTGCCATCACGCACATCGAACACCCGCTCGGCGTACTGGGCCAGCTTGGCCTGCTTGGCGGCGAACTTGTGCTTCCACACCGCCGTCTGGACGATCGCCAGTGTCTGGGCGTGGTCCAGACCATAGAGGCCAGTCAGCTCGTGGCCAATCATATGGGTCGCCCAGTCGGTGGGCACGCCGGTACTCAGGGTGCCGTTGAGCGCCATGGTCGCCGTCCACATCAGATTGGCGCGCACGTCGTAATCCTGCGGATTGGCCAGCGCCGCCGGCCCCTCTTCGATCAGGGTGCGCAGCAAGCCTTCGGCAAAACGGTCCTGCACCTTGGCCTTGACCGGATAGGTGGTGTACTGCTCCAGGGTGTGCACGAAGGCATCGACCACGCCGTTGGCGATCTGGCGCGCCGGCAGCGTATAGGTGGTGACCGGATCCAGAATGGAGAAGCGCGGTTGCACGAACGGCGAGAAGAAGAAGAGCTTGTCCTGGGTCGCCGCCTTGGTGATGACGGCACCATTGTTCATCTCGGAGCCGGTGGCTGCCAGGGTCAGCACGGTGCCCAGCGGTACCGCATCGCCGATCTTGCTGCCATAGGTTTGCAGAATTTCCCAGGCATCGCCTTCATAACGTGCCGCGGCTGCAATGAACTTGCTGCCGTCGATCACCGAGCCACCACCCACGGCCAGGATATAGTCGATGCACTCGGCCTTCACCACGGCGACCGCTTGCATCAGGGTCTCGAAATGGGGGTTGGCCTCGATGCCGCCAAACTCCTGATAACTGCGGCCGGCCAGTGCGGCATGCACCTGATCCAGCACGCCATTCTTCTTGATGCTGCCACCACCATAGGTGATGAGCACCTTGGCATCCGCCGGGATCTCTTCGGCCAGCTTAGCGATCTGCCCTTGGCCGAAATGAATGCGGGTCGGATTGAAATAGGTAAAGTTGTTCATCGTATGCCCTTGTCTAGTCTGAGGTGCCGATAGGAATACACGGCGGCGCCCGAAGCATGCCGTGGATGACGACTATCATAATAGTTGCTAGATTAAGCCCCCGTAAGCGACATTCATGGCAATTACTTGCCTATTTCTGCCAAGATCATGGTGAGCGGAATGAAGAGGAACGAGGATGAGTCTGGCCACGGCGATGCAGCGCTACGTTGAGCAGATGGGATTGCAAAACCTGGAGGGGGCCACCGCCACCCGGCTGCCGGGCGTGCGTTTTTTCCGCTCCAGCCAGGGAAACCCACGGCAGCCTCTCACCTACCAGTCCGGGCTGCTCATCATGGGGCAAGGCAACAAGATCATTCATCTGGGGGAGCAGCAGGTGGCCTATGGCCCCGACTCCTATCTGGTGGTCGGTGTGCCGCTGCCGCTGGAGTGTGAGGCGCACTGCAGCCCGGAAGAACCTATGCTCGGACTGGCGATCGATATCGACGCCCAGTCGCTGCATCAACTGGTGGAGCGGCTGTTTCCGCCCGAGACGCCCATGGAGCCCTGCCGCTCCATCGAGTGCGGTCTCTCCAGCGTCAGGCTGTCCCCACCTTTGCTCAGCGCCTGCGACCGCCTGCTCGGCGCCCTGGCTGATGAGACCGAAGCCGCCATTCTCGGCCCCGGCATCCTGCAGGAGATCCTCTATCGGGTGCTGACCGGTCCCAACGGCTACGTGCTACTGGAGCTGGCCCGCCATGATGGCCACTACGCCCGCATCGCCCGGGTGCTGGGACGTATTCACCGCGACTATGCCGCTCCGCTGACGGTGGAGACATTGGCCGACGAGGCTCATATGAGTGTCTCGTCGTTTCACCGCGCCTTTCGTCAGGTGACGTTGGTCTCCCCGCTGCAGTACATGAAGCAAATTCGCCTCAACCGGGCGCGGGAGCTGATCCAGCGAGAAGGGCGTGGCATTGCCGAGGCCGCCTCTTTGGTCGGCTATAACAGCCTCTCCCAGTTCAGCCGCGAATACAAACGCCATTTTCAGAACAACCCGCGCGGGCATCAGGCGAGTAGTTGAGGATGCCGCGGCTGGCCGTGCGAGTACGCCTCTGTGTCACCTAATCTATGTCGCCTAAACAGAGGGCGGATGGGGTTGTCGGCCTTCGAGCGGCGACTCAACCTCAGACCGCGCAAATGTTTGGATTTCAGGCAACCGCAGATCGTGTTTGATGAACTACGACAGGTTGCCTGATTTGGCGGGTGTTGCACTTCGGAGTTGAATTCGCGGGAGCCTACCCGCGGATACATGGCGCAACTGTGTCCTTACTGAACACCTCTTGCCCCATGCTGTACCATCCTTGTCATCATGGCTCTGTTTGTCACCTATCAGCGACTATCGCGTTGTGAACTACCAATGGGGAATCACCATATCGCCCCAAAGAACGAGCCTAAACCATTAATTATTCCTTGATGATTAATAACACAAAAAATACATCGACAAACTCGCACGCGATGCGAAAACTCATTATTCACCATTACTAAATGAACAATGGGTACAAAAAGACCTACTTGAGTCATATATTTTTTAGGGATCATTCAAACTATTAATCATGCCTTTTGCTTGCGCGAGAAATAAGATAGAGTCGCGAAACAAAAATCCTCCAATCAACACGCTTGTGCGTGGCCAGATGGCTGTGTTGGCAAATCACTCATAATACAGTGCACCGCGAATACAACCATCTGTTCACTTATTATTTTGATAACCCGTTGATATTGGAGAAAATAAAATGAAACTGTCGCTGCGATCTGCCCTTACCCTGTCTGCCGGCCTGCTATTGGCACCAGGGCGGGAGCACACTTTGTTGATCTTTTAACCAAAGAATAACTGAGCCCGA
>JASDSW010000097.1:0-13196 GCA_041441555.1 Aeromonadaceae bacterium
GAATTCACCTCTTAAGTGTATAGCCCCCTTCTAGGGGGCTAATCAAAGCCACCTGTTATGCAGGTGGATTTTTACTGTCATCTGGCGATTGGCTCGTTTGGACTTAGTTCTCCGGGCCTCTGATACTCGAAACGCCACACCGGACGTAAAACGGATGGTGTGCGCAGACCATGTTTGCCTTATTTTCAAGCAACGGATGAAAAAAACCCAGTGATTTATTCCCAATCGAGGCCGCAATGGCTTCTGTTGCGCAGGCGGCAGGCTACTTTTTCAGCAGATAAAAATTATTTCTTTCGCTCGCTCTTCGCGGGGAGCCTTGAGCTCAAGGATTGATGCCTGGCGAGTGCTTGGCGGGCCTAGTTCTGCCGGGCGGATAATCCGGGAAAAATCCGGGCATTGGCTGTCTATTCCCCGGTCAATTGGGTAAAATACTGCGCTTTTCTACAGTCATGACTTCGGCGCGACAATCGATTGTTTGTCCGAGCGAAGATGGCTTTTGTCACACCCGCGGAGGGATCAGCCCTGGTCCATCCTGCTCAAGATGAGAGAATCCTTCATGTTTGAAGTGAATCCGGTACTGAACAAACTCAAGGAGCTGTCTGAACGGACCGAGCTTCTGAGGGGGTACCTTTGACTATGACGCCAAGAAAGAGCGTCTGGAAGAAGTAAGCGCCGAGCTGGAACAGCCCGATGTCTGGAATGAGCCCGAGCGGGCTCAGGCGCTGGGCAAGGAGCGCGCTTCGCTGGAAGCCGTGGTCGCCACCATCGATGTCCTGACTCAGGGCGCCGAGGATGTCGAGATGCTGGTCTCTCTGGCCGTCGAAGGTGAGGATGAAGAGACCTTCCACGAGGCCGAGGCCGAGGCGGAGGCGCTGGAGAAGAAACTCGCCGATCTGGAGTTTCGTCGCATGTTCTCCGGTCAGCATGATGCCTCCGATTGCTACATGGATATCCAGTCCGGCTCGGGCGGGACCGAGGCTCAGGATTGGGCCAACATGGTACTGCGCATGTACCTGCGCTGGGGCGAGGCCCACGGCTTCAAACCGGAGCTCATCGAATGCTCGGAAGGGGAAGTGGCCGGTATCAAGTCCGCCACCATCAAGTTCACCGGTGAGTATGCCTTCGGCTGGTTGCGTACCGAAACCGGCGTTCATCGCCTGGTGCGCAAGAGCCCGTTTGATTCCGGTGGCCGTCGCCACACCTCCTTCTGTTCGGCGTTTGTCTACCCGGAAATCGATGAAGACATCGAGATCGAGATCAATCCGGCAGACCTGCGCATCGACGTCTATCGCGCCTCCGGCGCCGGTGGTCAGCACGTGAACCGGACGGAATCGGCGGTGCGGATCACCCACATTCCGACCAATACCGTGACTCAGTGCCAGAACGACCGTTCGCAGCACAAGAACAAAGATCAGGCGATGAAACAGCTCAAGGCGAAACTCTATGAGCTGGAGATGATGAAGCAGAACGCCGAGAAGCAGGCGCTGGAAGAGACCAAGTCCGATATCGGCTGGGGTAGCCAGATCCGCTCCTATGTGCTCGACGATGCGCGCATCAAGGATCTGCGGACCGGCGTCGAAACCCGGAATACCCAGGCGGTCCTCGATGGCGATCTGGACAAGTTTATTGAAGCCAGCCTGAAGTCCGGGCTGTAATCCAAGCAGGAATGATCATGTCAGAACAGAATCAAGCTCCAGAACAGGATGTTCAGGAATTTAACAACGAAATGACCCAGCGCCGCGCCAAGCTGGCCGCCCTGCGCGAGCAGGGCAATCCGTTCCCCAACGATTTCCGTCGTGACCATATCGCCAGCGAGATCCACGAGCAGTTCGGTGACAAGAGTGCCGACGAGCTGGTGGCGCTGAACGCCAAGGTGAAAATCGCCGGTCGCATCATGACCCGCCGCATCATGGGCAAGGCCTCTTTTGCCACCCTGCAGGACATGGGTGGCAAGGTGCAGGTCTATGTCACCCGTGACGATCTGCCGGAAGGCTTCTACAACGAGCAGTTCAAGAAGTGGGATCTGGGCGATATCGTTGGCGTGGAAGGGACCGTGTTCCGCACCAATACCGGCGAGCTCTCGGTGCATGTCTCCGACATCCGTTTGCTGACCAAGGCACTGCGTCCGCTGCCGGAAAAGCACAAGGGTCTGACCGATCAGGAAGCCCGTTGCCGTCAGCGTTACCTGGATCTCATTGCCAACGAAGAGTCGCGCAAGACCTTCAAGATCCGCAACCAGGTGGTCAACGGTATCCGTAACTTCCTGAACGCCAAGCAGTTCATGGAAGTGGAAACCCCCATGATGCAGGTGATCCCGGGTGGCGCCTCGGCACGTCCCTTCATCACCCATCATAATGCGCTGGACATCGACATGTACCTGCGTATTGCCCCCGAGCTCTATCTGAAGCGTCTGGTGGTCGGTGGTTTCGAACGTGTTTACGAAATCAACCGTAACTTCCGCAACGAAGGGATCTCCGTTCGCCATAACCCTGAATTCACCATGCTCGAGTTCTATATGGCCTACGCCGATTACCGGGATCTGATGGATCTCACCGAGGAGATGCTGCGCACTCTGGCGCTGGACATCCACGGCACCACCACCATCCGTTACGCCAAGGAAGGGGAAGAGGGCTTCGAGATCGACTTCGGTCAGCCCTTTGCCCGTCTGACCATGGTCGAGGCGATCCTCAAGTACGGCAACAATGTGAAGCCTGAAGAGCTGACCACCTTGGAAGGCGCCATCGCCGTGGCCAAGCGTCACCATGTCGAGCTGATGAAGAGCTGGGAGCTGGGCCATGTCATCACCGCCATCTTCGAAGAGACTGCTGAAGCGCAGCTGATGCAGCCGACCTTCATCACCGAGTATCCGGCTGCCGTGTCGCCGCTGGCCCGTCGTAACGACGAGAACCCGGAGATCACCGACCGCTTCGAATTCTTCATCGGTGGTCGCGAGCTGGCCAACGGCTTCTCCGAGCTCAACGATGCCGAGGATCAGGCCGAACGCTTCCAGGCTCAGGTGCAACAGAAGGAAGCGGGCGACGATGAGGCGATGTTCTATGACGCCGACTTCGTCACCGCGCTGGAGCACGGTCTGCCGCCGACTGCTGGTCAAGGCATCGGTATCGACCGTCTGGTGATGCTGTTTACCAACAGCCACACCATCCGTGACGTCATCCTGTTCCCGGCGCTGCGTCCGCAGAAATAAGTCGTCCGTAGCATCAGCGAGAGCAGGGGTAACCCTGCTCTTTTGCGGACACAAAAACCCCGCCCATCCCAGATGGTGCGGGTTTTTTTTTATCCAGTCGGGAGCGAGTCTTCGGCTGTCGTCTGCTCGTCGTGACGCCCCTGTTCCGTGACTGGTTTAGCAGACTTGCTACATGGGGCATGCAACATATTCGGGGCGAGGGGCTGTCATGGGAGTAGAATGGCGCCATTTCACTCACCAACGGATCGTTCACCATCATCTGAGGGAAGAGCATGCTCAAGGATAAGGTGTTTCTATCGGACATCGGGCGGATTGCCCTGCCCATTACCCTGCAGAGTGTCATCATGTCGCTGCTGGCCATGACCGACCAGCTGATGGTGGGGCAATTGGGAGAGGTGGCTATTGCCAGCGTGGGGATCAGTGCCAAACTCTCCGCCATCGTCTCCGTGGTGTTGGCCGGGCTGGCGTCGGGCATCTCCATCTACTGCGCCCAGTACTGGGGGCGAGGCGATACGGTGCGCATCCGTCATCTGCTGGGCTTGGGGCTCGGCGTCGGACTGCTGTTGGCCGGAGGCCTGGCGCTGGTTGTCGGTGCCATGCCGCAGCTGGCCATGTCCCCCTTTACCACGGATCCGCGCGTGTTTGCCGAGGGGGCCATCTTCGTGCAACTGCTGGCCATCAGCTACCTGCCCAGCATGCTGACCATGATCTACTCGGCGGTGTTGCGCAGCACCGGTGAGGTCAAGCTGCCCATGTATGCCAGCACCAGTGCCGTGGTGATCAACGTGGTGCTGAATTATCTGCTGATCTTCGGTCACTTCGGTTGTCCCAAGCTGGGGCTGATGGGGGCGGCCATCGCCACCTGTATCGCCCGCTGTCTCGAATTGGCCATCATTCTGGTCGTCGCCTACGGGCAGCGCCACGTGGTGGCGGTACAACGTCTGGGCGAGCTGTTCGGCATGGAGCGAGGGCTGCTGGGCCGTTTCTTGGCGACCAGTTTACCGCTCATGCTGACCGAGCTGCTCTGGGTGTTGGGTGAGAGCGGCTATGCCGTGGTCTATGGCCGCATGGGCACCGATGAGCTGGCTGCCATGACCATGACCTATCCGCTGCAGGGGCTCTCGATTGGTCTGCTGTCGGGTCTGGCGGGGGCTGCCTCGGTGCTGATTGGGCATCGCCTCGGCGCCAACAACTTCGAGGGGGCCATCGACTATGCTGGCAAGCTGATCCGTATCGGGGTGCTCTGTGCGCTGCTGATCGGTGGCGCCGTGGCGCTCTGCTCCCCCTATTATGTGGCTCTCTATAACACCCCGGCCGAGGTCCAGCGGATGGGACAGCTCTGCGTCCTGGTGTTCTGTGGTTTCTTGTGGATCAAGGTGGCCAACATGATAGTGGCCGGGGGGGTACTCAACAGCGGTGGTGACAGCAAGTTTGTCTTCGGCATGGAGTCGATGGCCACCTGGCTGATTGGGGTGCCGTCGGGTTTCGTGATGGCCTTCTACTTCGAGCTGCCCATCTATTGGGTCTACCTCATTCTCTCCGTGGAGGAGTTGGTACGCTTGGTGGTCGGTTACGCCCGGGTTCGCTCGAAGAAGTGGGTCCGCTCGCTGATCCAGGAAGCCGATGAGACTCTGACGCCCGCCTGAGTGGGCGGTCTCGGCCTAGAGGGCTGCGGGGCTGGCGGCTAGTGGTCTGCCAACTGATGGAAGTACTTCTGACGGATGTTCTGACCCTGGGGGCTTGCCAGCGCATGTTGCATGCCGAGGGTTAATCGGCGCGCGAGCTCGGTGTTAAAGGTGACGCGCGACCAGGCGATGAAAGAGGGCGAGCCGCGCAGATGGAAGGGTGATTTGATGAGTGGTAGTTGCAGCGAGTGAATCAACCAGTCGGCTTGAGCCTCCGGCATGATCACCACATCACTGCGATCGCGCATCAGGCGCTGCAATCCCTGCTCATAACTCTTGAGTTCATGCTTGTTGAGCTGACTCGAACGGTCAATATCCGGATGATAGGCCGCTCCCACCAGGGTATCGATGCGCTTGTGCTGCAAATTGGTCAGGTTGCGGATGACCAGTTCTGGGTGAGCGACGATAAAGACTTTGTCTTCTGCCGGGAATGGCGCGTCGGTGAGGAAGATCAAGAACTGCTCCCGCTC
Organism: Aeromonadaceae bacterium; assembly: GCA_041441555.1. Classification (GTDB taxonomy): domain Bacteria; phylum Pseudomonadota; class Gammaproteobacteria; order Enterobacterales; family Aeromonadaceae; genus Pseudaeromonas. Next base: position 5,361 of record JASDSW010000097.1, read on the forward strand.
CGGTGTCTTGTTCGGCCCCAAGATCAGATCGGCCTCGCCATTTTCCAGCATCTGGAAGGCCCGTTTAAGCGGGACACTGATAAAGCTGATCTCCAGATCTGCTTGAGCTGCGGCGAGCTTGAACAAATCGATGTAGTAACCCGTGTAGTGGGGAGGCTCTATGATGCGATAGGGGGGGGCGTGATTGACCACTACACGCAAGGGATCTGCCCAAGTCAGTGCGCTCAGGGGTAGCAAGAGACAGAAGAGTAGTATTCCAGCTCCTAGCCTTCGCATCGGCTCTCCCGAATAATAGATGTTAACTGAATAGATCATTTATGTGTCTAGATTGGGTATAGTCAGACAAACAGGCTCTAGCCATCCCGGCGCTAAGATGCCGTCAAATTCTGCTGGCTTGCCCACAAGGAGAAGCGTTTTGAACCTCGAATGCCCGACTACTCCCATTATATCCCTGACTCGCACGCCATGGTTGCATGGGGATGATAGCCAGAGCAAGCGCCGCGAATTGCTCACCTATTTCCAGCAAACATATGATTCATATGAGTCTCTTTTTGATGCCTTGGCGGTGGAGGAGGCCTGGTTTAACAAGGCGATTTCGTTGCGCCACCCCTTGATCTTCTACTTCGGCCATACCGCTGCCTTCTTCATCAACAAGCTGCTGGCCGGTGGCTGGATCAACCAGCGCCTCGATCCACATATCGAGTCTATGGTCGCCATCGGTGTCGACGAGATGAGCTGGGACGACCTGGACGAGAGTCACTATGCCTGGCCCAGTGTCGCCGAACTGCGGCACTATCGTGCCCGGGTGCGGGAGCGGGTCTGTGACTTCATTCAGACCATGCCGCTGAGTCTGCCCATCGACTGGCACAGTCCGGCCTGGGTGATCCTGATGGGGATCGAACACGAACGCATCCATCTGGAGACCTCTTCGGTGCTTATCCGTCAGCTTCCGTTGCACTGGGTGCGACCGCTGCCGCAGTGGCCCGTCTGCCCGTTGGCCCGTCATCAACTGGCTCAGGTTCCCGCCAACAGCCTGGTGACCGTGGCTGGGGGGCTGGTTCGTCTGGGTAAGCCGCAGAGCGACGCCACCTATGGTTGGGACAACGAATATGGTCAGCGCGAGGTGCAACTAGCGCCGTTTCAGGCCAGCCGCATGCTGGTGAGCAATGCCGAATACCTCGCGTTTGTGCAGGACGGTGGCTATCGGGATCCTCGCTGGTGGAGCGAGGAGGGGTGGGGCTGGCGTCAGTTTTCCCAGGCCCAGCAGCCCACCTTCTGGGTCGGAGCGCCGGAGGGAGAGTTACGACTGCGCTTAATGTGTGAGGAGGTGCCGATGCCCTGGGATTGGCCGGTCGAGGTCAATCAATTGGAGGCCGAAGCCTTCTGCCGCTGGAAGTCTGCGCAGAGCGGCCTGTCGGTGCAACTGCCCTGCGAGGCCGAGTGGTCTTTGCTGCGCCAGCAAGTGCCGAGTGATCAACCGAACTGGCCGGTGGCGCCGGGCAATATCAATCTGGAGCATTGGGCCTCCTCCTGCCCGGTGGACCACTTCGCCCAAGGGGATTTTTTCGATCTGCTGGGGAATGTCTGGCAGTGGAGCAGCTCGCCCATCGATGGCTACGACGGCTTTAGCATCCACTCTTTGTATGACGACTTCTCGACGCCGACCTTCGATGGCAAGCACAGCCTGATCAAGGGGGGCTCCTGGATCTCGACCGGCAATCTGGCGCTGCAGCATTCGCGCTACGCCTTCCGTCGTCACTTCTTCCAGCATGCCGGGTTCCGCTACGTGGTCTCTAGCCATCGCGAAACCGATGGCGTGAACCCCTATGAGACGGATATTCGGGTCGCCCAGTCCCTGGACGCCCACTATGGTCCGGACCATTTCGGGGTGTCCAACTTCGCCCAGGCGCTGGTTGCCCGGGTGGCGGGCCTGGTGCCTTTGGGTGGCAAGGCGCTGGATATGGGCTGCTCGGTGGGGCGTACCTCGCTGGAGCTGGCGCGCTACTGCTGCGAGGTGGATGGCGTCGACTTCTCGGCCCGATTCATTGATGTGGCCCTGACCCTGGCGCGGCAGGATCGTTTTCGCTATGCCCTGCCCTCGGAGGGGGATCTGCTGGAGTACTGCGAAGCCCGGCTTTCACCGCTGGGGATCGGGGCTGAGCAGGTGGCGCGCGTTCACTTCAGCCAGGGCGATGCCTGTAATCTCAAACCCAAGTACCAGGGCTACGATCTGATCCTGGCCGCCAATCTCATCGAGCAGTTACGGGATCCCAAGCGCTTCTTGCTGGATGTCGCCCATCGTCTCAACGCCGGCGGGATCTTGGTGCTCAGCTCCACCTATCATTGGCAGGAGTCGCTGACCCCCAAGGAGCATTGGTTGGGCGGGATCCGGGAGAACGGCGAGGCTCTGGCGAGCTATCCGGCGCTGCAGCGGCTGCTGGCTCCGGCGTTTGATGAGTTGGCTGAACCTCAGGATCTGCCCCTGGTGATCCGGCAAACGGCCCGTCAGTATCAGCACGCCCTGGCTCAAGTCACCTTCTGGCGCAAACGCGCCGGATAAGCTGACAGTTAGACGCCGGTTGCCGGGCGGCTCAGGATGTGGGCAGATTGCTTGCCCATTGCGGAGTCCCTATGCGCCTATCCATTCGTCAGCCGCTCCTTGCGGCCCTGGTGCTGAGCCTGCTGGCTTGCACCCTGACAGCCACTCCCTTGGCGGCCACCACCCTGCGGGTGGCCACCTTCAATATCGCCTGGCTCGCTGATCGTCCCTTGCCCGATATGGCGGCGGTGCGGGCTTGTGAGGCCGAGGCGAGAGCCTATCCGGCGCTCGATGCCCGGCCCACTCCCTCCTGTCGACAGGGACGCTTTCGCACTGCGGCGGCCTATCAACTGCTCGCTCGCCAGGTGGCGTCGCTGCGGGCCGATCTGATCGCCTTTGAAGAGGTGGAAGGGGCCGAGGCGCTGGCCCGTGTGCTGGAGCCGGATGGTCGGGTGCCCTCCGAGACAGGGTCGGGAATTCAGCGAGGTGCCGATTGGTGGTGGCTGGTCAATCCGCTTCCTGTCGTGGGACGGCAACGGGTGGCGCTGGCGGTGCGACGGGAGTTGGTTCGGGAGCTTAGCGTGACTCCAGTGCCCGAGCTGGGGCAACCCTTGAGGCGGGAGGCGCGGGGCGGCCTGTTGGCCCGGCTCACCTTCCTGGATGGGCGTCAGTTGCATGTGTTGGTGGTCCATCTCAAATCCGGCTGCCAGGATTTTAGCGCCCCCACGATCCCTGACTGCCGTCAGTTGGCGGCTCAGTTGCCGATCCTGGCCCGTTTTCTCGATGATCTGGAGTCACAAGGGTTGCCGCTTCTGGTGCTGGGGGATTTCAATCTCCGCTTTACCGCTCAGTCGGGCCAAGCCGCTTGGTCGTTGCTGGACAACCGACAACCCGCGGGCGCCCGGCTTGAGCGATTGACCACTGGCTTTGTCCAGCCGGAAGGTTGCTTCTTGCCCCGTTATGGCAACCGACCCATCGACCATATTCTGCTGGCCGGCACCCTGGTGGGCCGAGCCGTTCCCGGTTCGTTGCAGGCTCAGCCCTTCATGACGAGCAGCCAGCCGCCGCAGTTGCGCCGCGGGGCTCAATGGTTTTTGAGTGATCACTGTCCGCTCAGTGTGGTGATCCGGCTGCCCTGATTTGCACGGGTCAACGGATCCATTGCCGTTCGTTCCACTAATGCTTGTCAGTTAAGCGGTTCGCGAGCTGACTGGCATTGCGTTCTTCCACCGTCTATTTCCACCGAGTAGGGCGTTGCTATTTGGTGGGGGGGCGTTAGGGTGCACACAGGTAGCATTGAATGCGGGACCATTGAACGTGGGACGATTGAACGTGGGACTAAGAGGAGCCGATGATGAGTGAGTGGTTACCAGGGGAGCTCTTTCACCAACAGCAGCAACCCATCTTTTGCGGTGATATCAGCAGGGCCCACCTCTACAAGCAGGCGGCCGAGATGGCTCATGTCTGCTACGCCCCGGCCCATGCCAACCCGCAGCAAAGCGGGGCGCGGGCGGGGCAAGGTCTCAACCGCTGCATCTGGGTGGCGGGCGAACAGGGGGCCCAGGCCGAGGGGATCAGCCACTCGCTGCTTGATGGGCTGCTCGACAGCACGCTGGAGCCCGAGGCCAGCATCGGCTGGCATCACCACGCCGACAGCGAGGAGATCTACTACCTGCTGGCAGGCTCCCTGCGGGTGGTGCTCACCGATGAGGGGGGGCAGCACTGGCAGTTTGAGCTGCAGCCGGGCGACAGCCACCGGGTGGGACCCGGGATGAGTCACTGGGCTCAGGCCGGGGCGCAGGGGGCGCGGTTTATTGCCGTGATGATGAAGACACAAGGGGACGCACGATGAAACGAGCCGTGGTAGTGGGCGCTCACTGGGGGCTGGTCCATGTGCAGGCATTGCGGCAGGCCGGGGTCGAGGTGGTAGCACTGGGCGGGCGCGATCGGCAACAGTTGCAATCGGTGGCCGCCGAGCAGGGGATACCGCACGTCGTGGATTCGCTGGCAGAAATCCGCGAGTTGGCGCCGGATCTGGTGACTCTGGCCACCCCGGCCGCCACCCATGGCGCCTGGCTGCGTGATTTGGCCGATCTGCCGGTGATCTGCGAAAAGCCGCTCTTTGGTCTCGACGCCTCGGCGACCCTGCTCGATTCGCTCGGCGAGCGGCTGTGGATCAACTATGCCTTTGCCTTCCTGGAGACGGCGCAGGCACTGCAAGAGCTGTGGCCTCGGTTGGGGGGCATTCACAGTGTCGAGCTCAGTTGCGAATACCGGATGCCGCTGTACTTTTCTCCCGCCCAGTGGTGGCTGGAGGTGGCCAGTCACCCGCTCTCGTTTCTGGTGCATCGGCTGGGGGAGCCGCGTTGGCTCTCGGGGGAGAGTTGGCGCGATGGCGAGCGGATCGGCTGCCGCATTGGTGCCATACCGGCGCAACTGCTCTGTCGCGAGGCGAGCGACTTTACCGGGATCTGTCAGAGCCTACGTCTGCACAGCGAGGCCGGGCTGGTCGAGCTCTCGGGTGGTTTCGACTGGGGATCGCCCTGGCGCTATGCGCCGCTGCGACTCAATGGTCAGCCGCTCACCGATGGCGAGTGGTGCGCCGAGGATTGCTGGCTGCGCGCCAATGTGCGCAGCATCGGGACCATGATCCGCCAGTTCCGGGGGGAACTGTCGCCGCGTGAGGGTCTGAGCCTGGGTCTGTTTACCGCCGCCAAGGCGTTGCCTATCGATCAGTTGATCCAGCGCGCCTGGCGGTAGATAGGGTTCTCATTCCGGCGCCCTCTATTTTGGGCATGAAATTTTTATTAGTGGGCGGCCTGGGTCAGCAGCGCCATGAAGTGGCGGGCGGCGGCGCCGAGCTCGCGATGTTTCGCCCAGACCAGCCACAGCTCGGAGATGGCATCCGGCTCCTCCAGCGGCAGCCAGCAGATCTCATCGAGGCGCAACCGGCGGTAGGAGGCGGGCAGGATTGACACGCCAAGCCCGGCGGCGACCAGCCCTAGTATGGTCATCGCCTCGCCGACCTCCTGAGTCACCGAGGGGGTCACGCCATAGCGTTTGAGCAGGGCGAGGATGTCGTCATACAGGCCGGTGCCGGCTTGTGGATCGAAGAAGACGAAGGGCTCGCTGGCCAGATCGCGCAGCGAGATCCGCTCTCGGCAGGCCAGCGGGTGACTGTGATGCACCATGGCCAGCATGGGCTCGCGCAGCGCCACCTGCCAGCAGAGGGTCTCCGGCAGCGGCGTGTTACGCATCAGCCCCAGATCCAGGGTGCCATCGCCCAGCGGGCCTATCTGCTCGCGGGTGTGGCTCTCCACGGTCTGGACATGCACATCGGGGTAGCGCTGGCGGTAGAGCCGCAGGGTGTCGGAGACCGTCTTGATGAAGGGGGCCGAGGCGGTAAGACCCAGCCGCAGCTCACCGGTCTCCCCCTGATGCAGGCGGGCAGCGCGCGTCGCCGCCGCCTCGACCTGGCCGAGGATCTGCCGGGCATCCCCCAAAAACTGCTCGCCCGCCGCGGTCAGAGTGACGCTGCGGTTGGTGCGCGCCAGCAGACGGGCACCGATCTGCTCCTCGAGGATCTGGATCTGCTGGCTCAAGGGGGGTTGCGAGATGTTCAGTCGGGCCGCCGCCCGGCCAAAATGCAGCTCCTCGGCGACGGCTATGAAGTAACGCAGGTGACGCAGCTCGATATTCATATTTAATAGGTATCAATCTAGATTATTAATATATTAGACAGATTATTGCTCCCTTTTTACTCTGACGCCAGGCCTTACCCGTCGCCGTTTGTATCACGGGGTCTCGTCATCCAGGGAGCTGTTGTGAGCCGTCTATCCTCTGTTCTTATTCCGCCGCTGGAGGCGGAGCCACTCCCCACGGTGGGTTCCACCCAGACCTATATTCAGCGCGGCAGCACCGCCTTCTGGCGCGTGACCTTGGCGCTCTTCGCCGCCGGATTTGCCACCTTTGCGCTGCTCTACTGCGTGCAGCCGATCCTGCCGATCCTCTCCCATGAGTTTGTCATCTCGCCGGCGACCAGCAGTCTGTCGCTCTCCTGCGCCACCGCCATGCTGGCGTTGGGGCTCCTGGTCAGCGGGCCACTCTCCGATGCCTTTGGTCGCAAGAATGTGATGGTGACGGCGCTGCTGCTGGCCTCGCTCTGCACCCTGATTTCAACCCGGATGCAGAGCTGGCACGGCATCTTGCTGCTGCGCATGTTGATGGGGCTCTCCCTGAGCGGGGTCGCCGCCGTGGCCATGAGCTATCTGGCCGAGGAGATCCACCCCTCGCAAGTGGCCTTTGCCATGGGGCTCTATATCAGTGGCAACTCCATCGGTGGCATGAGTGGGCGGCTGATCTGTGGCGTGCTGACCGACTTCTATGGCTGGCGTTTTGCACTGACCGCCATCGGCTGTTGCGCGCTGGCCTCCGCCCTGCTGTTCTGGAAGATACTGCCCGCTTCGCGCCACTTCCGCCCGATGTCGCTGCGGCCGCGATCCTTGCTGGTCTCCTTGCACCTGCACTGGCGGGATGCCGCGCTACCCTGGCTCTTCGTCGAGGGATTTTTGCTGATGGGGGCCTTTGTCACCCTGTTCAACTACATCGGCTACCGCCTGATGGAGTCACCCTGGCAGCTGACTCAGGCGGTGGTCGGCCTGCTCTCGGTGGTCTACCTGACGGGAACCTGGAGCTCGCCCAAGGCCGGGTTGATGACCGCCCGCTTCGGTCGGGCACCTGTGCTGATTGGTTTTCTTGGGCTGATGCTGGCCGGTCTGCTGCTGACGCTATTTCAGGCGCTGTGGCTCATCATCCTCGGCCTGTTGCTGTTTGCCGCCGGTTTCTTTGCCGCCCACTCGGTGGCCAGCAGCTGGATCGGCCCACGCGCCCGCCGCGCCAAGGGGCAGGCCTCGGCGCAGTACCTGTTCTGTTACTACGTCGGCTCCAGTCTGGCCGGCACTATCGGCGGCCTGTTCTGGCACGCTCTCGGCTGGTCCGGCGTCGGCGGCTTTATCGCCGCCCTGCTGAGCCTGGCCTTGCTCGTCGGCTGGCAATTGCAGCGCCGGGTGGGGTGAGGGGGCTGTCCGCCCCCGTTCATCTCGCGCCCTCAGGCGGCCATGATTACATCGGCCGCCAGTGGTTAATCAGATTGCGATCGATTCTGGGCACCAACCAGTAAAACAGCGCCATCATCGGCACTGCCAGCACCAGCATGGCGGCGGGAAATTCACTCCATTGGTAGGCACTGGGATACAGGTATTGCGGCATACTCTGAGCTACGGCCGATTCTTTATAGT
>JASDSW010000097.1:13206-40404 GCA_041441555.1 Aeromonadaceae bacterium
CCGCCCTGCTGAGCCTGGCCCTCATCGTCGGCTGGCAATTGCAGCGCCGGGTGGTGTGAGGGGGCGGGACGAGGTTTATGATCCAAGACGGGCAGATTGTTCTGCCCGTCTTGGATCTCGCAGCTACCGCATGGTTAGCTGATGATATGCCGACGATTCAGCGGATCGTCGACGGTGACGCGTCCGGTTTTGATTGATTCGAACAGGTGGTCGAATACCTTGCCCGGTTTGCCCTGTTCATCCTCCAGAAAATAGGAGTGGCCCTTGGGTTCGTCATAGCGGTTGTTGAGGTCATCGCAATCGATGGCGTAGACATTCGACGGCGTTTTCTCCATCGATTCGGGACCGGTGTGGCCGAGGCGGCGCGTGGCCACCTTGTTTTTCAGGTTGGAGATCTTGCTGGCACGCAGCGCCAGATCGTCCGAGGCATAGTAGACGCTGACATTGCGCGATGCCTGACAGATCAGGCGACCATCCTGATTCGCCTCCAGCGACTCATTGACGATATCTGCCGCCATCAGAATGGTGTTGCGAAACAGCAGTGGGACGCCATCGGCCATGAACTTTTTGTCCCATGCGTGCAGCGTCTCCCTGAGTACCCAGTTGCCCATCGAATGGGCGAGGATATTGATGCGTTTGAGGCAGGGATTGTCTGGTGACACCTGATCACGCCACTGCATGAAAAATTGCAAGGCGCGGGCAAAGGCCGGGGCGCTCATATCCGCAGCGTCCTGATCGTCCCAATAGTCCTGAACGATGCCAAGGTCGTTATCACAGGGCCAAATCACCGGAATCACCTCGACCAGCCCCTTCTCCTTGCTATCGAACAATGCCTGTAGCTTCTGGGTTCGCGGGAAAATATCCGGCTCCGGCAGATTGGAGAAGCCGTGGATGTAAAACAGGATCTGTTGTGCCTGGAGCTGCTTGATGCGGCCAAGCCACTGTTGCGATCCCAGCTCTTGGTATTGATCTTTGCCCAGTCGCTCACAGCAGTAGATGGAGTTGGAGGGGGCGTTCTTCTGCAGATCAAACGCAAAAGGCCCGTCAATGGTCGTCTGGATGGAGCCTTGCGGCTCACGGTTGGTAATAAATAACATGATGTGCTCCTGATCTTCTGATAGCGGGTGCCATGTTCACGCGGTAACAGATGGCGGCAACAAACCGGGACGACGGCGATGGCTCCAGTGCTAGTGGGAAGTGTTGCCGTAAGATCAACCGTGGACCACAACGATCAGTAATGACCAGTTTTGCTGAGACGGTCACTAGAACAAATGGCTAAAAAAAGAGGCGCTATGCAGAATGAAATGAGGGGGAAAAAACCGGAATTAACTGGATCAATCCTTCGGCTCTGAGTTGAATCGATGGCGCAGATCCGGGCTGGTTTCGTTTGTAGCATATGTTTCGTCCTGTACTTTGGTCGAACTACTCAAGGAGTCACGAATGCGCTTGATTGTCGGATTATTAGAGGCTCTGTTGTGGCTGGGCTTGTTGCTCTGCCCACTGCTGGCGATGCTGGCGCTGGCCTTCGGTCTCGATGCGGCTCTGTTTGGTGGGCAGGTTTTGGTGGCGCAGTGGCGGCTTATCGCGGTCACGGCGTTGGTCTGTGCCTTGCCGATGGCGGTCTATCTCACCGAGCGGGTACGCCGTGAGTTCGGGCTGCTCAACTTCTACGCCCGCCTGCTGCGAAATCCCGAGTTGGGGCGGCGTCACGAGTCAGTTTGAGGCGGTGATCTGACGGCTATTCGACCAGGCAGCTGGTCGTCGCAAACCAATCCAGCGTGGCGTGCAGGTGGCAGACCTCGCCGACGATGAGCAGCGTCGGGCTGGGCAGATGCTCACCGACCTGGGACAGTTGCCCGAGCGTGGTGACGACCACCTGCTGTTGGGCTGTGGTGCCGGCGCTGATGAGCGCCGCCGGCAGATTGGCGGCAAAGCCCAGCGCCCGTAGTCGCTGGCTGATACGTTCGCGCAGGGCCAATCCCATATAGAACACCAGCGTCTGTGGGCCGGGTTTGAGGTGCGACCAATCGGGTTCCGGCTGGCCGGGCTGCAGGCAGGCGGTGATAAATTGCACGCTGTGGGCCACGCCGCGATGGGTCAGCGGGATGCCGGCAGTGGCGGCGCAGCCGGTGGCGGCGGTCACCCCAGGCACCACGCCGAATGACACACCGGCGGCGGCCAGGGCTAGCAACTCCTCTCCACCCCGGCCGAAGATGAAGGGATCGCCGCCCTTGAGGCGAACTACCTGCCGTCCACGCCGCGCCTCGCGCAGCAGCAGGGCGTTGATCTGCTCCTGCGGCAGGCTGTGATGGCCGCGCGCCTTGCCGACAAACAGCCGCTCGGTGGCGGATGGGATCTCGGCGAGGATCGCCGCCGACACCAGCTTGTCGTAGACCACCAGATCGGCCTGTTGCAGCAGACGCCACGCCTTGCGCGTCAGCAGTTCGGGATCGCCGGGGCCGGCACCGACCAGCCAGACCTGGCCGCAGCTGGCAGAGGGTGCTGTATCCGATAGCGGGTGGAGAATACGGGCGATCTCGGTCATGGGGTGGATCCTTGGCTAGGCTCTGAGTGATCTGTGCCCTGAAGAGGGCAATGTGGTTCACTTCAGAAAAAGGCAGGGGCCATTCCCTTTCGTCAACACGCCGTAAACCTATCCGTGGGGGCTCGATGGCGGCATCCCTGCCGGCAACGGTTGACTCAATGGAACACCCCCTGCCTTCTCTGATCGGCATTGTCTGAAGAGGGGGCCTCACCGGCGATTAGTTCTGCTGTGGTAGCGCCGCGCTGGCTGTGGATGGGCTGGCCTCGACGGTTTGGGCCCCCGGGCGCTGGGCGGCCGGAGTGGCGTACCAGTAGCCGAGGCCCATGAACACGACGCCGGAGATGGTGTTGCCGAGCGTTACCCACAGCAGGTTGTAGCCGATGCCGGAGAGGGTGAAGTCGGTACCGTGGGCGCCAAACCAGGAGAGGGCGAACAGCGTCATGTTGGCGATGGAGTGCTCGTAACCGGAAGCGATAAACGCCAGCAGGCACCACCAGATGGCGATGAACTTGGCGCTACCCTCGACGCGCTGACACATCCAGATCGCCAGACAAACCAGCCAGTTACACAGCATCCCCTTGGCGATGAGCGCCATCACGGGCAGCTGGGTCTTGGCCAGCGCGGCACTGTGCAGCAGGCTGGCGCCATCGGGCAGCATCTTGCCGCCGCCGGTCTGCCAGAACAGCCAGGCCACCAGAATCGAGCCCAGCAGGTTACCGCCCCAGCTCTGCAGGGCGGCGCGCAGCGCACTGCCGGTGCCGATGCGTCCGGTCTTGACTCCAAGGGTCAAAAATAGGGTGTGGCCGGTGAACAGCTCGGCGCCGGCGATGATCACCAGCGTCAGCGCAATCCCGAAGGTGGCGCCCATCAGCAGGGGGCGTAGCTCGGGGGCCGCCAGGTTGCCCAGGGTGAAGATTAGTATGATGCCAAGGCCGACATAGGCTCCCGCCATCATGGACGCCACCCAGAAGCCGAACGGGTTGTCGCGGTCGAGTTTAACGATGCGCTCGGCATTGGCCGCGCACTTGCTGATGGTCTCCGTAAACATGAATTGCTCCTTGATAACTGAAAGTCGGGTGTCAGTTTGAAAAAAGGGCATCTAGCAGCCGGATGCCGGTCGGTGCGCGAGAGATGAGTCTCTTCAAAAACGCGTCACTGACAGGCAGAGGCTCCGGCAGCCGGGCCGCAAGCGTTAGAGTCTTATCTCGATCTGGCCGTCGCGGACTTGTACGGCATAGGTGCGCACCGAGAAGTCGGCGTTCTCCATGCAGTGGCCGTCGCTGAGGCGAAAATGCTGTTTTTTCAGCGGGCTGGCGATCCACAGTTCGCCACCGTGTTCGCCGATAAGGCCGCGGGAGAGCACGCTGGCCTGGGCGAACGGATCGAGATTGTCGAGGGCGTAGATCTGCGGTTCGGCCGAGGGGCGGAACAGGGCGATCTGATGGCCTTCGATCAGGGCGCAGACGCCGGTACCGGGCAGGATGGCGTCGACGGCGCAGACGTTATGCCATGGGGAGTGGCTCATGATTTATCCTCCAACGAGACGGTGTAGACCGGGATGCGCTCGGCCGGGGTGGCGGGTCTGTGCTGGGCGCGTTCCGGCACGAACTGCACGTTCGGATCCCGCGCCGGCGAGTTGATGAAGTGGGCGAAGCGGGCATGCTGTTGCACGTTTTGTACCGTCAGTTGCCATTCACAGGCGTAGCGTTCGCGCAGCGCGGCCAGTGAGGCCTCCAGTTCGTGGCCGATCCCCAGCTTGTCATCGAGGATGACACCTCGCAGGTAGTCGACGCCGCCTTCGAGGTTGTCGAGCCAGCTGGCGGTTCGCTGCAGCTTGTCGGCGGTGCGGATGTAGAACATCAAGAAGCGATCGATGGTGCGGATCAGGGTTTCTTTATCCAGATCGCTGGCCAGCAGATCGGCGTGACGCGGCTTCATGCCGCCGTTGCCGCCGACATACAGGTTCCACCCCTTGTCGGTGGCGATGATGCCGACATCCTTGCCTTGCGCCTCCGCACACTCGCGGGTGCAGCCGGAGACTCCGAACTTCATCTTGTGCGGGGAGCGGATGCCCTTGTAGCGATGCTCCAGTTCGACGCCGAGGCCGACGCTGTCCTGCACGCCGAAGCGGCACCAGGTGCTGCCGACGCAGGTCTTCACCATGCGCAGCGCCTTGGCATAGGCTTGACCGGTCTCGAAGCCAGCATCGATGAGGCGGGCCCAGATGGCTGGCAGATCATCTTTGTGGGCACCGAACAGGCCGATACGCTGGGCACCGGTGATCTTGGTGTAGAGGCGATAGTCGCGGGCCACCTCGGCCACCGCCAGCAGCCCCTCGGGGGTCACCTCGCCACCGGCCATGCGCGGGATCACCGAGTAGGTGCCGTCCTTTTGCATGTTGCCGAGGAAGATGTCGTTGGTCTCCTGCAGCCCGGTCAGGGTCGGCTCCAGCACATAGTCGTTCCAACAGGAGGCTAGGATCGAGCCCACCGTCGGCTTACACACCTCGCAGCCGTAGCCGTTGCCGTGTTGGGCGATCGCCTCGTCGAAGCTCTTGATCTGGCCCACCTGGATCAGGTGGAACAGCTCCTGGCGCGAGTAGGGGAAGTGGGCGCACAGATGGTTCTTCACCTCGATACCCTGCTTGCTCAGCTCGCTGTTGAGTACCTGGGTGATGAGCGGCACACAACCCCCGCAGCCGGTGCCGGCCTTGGTCTCGCTCTTGATGGCGGCGAGCGTGTGGTGGCCTGCGGCGACGGCGGCGGCAATCTTGCCCTTGGTGACATCGAAGCAGGAGCAGATCTGCGCGCTCTCGGGCAGGGCATCCACGCCGAGCGCTGGCTTGGCCCCGACATAGGCCGGCAGGATCAGGCTGTCGGGGTGCTCGGGCAGCGGCATGGCGTTGAGGGTCATCTGCAACAGGTTGCCGTAGTCCTCGACATCGCCGACCAGCACGGCGCCGAGCAGCAGGCTGCCATCTTCGCTGACCACGATCTTCTTGTAGATGCCGGCCTGCTCATCCTGAAACAGGTAGCTGCGGCTGCCGGGCGTGCGGCCGTGGGCATCGCCGATGGAGCCGACGGAGACGCCGAGCAGCTTGAGCTTGGCGCTCATGTCAGCCCCGGCGAACTGGCTGTCGCCACCGAGCAGGTGGTCGACGGCAACCTGCGCCATCTTGTAGCCGGGGGCCACCAGACCAAAGAAGCGACCATGCCAGGCGGCACATTCGCCGATGGCGTAGATGTGCGGATCGGCGGTGCGGCAGTGATCGTCGATGAGGATGCCGCCGCGCTCGGCGATGGCCAGTGAGCCATAGCGGCCGAGGGTATCCTGCGGCCGGATGCCGGTGGAGAAGACCACCACATCCACCTCCAGCTCGCTGCCGTCGGCAAACTCCAGCCGATGCGCCGCCGTCTTACCCGCGTGCATGTGGATCTCTTTGGTCTGTTTGCTGGTATGCACCAGCACGCCCATGGATTCGATGGTGCGGCGCAGCATCTCGCCACCGAGGCGATCGAGCTGTTCGGCCATCAGTACAGGGGCAAATTCGACGACATGGGTCTGCAGCCCCAGCGCCTTCAGCGCGCCGGCGGCTTCCAGTCCCAGCAGGCCACCGCCGATGACGACGCCGGATTTACCCTGCTTGGCGGCAGCCCGGATCGCCTTGAGATCCTCAATCGTGCGGTAGACGAAGCATTCATGATGCTGGGAGCCGTTGATGGGCGGCACCCACGGATAGGAGCCGGTGGCGAGGATCAGGGTGTCGTAGCCGACCGTGCTGCCCTTGTTGGAGTGCACCTCTTGGGCCGCGCGATCGATCTGTTTGACCGCTTCGCCAAGGAGCACCTTGATGCCGTGACGCTCGTAGAAGCCGGGTTTAACCAGCGAGAGTTCCTCGCTGGTGTGGTGCGAGAAGTAAGAGGAGAGGTGCACGCGGTCGTAGGCCAGGCGCGGCTCGGCGCAGAAGACGGTGATTTGGTAATCGCTGCTGTCGGCGCGGTCGCACAGCTCCTCGAGGAAGCGGTGGCCAACCATGCCGTTACCGACGACGACGATGCGGTGTTTAGTCTCGTGTCCCATCATAAAGTCCTTGTTAGGGCCTGCGGTACGGCGCAGGCAAATACGCAACCGGGATTAGCCGAGCGTCAGCTGCAGATCACTGGTCGGCTTGCTCGAACAGGCGAGTACATAGCCCTCGGCCACCTGCTCAGGCGTCAGTGCCAGCGTGCTGCTGCTCTCGACGCTGCCGGCTTCGACCTTGCACTTACAGCTGCCGCAGACGCCGGCGCGGCAGGCGCCGATGATCGGCAACCCTTCACGCTCCAGGGCGTCGAGCAGGGTCTCGTCGGCGGCAATGGTGCTATCGCTGCCGAAGGCGGGAACGCTCAGGGCGAACTCGGCGCTGGTGGCTTCTGAACTGGCGGCTTCTGAAATTGGAGTCGATGCCGCGGCGGTGAATCGCTCCTCATACAGGGGCACGCCGGCGTAGCGCGGGTCGGCGAGCAGGCCATGCACGGCATCGATGTAACCGGAGGGACCGCACAGATAGATCTGATAATCGGCCAGCCCGGCGGTGAGCTCGGCCAACAGCTCCGCCTGGAGGCGGCCCGCAACCCAACGGCCAGCGGTCAGCGGCATCCCCTCGTCCGGCACGCTTTCATTCGGCACGCTTTCATTCGGCATAGCCTCCAGCAGTAGCGTCAGATGAAAGTTCTCATCCTGGGCGGCCAGCGCCAGCAGTTCGTCACGGAAGATCAGATCGCCGGCGTGGCGGGCGCTGTAGACAAAATGGATTGGCGTCTGCAGCCCCAGATCGCGCAGCGTGCGGGTGATGGCCATCATCGGTGTGACGCCGCTACCGGCGGATAACAGCAGCAGTGCCGCGGGCAAGCGGGCCGGCAGGTGGAACTGCCCCTGGGGCGGCAAGGCAGCCAGCGTCATGCCCGGTTGCAGCGTGTCGAGCAGGTAGTTGGAGACCCGGCCACCGGCGACGCGTTTGACCGTGATGGCCAGGGCATGGGGGCGGGTCGGCGCCGAGCAGAGCGAATAGGCGCGGCTGTGCGTCTGACCGTCGATGGGCACATGGATAAGCAGGAACTGGCCCGGCAGATAGTGAAAACGACTGACCTGGGGGGCTGTCTGGAAGGTGAAGGTGGTGGCGGTGACTATGTCGCCGTCGCGGGTCTCGTCGTGACGCGCCGTGCAGATCAGCTGGCGCTCACCGTGGCTCCAGTAGGGAGCCTGCAGCAGGGAGGATAATTCGGTCATCAATGGATTCCTGTACTTGGACATGTGGTGCAGTCAGCGGCGCATCCTCCTCGCCAACCCGCCGTGAACCCTTCCCTGGGGGCTCGATGGCGGCATCCTTGCCGCCAACGGTCGGCGAGGCGAAATACCCCGCTGCCTGCACGCCTGGCGATGACTCCCCACCCGGTTTACCGTAATTCCTCGCTTGTGATGGAGAGGTTGGCTGGACCGGGGTGAACGGGACCGAGGGGGGAGAGCGGCATCAGGCGGCCAGCATGTCGGCCAGATCCTTCTCGACGTTGTCGATGAGCTTCAGATCGAAGTTTTCCTGCAGGTAGGCCAGCAGGTTCGGCGTCAGGAAGCCCGGTGCCGTCGGTCCGACGCGGATGCCCTTGATCCCCAAGGAGAGCAGGGTCAGCAGGATGACAATCGCCTTCTGCTCGAACCAGGAGAGCACCAGGGAGAGCGGCAGCTCGTTGACGCCACAGCCGAATTCGTTTGCCAAGGCGATGGCCAGTTGGATCGCCGAGTAGGCGTCGTTGCACTGACCGACATCCAGGAAGCGCGGGATGCCGTTGATGTCGCCGTATTCGAAGGTGTTGAAGCGGAACTTGCCGCAGGCCAGGGTCAGGATCACGCAATCCTCCGGCACCGCCTGGGCCATGTCGGTGTAGTAGCTGCGTTCGGACTTGTCGCCGTCACAGCCGCCGATCAGGAAGAAGTGCTTGATGTTGCCGGCTTTCACCTGCTCGATCACCGCCGGTGCCGCCGCCATCAGGGCGTTGCGGGCAAAGCCGGTGCTGGTGTAGGCCGGGATCTCGTCATAGGGGAAGCCTTCCAGCGCCTGCGCCTTGGCGATCACCTCGGAGAAGTCATCACCGATGAGGTGGGTCGCGCCCGGCCAGCCGACGATGCTGCGGGTGTAGATGCGATCCTTATACTGGCCGACATCCGGATTGATGATGCAGTTGGAGGTCATGACGATGGCGCCAGGGAAGGCGGCGAACTCCTTCTGCTGGTTCTGCCAGGCGCTGCCGTAGTTGCCGACCAGATGCGGGTACTTCTTCAGCTCGGGGTAGCCATGGGCGGGGAGCATCTCGCCGTGGGTGTAGACATTGATGCCGGTGCCCTGGGTCTGCTCGAGGATCTTCTGCAGATCGTGCAGGTCGTGGCCGGAGACCAGAATTGCCTTGCCCTTAACCGCCTTGATATTGACCTGGACCGGCTCGGGGTGGCCGAAGGTTTCGGTCTCGCCCTTGTCGAGCATCGCCATGATGGTGTAGTTCATGGTGCCGATGCGCATCGCGCAGCCGAGCAACTCGTTCATATCGCTGGGATCCGTACCCAGCCACGCCATGATGTCGTGGAATTCGGCGCCGATGGCGTCATCCTGCTCGCCGAGCACGCGGGCGTGCTCCATGTAGGCGGCGGCCCCCTTGAGACCATACAGGCAGAGCAGGCGCAGGCCGAGAATATCGGCCCCTACCTCCGCCGCACCTCGGTTGACGGCGGCGCTCGGCGCCCAGGCCAGCAGCGCGGCCTTCTCGCTGGTCAGCTCGACGGCGGCCGGCCCGGTGGCCAGATCCGGCAGTTGACCGGCGGTGACACAGGCGGCTTCGTAGCGCTCTTTCAAGCTGGCGCGGGCTTGTTGGGCCTCGCTGATGAAGGCCAGGATGCGCTCGCTGTCGAAGTTGACGTTGGTCAGGGTGGCGAAGAAGGCCTGGCAGACATAGGCATCAATGTCGCGGTCGATGATGCCGAAGGTGCGGGCTTTGAGCGCATAGGCGCTGACACCCTGCAGCAGATAGATGAGCACATCCTGCAGATCGGAGACTTCGCTGGTCTTGCCACACATGCCCATGGCATAGCTGCAGCCGGTGGCGATCGGGGTACGGATGGTGTGTTCACATTGCACGCAAAACATGGCGACTCCTTGCGATAAGACGATACGAGCGGGCGCTTGGCCCGATGACGGAGATCGCGGTTACAAGGAGCGTGCCAGAATATTTTTTAGATATAAATCATATGGATATGATGGGATTATGGCGTTTTGAGTCAAATTGACTCGTCACTTTTTGCGGTCAATTGGACTCTGTGAGTCATTTTGACTCTGGCGAGGCTTGCTGTTCGCGCAGTTCCCCGATGCGACGCCACAGGGCTTCCACCTGGGATTGGTGGGCCTGGTAGTAGGCGGGATTGAACAGCAGGTAGTAATCCTTGTGCGCCAACGGCGGTGACAGTTTCTCGAACCGGCCCGGTTGCGCGGCGATGGCGGCATCCCCCGCCTCTTCGAGGGTGGCATAGGCACACAGGCGTCCCTTGGCCAGCAGCTTGAGCAACTGTTCGGCACCCTTGCCGGGGTGTGCGCTGATTTGGTGCTGCTTGAGATAATCGACGATGGACCACCCCTCGTTGTAGCCGACGGCACAGCCCTTGGGCTGCAACTGGGCACCATCCCACCGCACGTCGTTATCGAGGCGGCGGTAGAGCACATAGTTCAGCGTGGCCAACCGGCGGCTCGGATCCAGCTGGCCGTGGCGCATCGGGTAGCTGAGCTTGCTGGCGCGTTCGGCCGTCCAGGAGTAGAAGAGGGCGGCATCGACATCGCCCAGCTCGGTGGCATGCAAGACCCGCAGTGTCGGCAAATGTTGCCAGACGAGTCGGCAGTTGGTCTGGTGAGCGGCCAGATCGACGAGGGCAAAAGCGGTGCCCTGTGGCCCGGCGCTGGGTACGCCGCGTTCGATATAGGGGGGGATGGGCTCGCTGTTGAAGCCCAGATGGATTTGACACTCCGTCGCCATGGTGACCGCGGGGCAGAGCACACCCCACACCAGCCAGCCGATCCGCATTTGGGTTCTCATGGTCAGGCTCCATCCTCTGCCTTTGGTTAGATTATAGCCAGTGTCGTGCCTTGCCAGATGCTTTGTGTGCCGCTGCTTGGTTACAGGGCATCGGGAGTCAGCTTCTCGCGCAAAAAATCGAGCCAGGCCCGCAAGCGCGGATCACGCTGGGCATCGGTGTAGAAGACGGCGTGAATGGGCCGCGAGGCGCCGCTGTTGCTGCGCGCCAGCACCTCGACCAGGGCGCCGCTGGCGCGATCGGCCGCAGTCATGAAATCCGAGAGGCAGACCAGCCCTTCTCCTGCCAGCGCCAACTGGCGCAGCGTCTCGCCACTGCTGGCCTTGAGCTGGGGCGCAATGGCCAACCGATCGCCGTGTTCACCCATCAAGGGCCAGAGGTTCAGGTTGTCGCTGGTGCTAAAGCCCAACAGCTGGTGCTGGGCCAGGTCGGCCGGCAGCACCGGGGTGCCGCAACGAGCCAGATAGGCGGGGGAGGCCAGGATGCGCAGCCGCGAGCTGCCCAACGGCAGGGCGCGCAGCGAGGAGTCGGCCAGCTCGCCGATGCGGATGGCCACATCGACCCGGCGCTCCAGCAGGTTGATGAAGCCATCGGAGCTCTCCAGCTGCAACTCAATGGCCGGATAGCGACGGCGGAATTCGCCGATGAGCGGCACCAGTTGATGCAGGATAAACGGCGTGGCGGCATCGACCCGGAGAATGCCCTGCGGTTGTTGGCGGCGGGCGAGCAGCTGGTTCTCAGCCGCGGCCATCTCGTCGAGGAGGTTGGCGGCGCGACGGTAGAACCAGTCGCCCTCGTCGGTCAGCGTGACGCGGCGGGTGGTGCGGTTGAGCAGTTGGGTGGCCAGTTTTTGCTCGAGGCGTTTGACGCCGCGGCTGACCACCGAATTGTCGATGCCGAGGTTGTCGGCGGCCTGCCGAAAGCTGCCGGCCTCGACCACGGCGACAAACAGCGCCAGTTCATCGGAATGACTCAGCATTGCTGCTCCATTGGCAATTGTTTTATGACTTTATAGTCATTTTTGCCACAAAAGCTCAGCGCCATACTCGCGCCACTGCCCGCTGTGGGCTCATTTCCCAAGGAGACTCTATGCCACTGGCGCTTTTTGCCCTCACCCTCAGTGCGTTTGCCATCGGCACCACTGAATTTGTCATCGTCGGGCTGATCCCGACCATTGCCAACCAACTGCAAGTATCCCTGCCTTCGGCGGGTCTGCTGGTCAGCCTGTATGCCCTCGGCGTCGCCATCGGCGCCCCGGTGTTGACGGCGCTGACCGGCCGCGTGCCACGCAAGACGCTGCTGCTGGCGCTGATGCTGCTGTTTATCGGCGGTAACCTGCTGGCCTGGCAGGCCCCCGGCTACGGCACCCTGATCCTGGCGCGCATCATCACCGGGCTGGCCCACGGTGTCTTCTTCTCGGTGGGCTCAACTATTGCCACCGGCCTCGTCAGTCGGGACAAGGCTGCCAGTGCCATTGCCATCATGTTTGCCGGCCTCACGGTGGCGCTGGTGACCGGCGTGCCGCTGGGTACCTGGATTGGCCAGCAATTTGGCTGGCGCGAGACCTTTCTGGCCGTCTCGTTGCTCGGCTTGCTGGCCCTGATCGGCTCGGCACTACTGATCCCGGCTCATCTGCGGCACAGTGCGCCGCCGGCGTGGCGCGATCAGCTGCGGGTGTTGACGGCTCGGCCGCTGCTGAAGGTCTATGCCAAGACGGCACTGGGGTATGGTGGTACCTTCACCGCCTTCACCTTCCTCTCGCCGATCCTGCAGCAGATCAGTGGCTTCACACCGAATCAGGTCAGCCTGTTGCTGCTGGTCTATGGCGTCTCGGTGGCGGTCGGTAACCTGTGGGGTGGCCGTCTGGCCGACCGCCTGGGACCTGTGCCGGCCTTGCGCCGCCTGTTTGCCGGTCTGGCGCTGGTCTTGCTGCTGTTGACCTTCACCGCTCCCAGTCCGCTGCTGGCAGCTCTGACGGTGCTGATCTGGGGCGCCTTTGCCTTTGGCAATGTGCCGGCCTTGCAGGTGCGGGTGGTGCAGCAGGCCGAACGTCATGCGCCGGGCGCGGTGGATGTCGCCTCCGGCCTCAACATCGCCGCCTTCAACATCGGCATCGCCCTGGGCTCCATCATCGGTGGCCTGATGGTGGAACACCTGGGACTGATGCATACCCCCTGGATCGGTGCCCTCATCGTGCTGCTGGCGTTGGGATTGACCGCAGGCTCGGAGCGGGGAACGCCCAAGGCTGCCGGGATTTAGCGACGCAGCAAGGCTGTACGCTGAAGGAAAAGGCAGGGGCATTCCCTTTCGTCAACACGCCGTAAACCCATCCGTGGGGGCTCGATGGCGGCATCCTTGCCGCCAACGGTTGACTCAATGGAACACTCCCTGCCTTGTCCGATCGGCATTCCCCTGTAACTGGGGACTTTCTGTTTGTGCGTTTTGGCTCGGGACGGTTAGAGCGGATCTGGCGTCAGGCGCGGATAGTCGGTCAAGCCGTGGGCACCGCCGCCGAACAGGGTGGCCGGATCGTGCTGAGCCCAGGGGGCACCGCTGCGGATCCGCTCCGGCAGATCCGGATTGGCGATGAAGGGGCGGCCAAAACCGATGAGGTCGGCCCATCCTTCGCGGATCGCCGACCGGGCTCGGGCGGCATCGTATTTGCCGGCATAGATCAATACATTCGAAAAGGCGGCTCGAATGGCCTGCTTGAACTCGACGCGCATTTGCGGGGCGTCATCCCAGTCGGCTTCGGCGATATGCAGATAGGCAATGTCCAGTTGACCCAGCAGACGGGCGGCCGCCGTATAGGTGGTTTCCGGATCGGCATCGACGGTGCCATTGAGGGTAGTGAGCGGCGCCAGGCGCACACCCACCCGTGCGGCGCCGATTTCGGCACAGACGGCGCGGGTGACCTCATCGAGGAAGCGCAGACGGTTCTCCAGGCTGCCGCCGTATTCATCCTGCCGGGCGTTGGAGCCGGAGTCGAGGAACTGGTTGATGAGGTAGCCATTGGCGCCGTGCAGCTCGATGCCATCAAAACCGGCATCGATGGCGTTGCGGGCTGCCTGGCGGTATTCGTCGACGATGCCGGCGATCTCATCCAGGCTCAGGGCGCGTGGCGTGACGGTTTCGACGAAGCCTGGCATGTCGCTGCCATTATCGACAAAAACCCGTACCCCTTCGGCTCGCAACGCCGAGGCGGAGAGCGGTTGCTGGCCGCCAATGTTATCCGGATGGGTGACGCGGCCGACATGCCACAGCTGGGCGAAGATGAGACCGCCCTTGGCATGTACGGCATCGGTCACCAGCCGCCAGCCGGCGATTTGCTCCGGGCTGTAGATGCCCGGGGTCCAGGCATAGCCCTTGCCGAGCGCTGAAATTTGGGTGCCTTCGGCGATGATGAGGCCGGCACTGGCTCGTTGGGCATAGTAGTCGGCCATCAAGGCATTGGCGACATCGCCGGGCTGACTGGCACGGGAGCGGGTCATCGGCGGCATGACGATGCGGTTGCTCAGCTGGTAATGACCGAGGCGCAACGGGGTAAATAGACAATCTTGGGACATGAGCGGACTCCATGAAGACACAAAGAGAGCCTGACTCTAACCCCAACCACGGCGAGGAAAAACCACGCCGCGCTCAGCACAGTGCTGCGCGGGTGACAGCAATCGTCGATGTAGGATCCTCCGAGCGCGGGAGTTATTGCACGCCGAGCCGTTTGGCTAGGCGGTTGAGGTTGGCGCGATCGAGTTGTAGCGCCCGGGCGGCGGCGCTCCAGTTCCCCTCATGTTGACGCAGCGCCTGTTCGATCAACTGGCGCTCCAGGCGCTCCACGGCGTCTCGCAGCCCCAGCGCCGGCTCCTGCGCCACCTGGGTTGGCTGGGCGGCCGGAGCCTCGGTCGCGGGGGGGCGGGCCTGCAGTTCCAGATGTTCGGCGCGGATCAACGGGCGTTGCGGCTGCTCGCGGGCTGCCTTCAGGCTGGCGCGCATCAACAGATGTTCCAGCTCGCGAACGTTGCCCGGCCAGTCATAGGCCTGCAACAGCTGCAGCGCCTGCGGATGCAGGCCAATCTGCTGCAGCCCCAGCTTGCTGCGGGCCTGATCGAGAAAATAACCGCATAACAGGTCGATATCTCCCGGATGGGCGCGCAGAGCCGGCACGGCGATGGGGTAGACCTTGAGGCGGTGATAGAGGTCGGCGCGGAAGCGGCCGGCGGCCACCTCGTCGGCCAGATCCCGGTTGGTGGCGGCGATCAGTCGGACGTTGACGTGCAGCAGGCGATCGGATCCCACCCGCTGCACCTCGCCTTGCTGCAAGGCGCGCAACAGTTTGGCCTGCAGTCCCAGCGGCAGCTCGCCGATCTCATCGAGAAACAGGGTGCCGCCGTCGGCCAGCTCGAACTTGCCGGCCCGATCGCCGATGGCACCGGTGAAGGCCCCCTTGCAGTGGCCGAACAGTTCGCTCTCGGCGATGGACTCCGGCAGTGCGGCACAGTTGACGTAGACCAGCACCTGATCGGCGCGGCGCGATTGGCTGTGCAGGGTGCGGGCGACCAGCTCCTTGCCGGTGCCGGTTTCGCCGGTGATGAGTACCGCCAGATCGGTGGCGGCCACCAGGCGGATCTCTTCGCGCAGCTTCTGCAGCTCGGGGCTGCGCCCCACCAGCTCCCCCTCGCGCCGCTGGGCTTCTTGCACCAGCTCCTGGGCCAGCGCCCGCTGTTGCTCGCTGCTGCGCTCCAGCGTCCGGATCAGGGCAACATTGCGCAGGGTGGCGGCGGCCAGGGCGGCGAAGGCGGCGATGGTCATCGCATCGACGGCATCGAACGCTCCCGGTTGCAGCGCATCCAGGGTCAGGGCTCCGACCAACTGTTGATCGACATACAGGGCGCAGCCCATACAGGCATGCACATCGGCGTTGCGTTCGGTGTCGATGGCCAGCCAGCCATCGAATGGATCGGGCAACTGGCTGTCATCAGGAAAACGGATGGGCTCCCGGGAGGCCAGGATGCGTTGCAGGCGCGGGTGCTCCTCGGGCCTGAGCCGCTGACCGAGCAGCTCGGGGGCCAGCCCGTGTAGCGCCACCGGGATCAGGACCCCCTCCTGCAGCTTGAGCAGGGAGACGGCATCGCAAGGCAGCACCTCGCAGATGGCCTCGACCAGGCGTTGGTACTGCAGTTCACCGGGCATGGAGGTGGAGAGGCCGATGGCAATCTGCAACCAGGCCTGATCGCGTAGGGGAGTGGTCACGTTGAGCCTCCTGAGAATGTCGGCCCATGCTACTAAAAAAAGCCGATAAAATGCATCAAATGCTAATTGTTCCCACCGGTGCTGATTGTCTTGGCATCAGATCGCTGATGAGAAAAGCCGTCTGTCGGGCCGGGCTGTGGGGTGATCGAAGCCGGTGCGCGGTCAGGATGACCGAAAAAGGGAGCGCCACGCCAGGGATGGCGTGTGGTGACCGGCCGGTGAAGAGCAACCCACAGCACGGGACTTTCCCGGCAGTCGGCACCCCGTCAAGCCGCAGGATTGTTAAGGGCCGCGGCTTCGGCCCTTAACCCGCCCCCGCCAAGCGGCAGGTTGGCAAACCACCCAAGCCGACCGAGGGCGGAGCGGACTGAGCAAGTTTCAACATGGTTGCACGATGCAGGCCGCATGACGGCCAAATCGCGCCTCTTGCCGCAAATAAGCCGTTTTCTCTCAGCCAGTTACCCATTTTTTCTTTATGATGCAGCTTCGGGTCAGCCGGTGAGTGTCGCCGGGCCAGGAGGATGCATGTTTTCCGTTTACCACTCCAATCACCTCGATGTTCTCAAGTCACTGCTGGCGGCCTTGATCCGCCGCGACCCCTTAGCCGATCCCTTCGCCAGCGAGCTGATCCTGGTGCAGAGCCCCGGCATGGCGCAGTGGCTCAAGCAGCAACTGGCGGTGGAATTCGGCATCGCCGCCCGGCTGGAGTTTCCGCTCCCCTCGTCGTTTGTCTGGCGTCTGTTTGCCCAGGTGTTGCCCCAAGTCCCGGAGCGCAACCCCTATACCAAACCGGCCATGCTCTGGCGGCTGATGCGTGTCCTGCCGGAGTTGCTGAATGAACCTGACTTTGCCTCGCTGCACAGCTATCTGACCGACGATGCGGATGAGCGCAAGCGCTACCAGCTCTGCCAGCGTATCGCCGACGTGTTCGACCAGTATCTGGTCTATCGGCCGGACTGGATCGCCGATTGGGAAGAGGGGGGAGCGCTCGGTGCGCAGAAGCAGCCCTGGCAGCCGCAGCTGTGGCGGGAGTTGGTATCGGCCACCGAACAGCAGGCCACTCATATTCACCGAGCCAATCTGTTTGAATCCCTGATCCAGCGCCTGCAAACGGGCCAGCTGCCGGCCAATCTGCCCCAGCGCCTCTTCGTGTTTGGCATCAGCTCTCTGCCTCCGCACTACCTGCGGGCGTTGCAGGCGCTGGGTAACCATACCGAAGTGCATCTGATGCTGACCAACCCCTGTCGCCACTACTGGGGCGATCTCATCGAGTCCTGGCGCATGAATCAGGGGTGGTTGCAGCAGTTGTTGGCACGCCGCCGTGCCCAGCTGGACGCCACACTGATCCCGGGGGCGGAGCAGCCGCTGGTGGCCGACTCGGCCAGCCTGGATCGCCTCTTCGCCGATACCGGTGACATGGCCCAGGGCAACCCGCTGCTGGTCTCCATGGGCAAGCAGGGGCGGGATCACCTCTCCTTGCTGGTGGATCTGCAGCCGAACGAGTTTGATGCCTTCGTCGAGATCCCGCCGGACAATCTGCTGCACCTGCTGCAATCGGATATTCTGGATCTCAAGGATCGCAGCCGGGAGAGCGAAAAATACCTCCTGGCGGTGGAGGATGAGTCCTTGGTCATCCATGCCTGCCACAGCCCGATGCGCGAGGTGGAGGTGTTGCACGACGCCCTGCTGGCGCGCTTTGCCGCCGATCCGACTCTCAAGCCGCGCGATGTGGTGGTGATGGTGGCCGACATCAACAGCTACAGCCCCTTCATCCAGGCGGTGTTTGGTTCGGCCGCTGCCGAGCGCCACATTCCCTTCTCCATCTCCGACCGCTCGGCGCCCCAGGAGAGCCCGCTGCTGCAGAGCTTCCTGACGCTCTTGCATCTGCCGGATCTGCGCTGCAGCGCCCCCGAGTTGCTGAGCCTGCTGGCGGTGCCCGAGGTGCTGGCGGCCCAAGGGCTCGAGGAGGCGGATCTGCAGCAGATGCAGGGCTGGATCCGCGAAGCGAGCATTCGTTGGGGGCTGGACTGCAGTGATGCGCAGCGGTTCTCCCTCGACCAGATGCCGGCCAACACCTGGCAACACGGGGTCGAACGCATGCTGCTGGGTTTTGCGATGGCCTGCGATGAGCCGGTGGCCGATATTCTGCCCTACCGCGAGATCGAGGGGCAGGATGCGGCGCGACTGGGGCGGCTGAGCCACTTCCTCAATCGTCTGCGCTGGCTGCGTGACCAGTTGCCGCTGGCCCGCTCGGTCAGCGAGTGGGGCTGCCTCATCGATCAGCTGTTGCTGGAGTTCTACCTGGCCGATGAGGAGGGGGAGGCGCAGCTGGAGTTGATCCGTCAGGCGCTGCGTCAGTTGCGCGATCAGCTGCAGGAGGCTGGCTATCAGGATCCGCTGTCGCTGGCGGTGTTGCGTGATCATCTGCAGAGCACGCTGACCGGGGTTCGCTCCGGCCAGCAGTTCCTCGCCGGTCGGGTCAACTTCTGCACCCTGATGCCAATGCGCTCCATCCCGTTCAAGATGGTCTGCCTGCTCGGGATGAACGATGGCGTCTATCCGCGCGCCGTGCCGCCGCTGGGCTTCGATCTGATGGCCGAGGCGCCGCGCCGGGGGGATCGTTCCCGTCGCGAGGATGATCGCTACCTGTTTCTCGAGGCGCTGCTGGCGGCCGAGCAGCATCTCTATCTCTCCTATGTCGCCCGCAGCAGCCAGGACAACTCGGAAAAAGAGCCCTCGGTGCTGCTGGCCGAGCTGCTCGACTACTGCCAGTCATCGCTGACGCTGCCGGAGCTGGCTGCTGCCGAGTCTGCGGGTGATGAAGCAGATTTTGATGAATCTGATGTTGATGAGTCAGTGCGCCGCGAGGCGGTGGCCCGGCGACTGATCCGTCACGAGGCGCTGGTGCCCTACGATGCCCGTTACTTCGACGCCCAAGCCCCCCAGAGCTATGCCGCCGAGTGGGCGCATGCCCTGCCGACGGAGGAGGCGACTCCCCCCTTCTTCGCCACAGCCCTGCCATTGCCGCAGGAGTGGTATCAGCAGCCGGAGCTGGAGCTGGCCGATCTGCTGCGTTTCTTCCGCAATCCGGTGGCTGGTTTCTTCGAGCGCACGCTGCGGGTGCAGTTTCGCCAGCAGGAGCAGACCCTGGCCGAGGATGAACCCTTCGCCGCCGATGCCCTCGACAGCTACCTGCTCAAGCAGCGACTGCTGGAGGCTCGTCTGCAGGATGAGGCGGCCCTGAGTCGGTTGCGCCAGCGGTTGCAGCTCTCCGGCCAACTGCCGGTCGGTGCCTTCGGGCAACTGCAGCTCGATGAGGCGGCGGCAGGCATAGAGCCTCTGTGTGAGGTGCTGCAGTCGCTACTGAGCGAGGCGCCGACCCGCCAGCTGTTCCACCTGCACTGGCCGCAGCTCCAACTGCCCGAGAGTGAGCCGCCTGAGAGGTCTAGCGGGGCAACCCTGCTGGGCTCGGTCTCCGGCATTCACGAGGGCACCCTGCTGCGCTATCGGGTGGGAGCCTTCTCGGCGCCCCATCTGCTGCGCGCCTGGCTGGAACATCTGGTGCTGTGTGCCAGCTCGTCGCAACCCCCGGCGCCGACCCATCTGCTCGGCCTCAAGGAGCACCAACTGTTGCGGCCGGTGGCGCCGGCCGAGGCGCGCCAGCAGTTGGCTGCCTGGCTGGAGTGCTATCTGCTGGGGTTGACGCGCCCCCTGCCACTGCTGCCGCAGACCGCCTGGTGCTGGGTGAAGGAAGGTGGCAGCCTGGTGCAGGACGCCGATGGCGCGACGCGCTGGCAGCGGCATACCGATGCCGCGCAATTGGCCAAGGCCGATGAGAAGATGCGGCAGCAGTTCGAGGGTTCCGATTTTGCTCCCGGCCGCGGTGAGGGAGAGGATCCTTATGTGCACCGGGTATTCCCGCGTTGGACGCCCGAGCTGCAACAGGCGATTGGTGATTGGGGCGAGCGGCTGCTGGTGCCTCTCCATGCACATCTGGAGGAGGCCCCATGAGCCAGATCCTGAATATTCTGACCTTTCCGCTGCGTCAGGAACGGCTCATCGAGGCCAGCGCCGGTACTGGCAAGACCTACACCATCACCGGGCTCTACCTACGCCTGCTGCTGGGTCACGGCGATGCCGATTGTGGCTTTGGTGGTGCCACCCCGCTGCCGCTGCCCGTCGACAAGATCCTGGTGGTGACCTTCACCGAGGCGGCGACCGAGGAGCTGCGCGGGCGGATCCTGGCGCGCATCCGCGAGGCGCGGCGCGCCTTCGAGGCGGGATCGAGCTCTGATCCGTTGCTCGCCGATTTGCTGCACGCCTGTGGCGAGCGGGAGTTGGCCACCCGTCTGCTGCTGACCGCCGAACGGCAGATGGACGAGGCGGCCATCTACACCATTCACGGCTTCTGCCAGCGGATGCTCAAACGCAACGCCTTCGAGTCAGGGTCACTGTTTGATACCGAATTTGTCAGCGATGATGGCCGGCTGCGCTTCGAGGCGGTGGCCGACTTCTGGCGTCAGCACTGCTACGGGGTGTCGCTCTCGCTGGCGCGGGCGATCCGCCGCCACTGGGCGGAGCCGGCGGCTCTGCTGCAGGATCTGGCTCCCCATCTGGCGACCCCGGATCTGCTCTGCCTGGGGGCGACGCCGCTGGTGACGCCGGGTGGCGAGCCCGAGAGCTGGCAGCAGTACCATGAGGCGATCCTGCAGCGCATCGAGGCGTTCAAGGCCCAGTGGCGGCAGGCGGCCTCGGATCTGGAGCCCCTGATTGCCGGTTCCGGCGTCGATAAACGCAGCTATTCGAGCAAGAACCTGCCGAACTGGCTGGCGCAGGTTGGCGCCTGGGCACAGGAGACCACCGAGGATTATCGGCTCTGCGACAAGCTCGAGCGCTTCTCGCAGGCAACCCTGCTGGCGAAGAGCCCCAAGGGCAATCCGCCCGAGCATCCGCTGTTCGTCGCGGTCGACGAGCTGCTTGCCCAGACTCTGGATATCCGCGCCCGGGTGCTGATCGAGGCACTCACCGAGGTGCGGGAGCGGATCCAGCAGGCCAAGCAGCGGCAGCAACTGCTGGCGTTCGACGATCTGCTCAGTGGGCTGGCGCAGGCGCTGGAGGGGCCGACCGGCGAGCTGTTGGCCGAGCGGATCCGCGAGCTCTATCCGGTGGCGATGATCGACGAGTTTCAGGATACGGATCCGCAGCAGTACCGCATCTTCAGTCGGTTGTATGTGGGCCAAGCCAGCTGCGGCCTCTATCTCATCGGCGACCCGAAACAGGCCATCTACGGCTTCCGTGGCGCCGACATCTTCACCTATATCCAGGCCAAGGCGCAGGTCGCCGCCCACTACACCCTGGAGACCAACTTTCGCTCGACCCAGGCGCTGGTCGATGGGGTCAATGGCCTGTTCGCCCAGAGTTCGGCCCCCTTCGTCTATGACCAGGCGATCCCGTTCGAGCCGGTTCGGGCCAAAGGCAAGCCAGATGGTTTCACCTTGCAGGGTGCGCCGGTGCCACCACTGCCCTGGTGCGCCCCCAACGGCGACGAGCCGATGGCGTCGGGTGCCTATCGGCAACGGCTGGCGGCCGCCTGTGCGGCGCAAATTCATCAATGGCTCACCGATGACGGAGCGCGGCTGGGGGATGAGCCGCTGCAGCCGGGGGATATCGCCATCCTGGTGCGCACCGGCAGCGAGGCGGCGGCGGTGCGGCGGGCGCTGCGCCAGTTGGGTATCGGCAGCGTCTACCTCTCCAATCGCGACTCCGTGCTCGCCAGTCAGGAGGCTCAGGATCTGTGGCGGCTGCTGGAGGCTTGTCTGGCGCCGAGCGACGAGATCAAGGTGCGCAGCGTCATGGCCACGGCCCTGCTGGGTTGGAGTGCCGCGCAACTGGCAGCCCTCAATCAGGACGAGCTGCGCTGGGAGGCCCTGGTCGAGCAGTTCCGCGACTGCGCCCGGCTCTGGCAGAAGCAGGGGGTGCTGCCCATGGTGCGCCACTTCCTGTTCCATCATCAGATCCCGGCCCGTCTGCTGAGCGAACCCGAGGGGGAGCGACGGCTGACCGATCTGCTGCATGTGGCCGAGCTGCTGCAGCAGGCTGCCGCCACGCTGCCGGGGGAACATGCGTTGCTGCGCTGGCTGCGCGAACAGCTGGAGTCCCCGGATGGCAATGCCGATGAACAGAAGCTGCGACTGGAGTCGGAGCGGCGTCTGGTACAGGTGGTGACCATCCACAAATCCAAGGGGTTGCAGTACCCGCTGGTGTTGCTGCCCTTCATCGCCGATTGGCGACCGGCCCAGTTGGCGCGCTATCACACCGATGACGGGGTGGTCTGGGATCCGAACAAGGGTAAAGAGGCGCTGGCCTTGGCCGAGCAGGAGCGTCTGGCCGAAGATGTGCGGCTGCTCTACGTCGCCCTGACCCGCGGCATCTACCTGACCTGGTTAGGAGTTGCCGAGCTCAAGAGCAACAAGGCTCAGTGTCCGAGTGCCCTGCGCTACCTGTTGTGTGGCGCCGAGGCGGACGGTGAGACCACGCCTCTGGTCGCTCGCTTGAGCGCGCTGCAGGCACAGATCCCGGGGTTGGCCGGTTGGCCGATTCCTGCGTGGCCACAGGAGCTCTATCAGGCATCGCAATCGGTGCCAATCGAGCGCGCAGTCCGGCACTTCTCGCGCCCCCTGGAGCGCAACTGGTGGGTCACCTCCTACTCGGCCCTGTCGGCTCAGGGGACGGGCACGCATAAGGCGACTCCGGCGGTGGCCAGTGCTCCTACTGTCAGCGCGCCATCAGCCGCCTCGGGCGGTGTGGATGCGGCTGGTTTTGACCGCTTCAACTTTCCGCGCGGTGCTCGTCCGGGGACCTTCCTGCATGGACTGTTCGAGGGGCTGGACTTTGCCATCGAGCCGGGGGCGGCGCTGAGTGACTGGATCGACGAGCGGTTGGCGGGGGTCACCCTGGCGACGGATTGGCAAGCCGAGCCCTGGCGTCCGGTGCTGCAGCAGTGGCTGCTGGATGTGCTGGCCGCCGAGCTGCAGCCCGGGCTGGCGCTGCGTGATGTGCCGGCTTCGCGCTGCCTGGCGGAGATGGAGTTTCTGTTGCCGATGGCGCCGTTGGCGGCCGAGCGGCTCAATGGGGTGTTGCAGCGCCACGATCCGCTGTCACGCCAGGCGCCGCCGCTGCATTTTTCCACCCTGCAGGGGATGCTCAAGGGGTTCATGGATCTGGTGTTTGAACATCAGGGGCGCTTCTATGTGCTCGATTACAAGTCCAACTATCTGGGCGACAGCCCCGAGGCCTATGGTCCCGAGGCGCTGGCGACGGCCATGATCCAGCACAGATACGATCTGCAGTACCAGCTCTATACCTTGGCGTTGCACCGCTATCTGGCCAGTCGTCTGCCCGACTACGACTATGAGCGCCACGTCGGCGGCGTCTTTTATCTGTTTTTACGCGGCATGCAGGCCGGTGGGGCGCAGGGGGTCTTCGCGACGCGCCCGAGCCTTGCCTTGATCAGCGAACTGGATCGGCTGTTTGCCGGAGAGGAAAACCCATGATGGATTTAAGCGGTGATGCATTGCTGCCCCGGCAGGCGGCTGCCTGGCAAACATTGAGCCTCTCTCCGGTGTGGCGCCCTATCGATCGGGAGCTGGCGCAGTTTCTGTTGCGGCTCAATGGCCGGCTGGGGGGGGCCGATGAACCGGCGTTGGCTCTGTGTATCGCGCTGCTGAGTCATGAGCTGGGGGAGGGGGATGTCTGCCTGGCGCTGGCGCGCATCCCCGAGCGACTGGCGACCCTGGGGGTTCAGGATGGGCTGGCGAGCCTGGGCGATCTGCAGACTCTGGCGGCCCGCTTGCGGGCCCTGCCGCTGGTGAGTGATGGCCGGGATGGCCGGGCCCTGCCCCTGGTGCTCGATGATGATCGCCTCTATCTGGCGCGCTACCACGCCTTTGAGACTCAGGTGGCCGACTGGCTGCGACAGGCGTGCCAACCCCAGAGCACGCCAGTTGTCGATCCGGTCGCGCTCGCGACTCGTCTCGAGCGGCTGTTTCAACCCGAGCCGAGTGCCCTGCTCGATGCCTGGCGGCAGACGAGTGGTACGGCCGAGGCGTGTGCGGCCTTCGCCCGCCAATGGCTGGATGTGCGTGACGAGGTGACCCTCGATTGGACGGCCTTGGCCGAGCTGCTCAACGGCTGCAATGAAGCAAGCCTGCTGGCCTCTCTGGCGGCCTGGTTACCGGCCAGCGCCTGCTTCAACGGACAGAAGCTGGCGGTGGCGACCGCCTGCTCCGGGCGCTTCACCCTGATCTCCGGTGGCCCGGGGACCGGCAAGACCACGACGGTCGCGCGTCTGCTGGCCCTGTTGCAACAACAGGCGCTGGGTCGGGACGATGGCGAGCCGCTGCTGATCCGGCTGGCGGCGCCGACGGGTAAGGCGGCGGCGCGGCTCACCGAATCGCTGGGACGGGCGCTGGATGAGTTACAGGCGAGGCTGGGCTCTGAGCTGCTGGCGCACTTGCCCCGACAGGCCAGCACCCTGCATCGTCTGCTGGGGGTGATCCCTGGCAGTCATGAGTTCCGTCATCATGCTAACAATCCGCTGGCGCTCGATCTGCTGGTGGTGGATGAGGCCTCGATGGTCGACTTGCCGATGATGGCGCGCCTGCTGGCCGCGTTGCCGCCTGCGGCGCGGCTGATCCTGTTGGGGGATAAGGATCAGTTGGCCTCGGTCGAGGCGGGAGCCGTGCTGGGGGATATCTGTGCTCTGTTGCGTGCTCCGCTCACCGAGGAGCAACGGAGTTGGCTGCAGGCGGTCACCGGCTATCCGTTGCCGGCCGAAGGGGAGGGAGAGGCCCATCCGGTGCGCGATCGCCTCTGCTGGTTGCAAAAGAGCTGGCGCTTTCATGCCGGCTCCGGGATCGGCCAGTTGGCGGCCGCCGTCAATCGGGGCGATGGCCGGGCTTTGACTCGACTGTTTGGCGGTGACTATCCGGATATAGCGCTGCATGAAGGCGATGAGCGTCGTGCCTTGCTGTTGCAACGGGTGAGCGACGGCTATGCCGACTATCTGCAACTGGTGCAGGTGTCGGTGGATGAAACGGCGGTTCGCGCCGTGCTGCAGGCCTTCAACCGTCTGCGGGTGCTCTGTGCCCTGCGCGAAGGCGAGTGGGGCGTGGCTGGCTTGAATGAGGCAATCCAGAGTGCCTTGATGCGGCAGGGCTGGTTGCAGGTGGCGGGGGAGTGGTACGTCGGCCGCCCCGTGATGATAGTGCGCAACGACCACGCCCTGGGTCTCTACAATGGCGATATCGGCATCGCCGCCCATGATGGTGAACGGCTGCGCGTCTGGTTTGAACTGCCCGATGGCCAGGTGCGAGGTTTTCTGCCCAGCCGACTACCGGAGCATGAGACCGCCTTTGCCTTGACGGTCCACAAGTCCCAGGGATCCGAGTTTGCCCACACCCTGTTGGTGTTGCCGGATCAGGATAATCCGGTGCTGACGCGCGAGCTGCTCTATACCGGCATCACCCGCGCCAAACAGCGCCTCGATCTGTTTGCGCCGTTGCCGCTCTTGCAGCGCGCCATGGCTAAGCGCACAGAACGCTCCAGTGGTCTGACGCGAATGCTGTTGCGTCCCTGAACCAACCAACGGATTCCAGTTGGTCGTGGTGTTGGTCGTTTGTCTACACTGCAATTGGCGATGCTTTGTTGGGCCGGCTGTGTGGCAGGACACACTCTCGAGCCTGAATGCAGCAGGCTGGCTCACTCTTTGTATATACTGAAAGCGCTTGCAAAACCTTCGTCGGCTCTCGCAGTGGAGGTGTACTTCCACCTGTTCGACATAATAAATTAAGGAAATCCGTGATGACTCTTTCAATAGTCCAACGCATCAAGGCGGGCTTTGCGCTGCTGTTGTTGCTGTTGCTGATCTTAGGTGGCATCAGTTATCTGCAGACGACCGGTATTCACAACAAGCTGAAACTGGTGACCTAGCAGGCTACACCGCTGGCCATGACGACCACCCGGCTGCGCGAGGCCTTGCTGCTCGGCAACCGTTACACCCTGGCCCATCTGAGTAGTTGGCAGGTCAGTGCCTTGCCGCCGCTGCGTCAGCAATATGAGCAGAGCAAGCAGCTCTACATTGAACAGCTCAAGCAGATGGCAGGGTTTGATCTGCAAGAGAGTGCCAAGTCGCGTCTGTCGACGGTACAACGGCAGGCGGATCTGGTGTTTGTGACCGCCGAGAAGATGATGAGTCTGCACGAGCAACAGGTGCAGCTGGAAGCCAATTTGACCACCATGCGGCATGAGTTCTTGCGTCTGGATGACTCCTACCGCTCGGCGGCCAACCTGCTGTTGCAATTTACCTCGAGCAAGCGTTCGCTGCACAACAAGGCGGAGTTGATCACCAGCGGTATCGCCCGGGATATCCGCCAACTGCAACGGACCGATGAGAAAACGGATCTGCCGGAGTTGGAGAAGGTGCTGGCCAAGGATATCGAGATGGCCAGCAAGCGTCTGGAAATCATCGTGGTGCCGGATGATGTGAAGCAGCGTTTCAGCCGCAACGTGGAGCGTCTGAAGAAGCTGGCCTTTGGGGCTCAGGGATTGATCCAGGCCATGCAACAGGATCAGAAGCTGACTCAGGAGCTGCTGGCTACTCAGGAACAGCTGCAGTCGCTCTCCAATCAGGTAAACCAGGAGCTGCAGGCGCTAATCGATATCACCGATCAGAGAGTCCAGGCTGATAAGGCCGGGGCGGCCTCGGCGGTGCAGAACGCCATCTTCTGGATTGTTCTGGTTTCTGCCATTTCGGCCGGGGTGGCAGTGCTGGTGGCCTGGAGCTTGGCACGCAGCATTCAAAGGCCGTTGCAGCTGTTTGACAAGGAGCTGGCCCTGATGGCGCAGGGCGATATGACGCGCCGGATCAACTATCGTAGTCAGGATGAGTTTGGTGCCTTGTCGCGCTCACTGGATCAACTGGCGAGCAACACCGATACCCTGCTGGTGGAGATCCACAAGGGGTCGCAACATCTGGTTGCCGAGACGGAGCGGACCGCGCAGATCAGTGAACGAGCCATGGCCCGAGTCCAGGATCAGAAGAGTCAGACCGATCAGGTGGCCGCCGCCATCACCGAACTGGAGGTCAGCGCCACCGAGGTGGCCCGCTCTACGGAAAATACCCGCCATCAGCTGGATCAGGCCAACGATGATACCCAGCAGAGTCGCAATCTGGTGGTGAACAATCGCCCTGTCTCTTGATCAGATCTTGATCCCCTGCGCCATCAGATCCTTGGCGGCAA
>JASDSW010000098.1:0-7405 GCA_041441555.1 Aeromonadaceae bacterium
TTTTTCCTGAAAATCAAGGCCGCCTTCCCCGGAAAGACGCGATGAACCCTTTTTTAGCCGGTCAGATGAGCTGAAACTTGCCGTGACGGCAGACGCTGATTAAGTTAAGACTTTTTCGACACCCATAAAAAATCCGAAACCCAGTGATGAGTTTCGGATTTTTACTCGACCTAAATAGCAGTCCCGAGAGCCTTCAGGGAAGCGGCATTAAGGCCAAGGCTCCGGTTTTTTGCGTCATCAGCGGCAAAAACTCAGTCGCGGAAGTTGGTGAACTGGAAGGGTTGCCCCAACTCGGCGCCACGCACCAGCGCCATCACCTCTTGCAGATCATCGCGCTTCTTGCCGGTGACACGCACTTCATCGCCTTGAATGGCCGCCTGCACCTTGATCTTGGAATCCTTGATCAGCTTGACCAGCTTCTTGGCCATGTCGCTCTCGATTCCTTGCTTGAGCTTCACTTCCTGAAAATAACGACGGCCTGAGTGTTCCGGCTCACCGATGTCCAGGCAACTGCTATCGATGTTACGTTTGAGCACCTTGTCGCGCAGAATGTCGATCATCTGCTTGAGCTGGAAATCGGCATCGGCGGCCAGCTTGATCACCTCTTTGTTCAATTCGAATGAGGCTTCCACACCACGAAAATCAAAACGGGTTTGCAGTTCGCGGTTGGCGTTCTCCACCGCATTCTGCACTTCGTTCATGGCTACTTCAGAGACGATGTCAAAAGAGGGCATGCTAGGTTCCTGTGTCGACCAATAAGGGCCGCTAATCTAGCAGAAAAGCGGGTCGCTCGGGAATGGTCTGCCGCACACTTGTCACACCGCGGCAGCGCCGAGGATTCCATCTGCCGCCAGGCTCCCCTAATATGGCCTAACCTAATAGCAACCGGCTGGCTGAGTAGCGGATGCAGGAGCTCTCATGGATAACACACTGGATAACTGGACCATCTTGGGCTGTGGCGCCTTGGGCGGCGTTCTGGCGGGCATGTTGGCTCAGGCTGGCCATCAGGTTAGTCTGCTGCGCACCTGTGCCACCGATGAGGAGCTGCGTCAGGTCAAGCTGCCTCTGCAGCTGACCTGGTGGGATCTGCGTGGCGTCCGCTATCAGTTTGAACCGGACTTTCTACAGACCAAGGATGCCGCCAACATCCGTCTGCTGGTGGTGACCACCAAGGCCTATCAGGTGCAACCCGCCCTCGAGCCGCTGATCGGTCAGCTACCGGAAGCCACTCCCATCCTGCTGCTGCATAACGGCATGGGAACCGAAGAGTGGGTCAAACGAGCATTCCCGGAGAATCCACTGCTGCTGGGCGTCACCAGCAATGGCGCTCTGCGGCTGGGTCCGGAGGAGTTTCGTCACACCGGCAGTGGTGCCACCTGGATCGGTCCGGGCAACGAACTCAGCCTCGGCTGGCGTGCCGTGGTGGAGCAGCTGCAAGTGGCGCTGCCCCATGCCGAATGGTGCGATGAGATCCGCCTGCGCCAGTGGGAGAAGCTGGTGATCAATGCCGTCATCAATCCCCTGACGGCGCTCAGTGGTGAAACCAATGGTTCCCTGCTGACACGCCGCGCCGAGATCGAGGCGCTGTGCCACGAACTGCAACCCCTGTTACTGCGCGAGGGCTTTGCCTGGAGTGAGGAGCAGTGGCAGGCGCGCATCCTGGAGGTGGTCGAGGCAACCGCCAGCAATTACTCCTCAATGCAGCAGGATCTGGCGGCCCAGCGTCCCACCGAAATTGACTACATCACCGGCTATATCCTGCGCCAGGCGCAACCGCTCGGCCTGAGCCTGCCCCGGCATCAGCAGCTCTATGACGCCATTCAGGCTCGGGAACGTACCGAAGGCTAGTGGTGACGCAAGCCCGAGCCAATCCCAATTCATTCGTTCATGAGGAGTATCCATGTCCCATCAAGCACTGGTTGTGATCGCCCCCGGCTGCGAGGAGCTCGAAGCCGTGGCCAGCATCGACGTTCTGGTTCGCGGCGGCGTGAAAGTCACAGTCGCCTCGGTCTGTCCCCAAGGGCGCCTGCAGGTAACCGCCTCACGCGGCGTCAAACTGGTCGCCGATGTCCTGCTTGAGGAGGTCGCCCAACAGCAGTTTGATCTGATCTTGCTGCCAGGTGGCTTGCCGGGGGCCGAATACCTGCGCGACACCCCATTACTCATCGGCATGCTCAAGGCCCAACAGGCCCGCGGCGGCTGGCGTGCCGCCATCTGCGCTACCCCGGCGGTGGTGCTAGCTCATCACGATCTGATTGGTTCCGCCAAGGTGACCGGTTATCCCGGCACCGAGGGGAAACTGCCGGCCAGCGGCTATCGCAATGAGAGCGTGGTGGTCGACGAAGCCCAGCGGCTGATCACCAGCCAGGGGCCGGGCACGGCCGTCGCCTTTGCACTGGCGGCTGTACGGATGCTGGAAGGGAAAACCATTGCCGACAAGGTCGCCGTTGGCATGGTGTTGCAGTAACGCTAAATTGATTCACCCATAGTAAGGGCGGCCTCGGCCGCCCTTGTTTTCTTCGTCTAGACCAGATGAGGCGCCTAGTCAGTGGGGTGAACTAGCCGGCGCGGTAGACCTTGACGTTGTTGAAGCCCTTCTCCTTGAGATACAGGGCCTGCAGCTTGCTCATCACCCCCTTCTCGCAGTAGAGCAGGTAGTTCTTGCTCTGATCCAGGTCGCCGAACTGGGTCGCCAGCTTGTAGAACGGCAGATGCAACACCGAATGGCCCTCGACGTTGAACGGCCGCTCCTCATGCTCATCCGGCGAGCGGATGTCGACGATCACCTCGTCGGCCGCCAGCGCCTGAACCGTCTCCACCTCTTGCACCCGTTCCTGGGTCTCTTCGGCGATGGCGCGGATATCCATCCAGCGGGTTTCGCTCACCACCCGATCCAGAATGGCAAAATCAAACTTGGCCTCCTCGGCCAGCACCTTGTCCAGCCGCGCCTTGACCGTCGGTTTGTTGGAGATGACCCCGCAGTACTCCGGCATGGTCTCGGCAAATTCCAGGGTACCGATGGCCCGGGACTCGTCGATGATGTCTTGCTTGTCGGTGGTGATCAGCGGCCGCAGGATCAGGGTCTCGGTAACCCGGTCGATGACCGACAGATTGGTCAGCGTCTGGCTGGAGACCTGGCCCAGGCTCTCGCCGGTCACCAGGGCTTCAATCCCCAGATCCTCGGCCAGGCGCGCCGCCACCCGCATCATCATGCGCTTGAGGATCACCCCCATCAGGCTGTTGTCCACCTTCTCGAGGATCTCGGCGACGATCGGCTCAAAAGGCACCGCCAGGAACTTCACCTTGTGCGAGGCGCTGAACTTGTTCCACAGGTAATAGGCCACCTGCTTGACCCCCACCTCATGAGCCGCCCCCCCCAGGTTGAAGAAGCAGTAGTGAACGCGACAACCGCGCTTGATGAAGTGGTAGGAGGAGACCCCTGAGTCGAAACCGCCGGAGATCAGGCTCAACACATCCTCCTGGGTTGACAGCGGATAACCGCCGAGACCGGGGTGGATCTGGGTGATCAAATAGAGTTTGTCATCCTCAATCTCCAGATTGATCTGGCGATCCGGATTCTTCAGCCGCACCCCACCGGTGACATGATTCTGGTTCAGGCCGCCACCGACGTAGCGCTCCACCTCGATGGAGGTGAACTCATGTTTGCCGTGCCGTTTGACCCGCACGCAGAAGGTCTGGCCCGCCAACTGGTCACCATACAAAGCCGCGGTGTGCAGATAGATGTCGTGCAGCTCGGTGAAGCGGAACTCCTGCACCTCGAGGAAACACTGGATCCCCGGCGTGCAAGAGAGCACCTCGACCACAGCATCCCGCATGGCGGGCGTATCGCCATCACAACTGACCACCAGCTTGTCCCAATCCATACGCACGCGCACCGAGGGGTCGACACGGCGGAGGACATTGCGAACATTTCCCTGCAACACCTTGATCATGCGCTGGCGGACCGACTTGCTCTTGATGGTGATTTCAGGGAATAGCTTGATGATAAATTTCATGACAGAGAACTCTTCGTGTGCACAACAGGGTCGGCATCGACACCGGGATCAGGGCCTCCGCAGGAGCGCCCAAGCTTCATTCCGCCAGCGACGATCCGCCACTGCCCAGAAAAGAGGGGGCGAATTATAACCAAGCTTGGACGAACCCCCAAAACTTCCGTGCCATTCGTCGCAAAAAGCACCAAGACTCGCCCCCGGC
Source organism: Aeromonadaceae bacterium (assembly GCA_041441555.1). GTDB lineage: Bacteria > Pseudomonadota > Gammaproteobacteria > Enterobacterales > Aeromonadaceae > Pseudaeromonas. Next base: position 4,216 of record JASDSW010000098.1, read on the forward strand.
GACAACTCCAAGCAGCCGACGGCGAACGGTATGCTTGCTCCCCCTGGCCGAGGAACGATGGTAAGATGTCGCGGTTTTGTCACATCAAGGCAGAGGATACCGTCATGGCCGGTAAGCGGATCGACGCAATGAGTTTTGATGCCACACTCGATGAGCTCGAGGGCATAGTGCAACAGATGGAGCACGGCGATCTGCCGCTGGAAGAGGCGCTCAAGCAGTTTGAACGCGGGATCCAGCTGGTGCGTACCGGCCAGCAGAAGCTCAGCCAGGCCGAGCAGAAGGTGCAGATCCTGCTGACCGAGCAGGAATCGGAACAACTGGTACCGTTTGATCCACAGCAAGGAGAATCAGCGTGAGCCTGGAAGCCTTTTCTCAGCAATACCGTCAGCGAATCGATGCCCTATTAGAACAGCATATCGAGGCGCTGAGTGATGTGGCTCCCACCCTCAAGGCGGCCATGCGTCATGGTCTGCTTCTGGGTGGCAAACGGGTGCGCCCCTTCCTGGTCTACGCCACCGGTAACATGCTCGGCGTCGCCGATGAACAACTCGACGGCCCGGCGGCCGCCATCGAATGCATTCACGCCTATTCACTGATCCATGACGATCTGCCGGCCATGGACGATGACGATCTGCGCCGCGGTCACCCGACCGTCCACAAGGCCTTCGACGAGGCCTCCGCCGTGCTGGCCGGCGATGCCCTGCAGGCGCTGGCCTTCAGCATCCTGGCCGATCATCCGCTGCCCGATTCACTGCGCACCAACCAACTGCTGATGGTCAGTCAACTGGCGCGCGCCGCGGGCTATGCCGGCATGTGTGGGGGACAAGCACTGGATCTGGCGGCCGAGGGACAACAGGTGCCACTCGCAGCGCTGGAGCAGATCCACCGTCACAAGACCGGAGCCCTGATCGAGTGTGCCGTCACCCTGGGAGCCCTGTGCCACCACCAGTTGCCCACCGATCAACTGACGGCGTTGCAGCAATACGCCGCCGCCATCGGCCTGGCCTTCCAGGTTCAGGATGACATCCTGGACATCACGGCCGATACGGCGACCCTGGGCAAGCCCCAAGGTTCCGATCAGGCATTAGGCAAGAGCACCTACCCGGCTCTGCTGGGTCTGGATGCCGCCCGTGAGCTGGCCCACGACCTGCATCGTCAGGCGCTCGCCGCCCTCGCCCCCTTGCCTTACAATACCCACATCTTGCGCGCTTTCGCCGATTACATTGTCGAACGAGCCTACTGAATCGCCGATAGAAGTCATTGATGAGTCTCGATATTAGTCACTACCCGCTGTTGGCCCAGGCCAACACCCCGGATGAACTCCGCAAGCTGCCACAGGAGCGGTTGGCCCCCCTGTGCGAGGAGCTGCGGCGCTATCTGCTCCGTTCAGTCAGCCGCAGCAGCGGCCACCTGGCCTCCGGCCTCGGCGTCGTCGAGCTGACGGTCGCATTGCACTACGTCTACCAGACTCCGTTTGATCGTCTGGTCTGGGATGTCGGCCATCAGGCCTACCCGCACAAGATCCTGACCGGGCGCCGGGAACGGATGCAAAGCATCCGCCAGAAGGATGGTCTGCACCCCTTCCCCTGGCGGGAAGAGAGTGAATACGATGCGCTGTCTGTGGGCCACTCCAGCACCTCCATCGGCGCCGCGCTCGGCATGGCCATTGCCGCCAAACGCGAAGGCGAAGATCGCAAGGCGGTCGCCATCATCGGCGATGGCGCCTTGACCGCCGGCATGGCCTTCGAGGCGCTGAACCACGCCGGCGATCTGCGCGAAGATCTGCTGGTGATCCTCAACGACAACGAGATGTCGATCTCCGAGAACGTCGGCGCCCTCAACAACCATCTGGCGCGTTGGCTCTCCGGTCAGCTCTACACCACCATCCGCGAGGGTGGCAAGAAGGTGCTCTCCGGCCTGCCGCCGGTCAAGGAGCTGGCGCGGCGCGCCGAGGAACATATCAAGGGAATGGTGATCCCAGGCACCCTGTTCGAGGAGTTTGGCTTCAACTATATAGGTCCCATCGACGGCCACGACGTCAACGCCCTCATCAGCACGCTGCGCAACATGCGGCAACTCAAGGGGCCGCAACTGCTGCATGTGATGACCAAGAAGGGCAAGGGCTATGAGCCGGCGGAAAAAGATCCAATCGGTTATCACGGCGTCCCCAAGTTCAATCCGGACGAGGAGTGCCTGCCCAAGAGTGCTGGCGGCAAGCCCGGCTTCTCGGCGATCTTCGGTCAGTGGTTGTGCGATATGGCCGCCCAGGATGAGCGACTGATCGGTATCACGCCGGCGATGCGGGAAGGCTCCGGCATGGTCGAATTCTCGCAACAATATCCGCAGCGCTACTTTGATGTGGCCATTGCCGAGCAACATGCCGTGACCTTGGCCGCCGGGATGGCGATCGGCGGGCTCAGACCCGTGGTTGCCATCTATTCGAGCTTCCTGCAACGCGCCTACGATCAACTGATCCACGATGTGGCACTGCAAAATTTACCCGTGCTGTTTGCCATCGACCGTGCCGGGATCGTCGGAGCCGACGGCCCCACCCATCAGGGGGCCTTTGATATCAGCTTCCTGCGCACCATTCCCAACATGACCATCATGACCCCCTCCGATGAGGATGAGTGCCGACAGATGCTCTTCACCGGTTATCAGCTGGGAAGCCCGGCCTCGGTGCGCTACCCGCGCGGCATCGGCTCCGGCATCACGCCGACCGCCCAGATGCAGAGTCTGACCATCGGCAAGGGACGCCTGTTGCGGCAGGGGAAATCGGTCGCCATCCTGGCCTTTGGCACCCTGCTGCAGCAAGCCAAACCGGTCGCCGAGCGACTGGGGGCCACGCTGGCCGACATGCGCTTTGTCAAACCGCTGGATGAGGCACTGCTCGGTGAACTCGCGGCCAGCCATGACTATCTGGTGACCCTAGAAGATGGTGCCCTGCTGGGCGGCGCCGGATCCGCCGTCAACGAAGCATTGCAGCGCCTGCGTCTGTATCGCCCCGTCCTGAACCTGGGGCTGCCCGATCGCTTTATCGAACAGGGCACCCAGGAGGAGATCTATCAGCTGCTGGGACTCGACAGCGCGGGGATCGAGCAGAGCATCCGCGAATTCATCACCGCCCCGAGCGTTTGATGCCGGCCGGCAGATGCCTCCCAGTCTTTGCCTGCCACGCCTGACGGCAGAG